>JAERTK010000097.1 GCA_016844935.1 Desulfobacteraceae bacterium | reverse complement strand
GGGACTGGTACAACGCCACCGCATATGATCAGGATTCCCTGGGGTGGAGCAACACGGATATGACCCATGCACAAGGGGTATGGCATGTGGGAGAACGGCATCATGTTCTTTTTCATAATGCACGCACCTGCAACTATCTTTTCAAGGCCCCTCGAGATTTCGCATCCAAGCATCTTGACGGGAAGTGGCTTATTGCCGGAAACCACCGTGAAGGCGGGGCTCTGGGCGGAAGCCAGGGGCCAACCTTGTACGCCCTTGCGCCATGGGAGGACGGAAACCCACCCCCTTCCGGACAAAATCTGAGCGCGCTGGCCCTGCTCTATTATCCCGAGATTTATGACTGCGTATGGACCGATTCAAGCGTTTGTCATTTCCCCAACTACCGCGCCAAAGACAACTGGGTCGGCGGCGCCTGGATTCAAACAACCGCGGGAAGCGCGATCCTCATATTCGGCGTCAAAGGGTTGGGGGAGAGTTGTTACGGCACACAAACTGAATGCGGTGGGGATCCCTGCGATATGTACAAGGGATATCATGCCCATCCTTATGCCGCCCAGATCCTTTTCTATGACCCGGAAGATCTGAAGGAGGTCATAGCAGGCACCCGACAACCTTGGACGGTGCTGCCTTAGGAAACCATGGATCTGACAAGTGTTTTGCTGGACGGGGCATGTCCGGAACTGGGAGCCGTGGCATTTGACCGGAAAAACGGTATTATTTATGTCACGGAACAGACCGCCGGTCCCTCGGATGAAACGGTGGTGAACTCATCTATGTCAGCCAGGCGGATACAACCTGCGGCGAAAGCAATCCCTGTTACACTTCCATTCAGGCGGCACTGACCGCCGCAACTTCCGGGACCACCATCAGGATCAGCGAAGGAAAATATGATGAGACGCCTTTACTAGACCAATCCAAGACCGTGACCTCAGCGGTAGCTGGAATGCCACATTCAACGCTCAAACTGCAAATTTGACCCGGATCAGATCGCTCCGGTTAACCCTGGGGACGCTGCATGTGCTGCAAATGTGTATCGGTCCTTGAACATGAACCTTAAGCAATAAGGGAAAAAATTAGGATATATTGGCATATCTCTTTCTAACATTAAGAATCCTTGCAAAATTTTAAAAAATCCTATAGTCACAATATCATGAAAAGAGTTTTGGCAAGCTGGATCGGATTTACAGATATTAGGGCCTCCAAAGGATCTGAAAAAGATGGCCTCGGCCCCATTGGGCAAGCGATCAAGGCAATGGACTTTGGTGAAGTCTGTCTGGTCAGCGATCTGCCTGC
This sequence comes from Desulfobacteraceae bacterium, assembly GCA_016844935.1. Classification (GTDB taxonomy): domain Bacteria; phylum Desulfobacterota; class DSM-4660; order Desulfatiglandales; family Desulfatiglandaceae; genus NaphS2. The sequence goes on along the minus strand of JAERTK010000097.1, from coordinate 12,430 downwards.
TGTGGAGACTGACCGTTATGTAAATTGGCTACGTACGCTCACCACAACTACCATCGTTTTATACGCTGAGAAACTGACAGGTCCCACCCAATTTTCTGAAATTTACGAAGTCGCCACAAGAGCCATAACAAATATCCGTTCCCGCCATGGCAAGGATATCACTCTCAGTTTTCATCTGAGTCCCGGAACCCCTGCCATGGCCGCTGTTTGGATTATTCTGGCCAAAACCCGCTTTCCTGCCAGGCTGATTGAATCCTCGATTCAAGAAGGCGTCAAAACCGTTTCTTTTCCTTTTGATATCTCCGCGGAATTTATTCCGGACCTTTTGAGACACGAGGATAACCGGCTTGAACAGCTTGCCGAAGGTCTGCCGCCGGAGGCCCCGGAATTCGCACATCTGGTTCATCGTAGCGCCGTCATGAAACGGTTGATCCTGAAAGCTCGACACGTAGCACCCCACGCTGTTCCCGTACTGATCGAAGGCGAAACAGGAACCGGCAAGGAACTTCTGGCGCGGGCCATTCACCAGGCAAGTTGGCGACAGGAAAACCCATTTGTTCCGGTCAATTGCGGGGCCATTCCAGGTGAACTGATCGAATCTGAGCTGTTCGGTTTCGAAAGAGGGGCTTTCACCGGCGCAGATCGGCAAAGAAAGGGTTATTTTGAAGCAGCTGATGGTGGAACCCTTTTTCTGGATGAAATCGGCGAACTGCCCCTGTCCGCTCAGGTGAAGCTTTTAAGGTCGATTCAGGAAAAGGAAGTTACTCGAATCGGATCAACCAAGGCCCTATCCTTTGACACCCGAATCATTGCAGCGACCCACAGGAATCTGCTTCAAGAAATCGCAGAAGGTCGATTCCGGGAAGACCTCTTCTATCGCATCGCGGTGGCCGTACTCAAAATTCCGCCCCTCAGGGATCGGGCCGGGGATGTGGGATTGATCATGGATTTTCTGCTTAACCGAATCTATGCTGAAAATGAACGGCATACCGGCAATACACGCAAAAAACTTTCTTCAGGCGCAAAAAATCTTATGCTTCAATACGACTGGCCGGGCAATGTACGGGAACTTCAAAATACCCTGATGCGGGCTGCGCTCTGGTCCGGCGGGGAAACTATCGGTATCGAGGATATCCGGGAGGCCATAATTTCCATGCCCCGTTCCGGAGAAGAAGCACTCCTGAACCTGAACCTGAAGGATGGCGTCAAACTACCGGAATTGGTTGATAAGCTGGCCCGGCATTACCTTAAGCGGGCCCTGGATGAAGCCCACGGCAACAAAACAAACGCCGCCAAACTGGTGGGCCTTCCCAGCTATCAGACATTTTCAAACTGGATGAAAAAATACAACCTTGTTTGAGATTTGGCACGACCCTTGCTCGTTGGCTGTTCATGAACGGGATTATCATGAAATCAAAAAATTTTGAATTCCTTCGCGAAAGATGGCCTGAACTCGCTGGTCTGGGCGGATTCGCTGAACAATACACCTGGGCCGACCCGCCAAGCGCCCTTGTAAAACTGAGAGCCTATGCCGAGGCCATGATCCATCGGTTTTATAATCAGAAAGGACTCAACGAACCGTTTCAGGCCTCCCTGTATGACCTTCTTCAAACCGAAAAACTGAAACAAAGCATCCCTTCAGCAGTCCTCAATGCCTTTCATGGAATCCGTCTTGCGGGCAACAAGGCAGCCCATGGGGAATCCATCTCGCGGTTCAATATCATGGGTCTTTTGGAAGACGCTTTTCAGTTGGGCTGTTGGTTTTTTCTGATGAACGGGGGAAACAAAGATGCCTATCAACCCTATGTTCCGCCAGAAAAACCATCCCACTCACCCGAAGCAGTCAAGGAGCATCGCCATATCCTACAGGGAACACTTGCGGCAAACGAAAGAGAAATGCAGTCATTGTTGACTGAACTTGAGGCAGCCCGTTCTCAGGCCCTGGCCGCTGAAACAAAGATCGAGGAACTTGAGGCCATTCTCAATGCAGGTAAAGCTGCCGCTGATATACTTGGCTTTGACGAAACCACGACACGTAAACGCTTGATCGATACGGAGCTTGCTGCCGCGGGATGGGATGTTGGGGCCGGCGGCGCCGATACATCTGAAGTGACCCAGGAGGAACCGATCGACCACCAGCCTACGGCAACGGGCAAAGGGTATGGGGATTATGTGCTTTGGGATGACAACGGCCTGCCCCTTGCGGTCATAGAAGCCAAGAAGACCGCGAAAAATGCTCAGATCGGCCGGGAACAGGCAAGACTTTATGCAGACGGTCTGGAAAAAATGCTCGGTCATCGTCCAGCCATCTTCTATACCAACGGTTTTGATATTTTCCTGTGGGACGATGCGCAAGGGTATCCGCCCCGGCCGCTTTTCGGGTTTTACTCGAAGGACAGTCTTCAATATCTCGTTTATCAGCGAAAAAACAGGGTCCCATTGAATACACTTGCTCCAAGGACCGACATCGTAGACAGGCTTTATCAGGTAGAAGCCATCAAACGGATCACAGAAACATACGCCACCAAACGTCGGAAAGCGCTCATTGTGCAGGCCACTGGAACCGGAAAAACCAGGGTGGCCATTGCCCTCACGGAGTTGTTCTATCGCGCCAAATGGATCAAACGGGTCCTGTTTCTATGTGACCGTAAAGAACTCCGAAAACAGGCAAAAAATGCATATAACGATTTTCTTAATGAGCCCATGACCATCGTTTCGGCCCACACGGCTAGGGACCGCAACCAGAGGATCTATCTCGCCACCTACCCGGCCATGAATAGAATATATCAGACTTTTGATGTGGGTTTTTTCGATCTGCTCATCGCCGACGAATCCCATCGAAGTATCTACAACCGCTATCGGGATATGTTTCGCTATTTTGACGGACTCCAGATTGGGCTTACGGCGACGCCGGTGGATTTCATCTCCCGTAACACCTTCCGCATGTTTCTCTGCGAGGAGAAAACCCCCACCGCCTATTACTCACTGGACCAGGCAGTGGAAGAAGAGTACCTTGTTCCTTACGAGGTTTACAGCCACACCACCCGTTTTCTCAGGGAAGGCATCAAGTACAAGGATCTGACGGAAAAGCAGAAACGCCAGTTAGAGGAAGACGGGGAAGACCCGGAGGTTTTCAATTATGAAAATCACCATATTGACAAGCAAATCTTCAACCGGGACACCAACCGCGCTATCCTCCGAAATTTGATGGAAAGCGGCATCCTGGATGAAACCGGTCAGGCACCTGGAAAATCTATTATTTTCGCCCGGAATCACAACCATGCAGTCCTGCTCTCCGAGATCTTTGACGAACTGTATCCTCAGTACGGGGGCAGGTTCTGCCGGGTCATTGACAATTATGACCCACGCGCCGAACAGATGATCGATGACTTCAAGAGGCACAAGAACAGCGGCCCCCGGATCGCCATTTCCGTGGACATGCTCGACACCGGCATTGATGTGCCCGAGCTCGTAAACCTCGCTTTTGCCAAACCGATCCGTTCCCTGGTCAAGTTTGAACAGATGATCGGCCGTGGGACTCGGCTATGCCTGAATCTGTTTGGTCCCGGGAAAAACAAGACCCATTTCAGGATCTTTGATCACTGGGGCAATTTTGAATATTTCGCCAAGCATTACAAAAAGGTCGAGCCGTCTTCATCCAAATCCCTCATGCAGCAGCTCTTTGAAGCCCGGATGGACCTGGCACGCACGGCCCTGAACCAGGGAAAACCCGAGGTTTTCAACTTGACCATTCCACTGATCAGAGAAGATCTTGAGAGGCTTTCAGAGGATACCATCAGTGTTCGCGAAAAGTGGCGAGAAAAACGGGAGTTGTCCAAACCCGAAACTCTCCAGCAGTTTGCACCGGGGACCGAGCAGTTGCTTCATCAAGAGATGGCGCCGCTCATGAAATGGGTGGATATCCGCAGCTACGCCGAAGCCTACCGCTTTGATCTTCTGGTCACCACCCTTCAAACCGAACGCTTAAAAAAGTCTGGTAGGTTCGCCGATTTCAAGGACCAGATGTTAGACCAAATCAGCCGTGTTTCGATGCACCTCAATCCGGTTCGTGAAAAGGCCCAGGTCATTAATCGCGTCAAAGACGTCGATTTCTGGAAAACGGTATCAGTGGAGGCATTGGAAATGGTGCGCAGGGAACTTCGGGGCATTATGAAATACGCGATCAAACCGGGCTATGAGCCGGAGCCCCCGAAACATATCGATGTTGCGGATGGCGAGGAAGAATACAAACGGATTCTGACCACCCCGAAATTTTCAGACATGCCGGGCTTTCGCAAGAAAATTCAGGAGGCTATCCTCAAGGTTTTTGACGACAACATCACCCTTCAGAAAATCAAAGCCGGAAAGACCGTCTCGGATGGGGATCTAAAGGCCCTGGTCTCCCTGGTCCTCACCCAGAACCCTGCTGTGGACCAGAAGGTTTTGAGGGAATTCTTCGAAACCGCCGAACCCCTCGACCACGCCATCCGGTCCATCATCGGGGTAGATGCGGAAGCAGTGAATAAACGGTTTGCTGATTTCGTGGTCAAACATCCTCGGCTGACTGCCAACCAGGTAAGCTTCCTGAACCTTTTAAAGAACCATATCAACCGCTATGGTTCCATCGAAATTGAGGCCCTTTATGAGCCTCCTTTCACAACCTTGTACAGCGACGGACTGGATGGTGTCTTCTCTGATGAGCGTTCGGTCGAAGCTCTGATCGAGGTCATTTCCACATTTCAGCCGCAACTCCCCGCGGAAAAGGATAAGGCCCATGACCACTACTCTCATCGAGTCCTGGGGCCGCGGCATCCACAAAAGAATAGGAGTGAAAAACAGTATGATCAACGGTGAATTGCGTAATCAGGTAGACAAACTCTGGACCGAATTCTGGACTGGCGGGATCACCAACCCGCTCATGGTCATCGAGCAGATCTCTTTTCTCATGTTCTCCCGCCTTTTGGACATCCGGGAGACCCGGGAAGAAAAAAAGGCTCGGCGTACAAATAAACCCTTTCACCCCATTTTCTCGGATAGAGATCAGGAATGCCGCTGGTCCCATCTTAAGAACCTTACACCAGCCGAGGAAATGCTCAAGCTTGTTCGTGACAGGGTGTTCCCCCATTTCAGGAGCATAGCCGTGGATGGTGCCAGGTTCGGCGAATACATGAAGGATGCCCAACTCATGATCCAGAAGCCCAGTTTGTTGGTCTCGGCCGTCAACATGATCAATAACCTTCCCCTGACTGAAGGGGACACCAAGGGCGACCTTTACGAATACCTCCTTGGCAAGCTCACCACCGCCGGCATCAACGGTCAGTTCCGCACCCCCCGCCACATTATCCGAAAAATGGTGGAAATCGTGGATCCCAAACCCGAAGATACTATCGGTGACCCGGCCTGCGGAACCGCCGGATTCCTGGTCTCGGCCATGGAATATTTGATGGAAACCTACACCTCTCCCGAAACCATGATCACCGACGATGATGGCATCAGTCATTACACCGGCGACAAGCTTTTCCCCCACATGGATCACATTCGGAACCGGATGTTTAACGGTTTTGATTTTGACGCCACCATGCTGCGGATTGCCTCCATGAACCTGCTTCTCCATGGCCTGGAAGCGCCGAACATTCATTACCAGGACACTCTCAGCAACAACTTCCCCGAACGTTTCCCGGAATTTGCCGGGGATTATTTCGATGTCATCCTAGCCAATCCGCCTTTCAAAGGAAGCCTGGACTACGATGATGTTCACCCGTCGCTCCTAAGCCGGGTCAAAACCAAAAAGACCGAACTCCTGTTCGTGACTCTGATCCTCCGCATGCTCAAAATGGGCGGGCGCTCCGCTACCATCGTTCCGGACGGAGTCCTTTTCGGTTCTTCCAAGGCCCACCTGGCCCTTCGCAAGGCCCTGGTGGACGAAAACCAGCTGGAAGCGGTGATCTCCCTCCCCTCCGGTGTTTTCAAACCTTACGCTGGTGTCTCAACCGGAATCATCGTCTTCACCAAGGGTGGCAGCACAGACCATGTTTTCTATTACGATGTCCAAGCCGACGGCTTTTCCCTGGACGACAAACGCGAAAAGATCGAACAAAACGACCTTCCCGACCTGATTGAGAGATGGAAGGTCAAAGACCCCAAGGAAGATACAGATAGAACCTCAAAGGCCTTCTTTGTTCCCGCGAAAGAAATCCGAGAAAACAAGTATGACCTGTCCATCAACCGTTACAAAGAAATCGTTTACGAAAAGGAGGTGTACGATCCCCCCAAGGTGATCCTTTCTCGCATGAAAAAGTTGCAAGTGGAGATCATTAACGACATGGAAGAACTGGAGGGGATGCTGGGATGAAAAAGGCTTTTCTGGGAGATTTGGTACAAATTATAGGGGGTGGTACTCCTCGCCGCGACAATCCCGCCTATTGGGATGGGAACATCCCGTGGGCGACCGTGAAAGATTTTTCAACTACAAGGCTATCAAAAACAAAAGAAAGCATAACGGATCAAGGTGTGGCGGAATCTGCAACGAATGTTATCCCTGCTGGCAACATTATCGTGCCAACGAGAATGGCTTTAGGAAAAGTTGCCATAAATCTTTTAAATGTCGCAATTAATCAAGATTTGAAAGCACTACTTATCAAAGATTACAAAAGAGTTGATAGGGGATATCTTTTTAGATTCCTTCTATCAAAATCATCATATATTGAGTCGTATGGGAAGGGAGCAACCGTCAAGGGTATTCGGATCAAAACTCTCCGTGAGTTAGAGATTCCATTGCCTCCGCTAACAAAACAGAAACGCATCGCCACCATCCTCGACAAGGCCGATGAAATCCGCCGCAAACGACAACAGGCGATAAAACTTACTGATCAATTGTTGCGGTCGGTTTTTCTGGATATGTTTGGAGATCCTTTGACAAATCCGAATGGGTGGCCTTTGGGTTCGATTAGAGATCTTGTACGTGATGTGAAATACGGGACTTCAAAAAAGGCGAATGAGGCTAATGGCGAATTTCCATTACTCAGAATGAACAATATCACTTATACAGGGAACCTTGACTTAACGAATCTCAAGTATATCGACCTAAACGAAAAGGAAAAAGAAAAGTATCTTGTTAAGAAAGGAGATCTTCTTTTTAATAGAACAAACAGTAAAGAACTGGTTGGAAAAACTACAGTTTACAGTCGAGATAAGCCTGTTGCTTTTGCAGGGTATTTGATTCGAGTACGTTCAAACAGAAAATCTAATCCATACTATATTTCATCATATCTTAATTCGAAACATGGAAAAGCTACGCTCATTAATATGTGTAAAAGTATCATAGGAATGGCCAACATAAATGCTCAAGAACTTCAAGATATGAAGATCTTAATACCACCGGTCGAATTGCAGAATAGATACTCAGATTTCGTGAAAGCTTTGATGAGAAAAAAGAAGCATCTGACTCTGGCTTTATGGCAGAGTACTGAACTTCTTGCAACATTATCCCAACGCGCCTTCCGAGGAGAACTTTAATGCTCATTACAGCGATCACCATCGAAAACTTCAAAGGCATCAGCAAACCCATCAAAATCGATTTCAAGCCCATTACGCTTCTGTTTGGGGCAAACAGCTCCGGGAAAAGCACCATTGTTCAGGCATTACATTATGCCCGCGAGATTATTGAAAGAGGTAATATTGATCCGGGCATGACAATTCTGGGTGGAAGCGCGCTCGATCTTGGCGGTTTTGCCAGTCTGGTACACAATCGAAACCTTGATCTTTCAATATCACTTCGATTTGACCTTGATGTCAAAGACATTGATCTTTCAGATTTTCTGCCGAACTCAAACGATTTTATGGAGTTCACATATACTTACGAAGACAATATCAACGAAATACTCAATCCCATAGAGACGGGTTGGATCAAGATTGAACTTAAATGGGATAAGATGGCGAACTATCCAATTGTCGACGTGTTTGAAATTGGGGTTAGCGAGAGCGTTTTTTGTAGATTCAGACCTGACCAGAGCCATAACAAAATTGAACTAACCTTCTTTAACACCCCTGTTTTATCACGCATTCAGAAAAAAAATGAGCACCACAACTTTGAGCGCCTGGAATTTCTAGGGTTAGATATTCCAAAATCCGATCCAGAGGAATCTGCGGTTGAAGACGGATACGAGGACTCTGAGTCTTTCGAATATATACCTCCTCTTGTCGATATGCATGAGGACTGGGGGGATTCGATGGATGATATGGAATCAGACTTCTTTGCCGACGATTACGGTGTGGAAGAGCATGACGATTATGAAGAATATCCGGAAGGTCAAGAAAAAGAAGGGCAAATCGAAGGAGATAATGCTGATGCCCGGTCTGATTTACCACCCGTAAATACCTACCAGAAAGATATCGAGAGAGAAGGGAATGAGTCAGAATTCCAGCAATCTGATACGCTGGAACCGGACAGCAATGTCGAAACCGTAATCCCACTAGCGCACTCCTCCATTCTTTCCATGTTGAGAGAAACCTTTGTCCTTAAGGGGAAAAGCGGGGGTGAATCTGAAGGTGAGGATTTGTTCTTTGGCTTGATGGCTAGTTCGCTCATAGGAGCCTTGATATCTTCACTCAAAGAATCTCTTGGAAAGCTGTGTTATGTCGGCCCTCTTCGCGAGCTGCCGCCTAGGAGTTTCCAGGCCGCAAAATCCCCTGACGATTCCCGTTGGTCCACGGGCCTGGCGGCATGGGATGTGCTGCATAACTCTGAGCCATCCTTTGTTGGAAAGGTCAACAAATGGTTGGGGAGCAGCGACCATCTCAATTCCGGTTACACGGTGACCGTGATGGAATACAGAGAAGTTCCTGTCGATAACCCCTTCATGACCGCAGTAACAGGGGGCCAAATGTTGGATGAAGACCTGGAGGGGATAGCCTCGTTAATGAGTTTGCCCATTAAAAAAAGGGTGGCCCTGAAAGACAAACATAACAGTATCGAAGTTTTCCCGAGTGAAGTGGGGATCGGGATATCGCAGGTTGTCCCTGTTATCGTATCTGCGGTTCATACAAGAAGCGGTATTGTGATCATCGAACAACCCGAATTGCATATCCACCCTGCATTTCAGGTGGCGTTAGGCGATCTTTTCATAGCTGAAAGTCAGGGAAAGGACATCGTGTTCCTGCTTGAGACCCACAGTGAGCATCTCATGCTCAGGTTGCTTCGGAGGATTCGAGAAACCAGCGAAGGCACCCTGCCTCCTGGTAGGTGGCCTTTGTCGCCTGAAAGCCTCGCAGTGTATTACCTGGAACCTGGGTCTGATGGAATGCGGGTGTCTCGGCTTAATATTGATAATGAGGGTGAATTTCAAGATCAATGGCCTAAAGGTTTTTTCGACGAACGAGAAGAGGAGCTACTCTACTGATGGTTTACGAATTCGCGGTTTCTCCCATGCTCTGCACAAATTACCAAGATCTTCGGTTTTTCCTTGCAACATTTGGAAGAGAACATGGCAGACTTTTCTCAGACATTCCCAGGAAAAAGTGGATGAAATTTGCTCGTGTAGCAATTAAGCACTCCGATAACGGTCAAGTTGAAAAAAAGCGTCTGGTTGCAGGGATTGAAAAGCTCACCAAAAAAGCGATTTATTGCAGGAACTCAGTGCCCGTAATTGGAAGTGAAGACTGGCTTGACCATGCCATTGCAGCCCATGAGGACCGCCCTTTTGAGGCCATCATTACAGACGGCTATGATGGGGACGATGAATGCATACTTAAAAACGAGCATGAGTTCACGGAAAATCCCCGATGGAATATTCCGCTGGATAAAATGGTTGAAAGGAACCCTCAAAGCATGATTACGGCAATAAAGCCGATGCTTGATTGCGCCCGTGAGGTCATTCTGATTGATCGGAATTTTGACCCTGAGAAATTTCGATGGCTACAACTCATCATTGGACTTGCGGATTTTTTTTCAAAGCGAGAGTTCAGTCCCTCAATCAACAAAATAAATTATCATATGGGCAACAGGCTCGCACCTCACCATGTGGAACTGCTCTGTAAAAAAAATCTTTCAACGAGCCTTCCAACGGGCATAACAGTGAATTTCATTTTCTGGCCCTGGGAGGAGCTACATGATCGCTATATTCTGACAGATATAGGCGGTATGGATTTTGGCATTGGTCTGGATATTCATGACGGCTCCGGACCTGAGAATGTAAAAATCAGCCGGATATCAGAGAATACCCGCCAACAATGGTGGAAAGCCTGCAAAGCGAAGAATGCCGCTTTCTCAATTCCTGAACAACCAAACAACCAATAAACCAAAATAAACCTTCTATTAAAACACAGTAGCGTACTTGATTAAACCGCTCTGAATAAGGAGAAATAAATCTTGAGCACAAAACATAGACCGGATTTCAAATTCAACATTATTGGATGTTTGGAAAAGTATGGGGATGTTCAAGAGGCATTAAAGTGGTTAACACGTGCTGAAAAAGAGCTCACAGATAAGGAATTTATTGTTCTTATGAATGAATCCGTAGGAAACGAATATAGATCAAAACAGCTCTTTTCTGAAATATTCGATTTGAGGGATCAAAAAAGTATAATTCTTTATGGCATGGAGGACATTAAAGCGCTCTTGGAATCATATTTTTTTGATGAAGCAGAGCAATTTTACATCAGAAACAAAGACTACATCAACGGTCAGGAATATAAGAAATTGGAACAGAAATACCTGGAAAAGCAACATAAGGAAAAATTTGCCAATACTTTTGAAAATATCAAATCTTTACTGGAATCATATCAATTTGATGAAGCGGACCAATTTTATATTAAAAATAAAGATTATATCAATGAGCTGGAATATAAGAAATTGAAGCAAGATTACCAGGAAAAGCAACGTAAAGAATTAACGGCTAAGGTTTTTAAAGATATCGAAGCATTTTTAGAATCATACCGTTTTGAAGAGGCCGATAAACTTTACAACAAGAACAAGAATTTTTTTACTAATAAGAAATATAGAGATTTAAAGCAAACATATGTAGAAAAACAACGTATTGATGAACTTAAGATGGATATTTTTGACAAATTCAATATGAATGAGGAAGAAGCGCTTTCCATATCGAAAATACTGATTCAAAATCGTGTATTATCCGAAGATATGACATGGGAAAAGCTAAAAGCATTCACTATTACAAATATGAAAGAAATAGAATTTCCCCGAAGCATCTATTTCTTATTACTTGAGGACATCTCTAGTGATATCAGAGAAGGAGTAGCTGTTTTAGATGAAGATATTCTAACTGCCTTGATGGAAATGGCGTTAGGATTTCGCAACAAAAGAAAAGCTGAATGTAGGAATGTATGGACAGTTTTTGAAACGCACCCAGCAATACTAAAAAAGCTGTCATCGTTTCAAGACACTTTTCTGGAGGAATTGGCAGATACTTTTCCCCTTGAAAATTTCGTCAAATTTTCTCATTTCTATCTTCCTCCTGAAACATTCTGCCTTACCTATTTAAAAAATGGTCGGGTTCCTTTAGACGAGGAATCGTATGCGAAAGTGAAATCTTCATTTCAGAAAAACAGATACTTCAACTGTGAAATGGTCTTGGCTCTGCTAAAAGCCAAAAACGAACACCGAAAAATAACGGTAAAGGACATCCTGGATGATCTCTTAAAAGAAATAGTAAACAGGGCATTTAATTATAATTTGAGCTCCAAAAGGCCAATCTCAAACCTTATTTTTCCTGGTTGCATATCTGACTACAAAAGCAAAAATTTTCAAATTTCTAATAGTAATTTGGTATTTTGTGAAGGAAGGCAGCTGAAAAGACGGGAAGATGGGGAAATTTACATGCTCTGTCGAAATCGACAATGCAATGAACGAACAAAGCTGCTAAATGTTGAAGGTGGAGCACAAATCGACAATTATTTTTTCACTTTTTTAAGGGAGGAATTTGGCATTTCGAGTGATGATATCTCTTTGAACAAGGATTTCGTACAAGCAATGGGCGCTTTCAATAGATGGAATGAAATCGCAGAGCGACTGGTGTGTGGTTATGGAAAAACAGAAGGTTGCGGTTCACCTTTGATTTTCAGCAAAACACCTCAGGTTAATCCCGGTCAAGCTGCCTACGCAACAACCTACTGGCGTTGCTCAAATCCTGTCTGTAAGAATGTAAAAACTGCGATCAAGCTGTCTCACTGTGCCGGTTGCCACAAAATCATCGACAGCCGGTTTGACAAAGTATCTTGTAACAGGCGTGATGGAAAAGAATTCTTTATCTGTATGGACTGTGGTTACTGCTGTGATCTATGACCGCAAATGACAGTTGGCATTTATCTTGCTTCTGCTGAACGAAACAAGGTCGATATCTTTGCCGTGAATTCAACATCCCTTATCATTTTTTTAATCGCCGGCAATATTTTGCTGTTGCTCTCGGCGGCCTCT
>JAERTK010000096.1 GCA_016844935.1 Desulfobacteraceae bacterium | reverse complement strand
CTACCTTCAAACACCAAGGATCTCATTTATTTCCCCATCCGTTGGTGTATAACCGGAACGTTCTACATGCGTGCGAGCAGATTCGAAAATTTGCTTCATCAGGCTGGAATTTTGGAGAATATAAAGAGTTTCCTGATTACGCTCCCAATCTTCCGCACTGATTACAATAAAATCGCCCCCACTACGGCGGGTTACTTTAAGTGGCAGGTGTGCACTGGCCGCCTGTTCGACAAAGTTTTTCATCTTTGAGCGAAACTGGTTTACGCTAACAGTTTCCATAGGGCGCCTCCTGGTATGTACTGCTTTTTGGTACATATTAATACGTCCGAAAAAATTAATCAACCGGCGAATAAAGAAAAATTTTTTTTAAAGGAACGTTGCACAACCCTGTTTTTCCGTATGACATTCTGCGGAATGTGAAAGGCATGGGTAAAATCTACAGAGGAAATAACGCTATATCCGAGAGGCAAAGTCAAAAACTATTTCCTCTGTAATTCCGTGCTATTAACTGAACAATTTGCGGCCAACCAAGCGCTTCAGCGGACCCCTAGGAAGTCTGGCGGTTCCGGCAGGGGCCAGTGGAGGGGCCGCTGAGCTTATCGTTGGCCAAATATGGCATATATGGAAAAAAGCGTAAGCTCTTTATCGCCAGGAACTGTATCCCTTGATAGGAGATTGGCCATGAGAGAGATGATGGAGAAAAAAGGTATTGGAGAAAGCTCCCGGCCACCGCTGCTGTTTATCCATGGAGCCTGGCATGGCGCCTGGTGTTGGGAACCACTTATGAAGTATCTTGCTGAGAAAGGTTTTAGCAGTTACGCTTTCGATCTTCCAGGTCATGGAGCCAGGAAATCGGAGCGCGTTGCCGGCATGGGAATCATGGACTACGTCACCGCTGTGGAATCCGCCGTCGCTGAATTGACCCCTGCTAAACCAATTCTGATTGGTCATTCCATGGGAGGGCTGATAGTGCAAAAGTATTTGGAGAAGAAGGAAGCTCCTGCTGCATTGTTGATAGCCCCCTGTCCGGGCATGGGCGGCAGTCTCAGGCTGCTGCTAAAATATGCCTGTCATCAGCCGATAGCGGGTTTAGCGGGAACCTTTGGGCGGATGACTGCAATCAGGGGTCAAGCGATGTGCCATCGTTTGTTTTTCGATCAAATCTCTCCTGAAGAAATTGAAGATCATTTTGAAAAGCTTTGCTTGGAATCGTCCAAAGCCATTAGGCAGATGGTCCTCCCCGGATTCAAACTCAAGGCTGCTAAAATTTCTTCAACTCCCGTTGCTGTTGCCGCCGCAGGAAAGGACTATTTCTTTGAATTCAAAATACTTCAAAATTGGGCGGAAGAAAATAGATACGATTTTTTGCCTTTCCCTGAAGCTGCTCATAATTTGCTTGTCGAACCGGCAAAATTCGATTTTGGTAGAACAATATGCAAGTGGCTCGACCAAACAATTACGGATAGCTAATTAAGGCACCTTTGAGGAGAGTATCGTCTCTAAAAGCATGACAGAATTGAATGAATGGCCAACAAACCACTGGAGCAGACGGCGTAAAGATCGCGATTTCACCTTACGTCACGCAGCCCAAACGCGAAAATACGGACCACATATGTCATCCGATAAACGTTGAATCTGGCATTTCCCATTATCCAATGCCACTACATCTTGCGATCGAACCCTTTTCAGGCGTTAATCCAAAAGTTATATTTTCCCATATAAACCTTGAATTTCAAGCCTTCCAAGAAATAAAAGACACCATTTCCCAGTTGTGTATTGATCCCCGTGTCCGTTGGGGCCGTTTTATCACGCGCCAGTGAAACCGAGCGTTACCGAAAAAGAGAAGGACCGAATGGCTGAAAATACACAGTGAAGCAAGGCCAATACCTCAGAATTTGAAAACCGTTGTTAAGGACTTATGTTAGCAAATGTTACTTCATTACCCACGTGGGAATCGAAAGAAAGGCGCCGGGAGCCAAACCGGGGCCAAAGTTTAAGCCAAAAGGCGGCAAGGAAAAGTTAATGCAACGGCTTTACAGGCGGTAACGCACGGCATGCCGGGAAGATGGTCAAAAAACATTTGCGGGAAATGTTGACCGGAGATAACATATTTGTTATATTTCAACCATGCAATGGCACATTAAATATTTCAGCGCAAAGGTGGAACAGGAAATTCTTGCGCTTCCAGATGGATTGCTGGCGCGGTACTTGCGATTAACCGATTTGATGATTGAGTTTGGTCCGAACCTGGGTCCGCCCCATACGAAGTCGTTTGGAAATGCTCTTTTTGAATTACGGATCAAAAGCAAGGAAGGGATCGCCCGTGTTTTCTTCTGCACAAAATCCGGCAGGAAAATCATCATGCTGCATGTATTCATAAAGAAAACCCAAAAGACCCCCAAGAAAGAGATAAACATCGCAAGAAACCGAATGAATGAGGTGATGCAAGATGGATCATTCTGAACTGAAAAAGAAGGCATTGAAGAGAAAGGATGTCAGAGTTGCTTACGAGGCCCTTGAAACGGAGTTTACCCTGCTTCGTGATCTTCTGAAGGCACGTCAGAGTGCGGGCTTGACACAGGCGGAGATTGCAGAGCGCATGGGGACGAAGGCCCCCGCCGTCACAAGGCTTGAATCCTCCTTAAGCAGCGGAAAGCATTCCCCTTCTATTGCAACCCTGAAGAAATATGCGCAGGCACTGGGGTGCCGTTTGGAAATAAAGGTGGTCGCCGATCATAACCCGTCGCCTTGACAGCTGTAGATAAAATCACAACGATATTAAATAATTGCACTTGAATCGCACCATACGCTGCACCAGACGCCTGAAAGTCCTGCGGTTTTCGCGGGGGCCGGTGCAGGCGCTGGTGAGCTTACCGTTGCGACACGAAGTCGCATAGTTTGAGTGTATTCAAGTAGTTAAGTTTAATACCCGGTATGTTCCTACCGGACCCTGTGCAGGTGTGCTGCCGTCGCGCTGACCTGCCCGCAGTGCCTTCAACTGTATTCGTAGCCAAGAAATAGGCACTACTCCAATGGGAAAGCATGTGCTTCAAGTGGAATTGGTTATGGCAGGCGGGTGACGGGCTGCGAAGCCCTGCGAACAAAGTACCGAATCGGGTTCAAATGGTGACAGGAGAACCCCTTCAGAATCCTTCACCGGTTAAGGGCCAGGGTGAATGATATGGTGAAATTAATTGAATGTCTTTAAACGTCGATTACAGGCAACGGCCCTACGAGGATTAAATACCAGTCGGCAGGCACTGGCGTGATCCCGCTGATCCTTGGCCGCGGCATCCAGAAGTTTTGAGGGCCTTTTGAACCCGGATCAACGCTTTCACTTTCTCCGATACGGGGTCCAGCAAGATCGTTGCCAGTTCCGTTACAGGGGTGTCATGCATCGGTTATGCTCCTTTTTTAATGCCCAGTTCTTTGAGAACGCTTTGAACCGTTTGCGGGGGTCTCCGGCCGCGGCAGCGGGGACAGGTTTTTTTGTGTGTAAAGGATGCAAGACATGCGGGGCACAGCAGGTGCAGGCTATGGTCACAAAACCCCGGAGAATAGGTCTCCGTGCCGCAGGCCTCACAGGCCATGGGGTCGAAATCCTTTGAGAGCAGGTTGTATATCACGCTGATGCGCCGCTCCTTTTTGCGGCGTTTCACCAGCACTTCACAGCGAATGACCGGCAGTCGGGCCAAAAGCAGGGTCAGTGGACGAAGGGAAACGCGAAGCCGGTATTTGTCTTTCAGGGCCGATATTTTGGCGGCCTTTTCCCGGGAGAGCTGCGCCATTTTTTCCCTTCGAACCGCCAGGTCCGACCCGGTCAGTTTCCGCCGTTCGATTTCATCCGCCATTTCCTTCTTGAGGTCCAGGAAATAGGTTTCAATACGCTCCATGTCCCGCAAATGGTGCCGCGAAATGGTGGTTTTAAACTCGGAGAGCCCTTCTTCCAGAGCCCCGAGGGTGCGATGGCAGGCGGTGACAAAAAGCCGGTCCAGTTCTTCCGGGGAAACTTCGGAGGGTTTCAGATTCAAGGGTTCCCATTGCGCCGCCTGGGCTGGAATCAGTTCCGAAAGCGCGGGGCAGTGCACCTGATGCCGGGATATGCAGGTGTGGTACTGAAGCTGCCGCCGCTCGTCCGCGTCCGCGGTCACCTCCAGGGACCAGAGCCAGTAATCCACGGTGCTTTTGTGGGTGGCTTTCTCTCGAAAGGCACTGTTGGTAAAGGCAAAGCGGGACCCCACATCCAGGGCGGTTTTCTTGGGCGACGCGGCGGTGGGCATGGCCACGGCCGCCGCGCACCCCATGCGAAGGGCCATGGGAATGAACCGGTCCAGCAGTTCGGTGCCGTAACCCATGGTCAGGGTTTTGGAGTCCCCAAAAATCCCTTCCCCCTGCCCCGGTTCCGAAATACGCAGCAGGGAATCGGGAAGGCCCAGTCCCTTTTGAACCTCCCCGGAGAGCAGGGCCTCAAAGCCCTTTTGATTCCCATCCCACTCCACAATGCCGTCAGAGCCTTCAATGATACGTTCAGCAAATTGAAGTAATTCGTTCATTTTATTTATATTTCATAATCCGTTGAAAACAGGTCCGCATCCAGTTGCTTGATTTTGTCGTACTGGTTCCGGGCCGCCAGCAGCTCATCTCCCAGGCGGTCAAAGGCCGTGGTCACATCGTCATCGGTTTGGCTTTGGCCGTAAATATCCAGAATGCGCTCTTCAAATTCCGCTTCATTT
>JAERTK010000095.1 GCA_016844935.1 Desulfobacteraceae bacterium | reverse complement strand
ATTGGACAGTGCCGCCGGTCAGTGGCGTGAGGGCTGGAAAATCAGATCACAGGATGTGGAACCAGCGGGCTGTCCCTTTTTTCCCAGGTGCTCAAACCGGCAGGATTTGTGTGAAAAGAGACCGCCTTCAATTCGTGAAATTGAAAATAGGCAGGTTTCCTGTCATTACCCACAGTGTCCAGTATACGAAGCCTGAGCAGCCTTGAGTTTCAGTTCCGTCACGGCGCCAAGAGGATTAAATAGTGCCCAAACGAAAACTGTCTTTTTCGCCAATCTCTGCGTCAGATAAAAATTTTAATCCTCAAAATAGCAAACGTATTCCTGTGGTTAAAATTTTGATCTTCTTTGACCTTGACAAAAAATTCTATTTTCGTTCAGACACTAAATATGAACAGCATATTCTAACGTATCTACGATCCATTGGTTTAAACTTTTCCCTTCAGCCATAGCCGCATTGGCAATATTTGCATGAAGATCGGAAGGTACGCGCACATTAAATTTCCCTGAATATTTCTTTTTTGGTTCAATATTACGTTTTTTGCAAGCATCAAGAAAAACTTTGAGAGAGATAGCGCCTTCTTTTTTTAAACTTTCAATATCCTTGGCATAAAAATCAGCCCCCCCGTTTAGTTCAACGAATTCACCCCGAAACATTTCAATTTCGGGATCATACTTGATCACAGCATCAATATTATTAATTTTCATCAAATTCATCATGGCAACACCCCATTTTCTTTTAACCATTTTCTTATACTTGCCACACAACCTTTGTCAGTATCAGGGCTAGGGTGAGGTCGATGATAGACACGAACCTCATTGAAAAGAAATACCTCAATCCGAGAGCCTTCCCGTTCAGCCAACTCAGCCCCAAGAGAACTGAACAACGCTTCTATATCCTGCCATTTGATATTTGCGCTTACAGGGTGTGAGAAGATTCGTTCAAGCGTTTTCTGGTGCCTGTGTTTCATGGGTCGATGGTGCTATGAAATGGTACTAATGTCAAGAGATGATTTTTAATTATGCTTTGGCCGTAGCAGATCTCAATATCTCTCTTTCATCCGCGTTATCTGTCCTTTCACCTTCTCCACCAACCAATACGGCTCAAGTAGCCGGGCCTCATCTCCAAAAGAGAGGAGCCATGCCACCAACTCGGGCTCGGAGGAGGCGCTGAAGGAGAGATGGATCTTTCCGTCCGGCAACTTCTTAATTTGCTGGTCGGGACTCCAGATACGTTCCGCTACAAACCCTGCGGCAAATCCAACAAATTCCACCTTCACCTCAAAGCCCCCTGTGTCAGAATAGTTGTCACCTCCAATTCGTAGCATAGGAGTCGTGCCAGGCCCCCCCGGGGGGCCTGGGCACGGCGGCGAAAATTCTTGCTGCGAAGACCCTTTTCTCTTTATTTGGGGGCCTTGGAGGTCAACATGGTTTATTCGGATATGTTCAAACGAAAAATGATTCAGAAAATGAGCGGTACAGATCCCATTTCTGCCTGTGCATTATCGAAACAGGTTGACGTACCTCAATCAACCCTGTCAAAATGGTTGCGAAATGCTGGTATTGAGCCTTTTATTGGCTTTTCCAACAACACCTATGACAAAGAGGTTCATATGAGGCATACCAAGACCGCTAAACGTCCTGAGGATTGGAAAACTGAAAAAAAACTTGCGGTCGTTCTTGAAGCTGCTTCTCTTTCTGATGAACAACTTGGCGCTTTTTTGCGCAGCAAAGGGCTTCATGAAACCCATCTGCAGCAGTGGCGGCTGTAAATGCTTAACGGCCTTGACAATGTTACCACTGCCAAAAAACGAAAACGTAATGCTGCAGACACCAACCGGATTCGGGCTTTGGAGAAAGAGTTAAAAAGAAAAGATAAGGCCCTTGCTGAAACAGCGGCACTACTTGTTCTCAAAAAAAAGCTCATCAAATCTGGGGGGACGACGATATGACCCCAAATTGCGGAAAATGATACTTAACCCCCCCTTCGTTGGGCGGCATAGGAGGGAAATTGAACATGCGAGCGCTGACTGTCTTTTTTTCCTGGCAAACGGACTCACTTCCCAAGACCAACCGAAACTTCATAGGGGATTGTTTGCGCCGGGCCGCAAAGAAGACCTCGTTGCCGTTTCGTGTGGACGAAGCGACCCGGGGTCTGTCTGGTTCGCCCGGCATTCCTGATGCCATAGCATCCAAGATCCGGTGCTGTACGATCTTCGTTCCGGATCTGACCCTCGTAGGTGAATACAGTGAGGGCCGGTTTACGGTCAATCCAAATGTGCTTGTGGAGTATGGCTTCGCGCTTGAAACCGTAGGCGAGGACAGCATTGTCCCTGTCTTCAATTCGGCCTACGGCGATTTGAAAAATCTGCCCTTTGATCTCGACAAGCGATTGGTAAGGGCTCAGTTCGACCTGGAGATCGACAGTAGATCAAAGGCAATCAGCACCGAGTCGAAAAAGGTGGCGCGTGAGTCGCTAGTTACCGTCTTGGTCCGCGAGTTGGAGGCTGTTCTTGCGAAAGGTCTCTTTGCCGGCCTGAGCCCATCTTCAATTCAGATTCTCGAGGCGCTTGTGACTAGCTCAGACACGGGCGTCTTGCAAATGCCCAAGCAGTCGTTCGCCGATCTTTGTAGTGACCACGGATTGGACCCGATTCCCGCGCGACAGGCTGTTGAAGCTCTCCAAAGCAGAAACCTCGTATCTGTGATAAGTGGCTTGGACATACCCATCCACGTTGTCCGGCCGAACGATGAGATGTTCTGGAGCTTTGACCGTCTTTACATGGGTTGGCACCCGCCCGAGGATGCTTGCGAAGTTGCACAAGCGCTGGTGAACGGTCCACACCAAATGCGCAACCAGTTCTCCTTTCAGCAGCTTCTGGCGGAACTTGGTTGGAGCACGAGGAGGCTCAATCCAGCTCTGACCTATCTATCGAAGAATGAAATCGTCGACGTTAGCGACGAAGTCTCGTACCCGGAAGCCTACAGATCGATCATTGAAACAAGACACACTAGACGGTTCCTTGATGAGCGACATGACTGAGCGCACGCCCAACAATCGCGTAAATTCGGACTCTCAAAAGCGTAGTGCCATTCGCTTCCCTGCAGGCGCGCCATTTTTGACACCACCGGTTACGTTACGCGAAACGGCAGCTTTTGATATATTTGTGAATTGAATGGAGGATGGCATGACTGGCCGCCGGCTGAGGAGCTACCGTATAGGGGACTTGAACGAGGAATTGGGCATTTTGCTGCTTAAGTCGCTTGCAGCTGTAGCACCCATTCCGCGACAGGAAGATTTTGGCTTGGATGCTGTCGCTACTCTATTGCGTCCTGACCAGAAAAGCAGGTGTGTTTACGCGGAGAAGTCTTTCTATGTCCAATTCAAAACCGAGTCGCGATACCCTCTTTCATATCAGGGCCATGAACTGGAATGGCTGAAAAACCTTCAATTACCCCTTTTCATAGGCCAGGTACGACGTCAAGATTCGACATTGCGTCTTTTCCCGGCACATGGCTTGAATGAAATCTTCATATTGAGGGATTTTAGGGACTTCAAGGAGCTGATTGTCAAACTACAAGATCAGGGTGAGGCAAAACGCTTGGTCAATCAGGACCGCTGCGAAGTATTCCTCGGCGAGCCCTTGCTGTCATTCAATATGGAGCAGGCTTCTGATAGAGTGTTCACGGATCGTGCGTATCAAATTCTCAGAGGTTACTTGCCCTTGGAACAGCAAAACGTAAACTCCCGTTGTCTAAGGTTTTATCGCCATATCCGATGGACGACCAATGGGAAAGTATCATCCGAGGGACAATTGGTGGCACTCCGTAGGACTTTCCTGAAAAACGATCTTTACGATGCGTGTGAATCAATTGTGCCTGGCCTTGAAGTGATCAAACTCTACGCAGAGAATGAGGATTCGGTTCTCGCAGAGAAACTGCGCACCCTCGTGAACCATTTGCGTGAATTTTTGACTACGCCTGAAGTGCTCGGTGAATCGGATTCATATATACAATGGAATGATCCCTTTTATAGGCCGTACCGGATATCTTGATACTGCTATTGACAGCATTTTGTAAATATGTTAAGAATTCTTCTGAAAATGGGAAAAATCACCTTTTCGGGGGAATATACCAATGTCCTTTCAAGGGAGACAGCTTCCAGCTGAAA
>JAERTK010000094.1 GCA_016844935.1 Desulfobacteraceae bacterium | reverse complement strand
GTCTGAACGAAAACTAGGATTTTTTGTCAAGGTCAAGGAAGATCAAAATTTTAACCACAGGAATACGTTTGGTATTTCGAGGATTAAAATTTTTATCTGACGCAGAGATTGGCGAAAAAGACAGTTTTCGTTCGGGCACTAATTAACAAGAACCTGACAATTACCGGAAATGGTGCGGGCAGGACCATCATTCAAGCGGCAGCATCCGCCGGAACGGCCGATCATCGCGTTTTCATTATAGTAGGTGATAAAACCGTTACCCTCGAAAATATAACCGTCAGGCACGGGAAAACTGGAGGGGCGGGTGGCGGTATTTGGAATAATGATGGGCATTTAACACTCAATAGTGTTGCTGTAACGGATAATTCGGGGGAAGGTGGCGGGATATACAATTCAAATAATTTCCCAGGGTCATTAAACGTCAATAACTCTACCATTTCAGGAAATCATTCAACCAACAATGGCGGTGGTGTGTATTCATTGCAGGGTGCTGATTTTTTCAACACCACAATATCCGGAAATACAAGTGATTATAACGGCGGTGGTTTATTTATTTCAACCTCGGGT
The DNA here is from genome assembly GCA_016844935.1 of Desulfobacteraceae bacterium. Lineage (GTDB taxonomy): Bacteria > Desulfobacterota > DSM-4660 > Desulfatiglandales > Desulfatiglandaceae > NaphS2. Next base: position 34,248 of record JAERTK010000094.1, on the reverse strand, counting down.
ACAACAACCGTCAAGAATTGCACAATCTCCGGAAACCATTGCAAAAATAACGATTCAGGGGATTATTACGGGGGTGGCATTTACTTCTCTGGGAGTGGGGGCCTTTCCATAAGTAACAGCCTGTTGTGTAATAATTTCAGAGGAAGCGGTACCGATCTCCCGGATGATTATTACTACGCATCTTCCGGAACATTAACGGACAACGGCTATAATGTGGTTGAATATTCATAATGTTGCTGCCGATGCCACGGGCGGGTTCAATTCAGACAGGAGCATTCTTTACAATACACATTACAATTCAGGTACCATAGATGAAAAAAGCTGGACCCAGGGCGGAAACGTCGTTTCCGGAAGCTTGAATCTTTCCTCCGCCCTCGCCCTAAACGGCAGCACCAACGGCACCTACACCCTGGCCCTGGGTGAGGGGAGCTTTGCCGCGGGAAGCGCTACGACGGGCATTCCACCTGCGTCAAACTGGAATAGCAGCCCTCTAATCGACGGACAGTACACCGACCAGCGCGGGGTTGTCAGAACTGCCGATCAAAACACCGGCATCGGGGCCTACTCCGCCAATATTCCAACCCAGGTATCGCTCAGTGGACCGGCAACAGTACTTAAAGACGCTATCGGAAGCTTCACACTGACCAGCGTAGACGGCTCCGGCAGTTCCGGAACCGTCACCGCGAATACGGTTTTCGATTTGACTCCAAACCCCTCCGGGGAGTTCTACAGCGATACCGCCGGAACCGCATCCATCACGCAAGTTACCATTAGCGACGGTTCAAGCGCCGTCACCTTTTACTACCGGGACGATACCTTCGGCACGCCAACCCTCACGGCCACAGAATCCAGGGGCATGGAATTGGGTAGCACCAGCAAAGATATTCGGGTCAGCGGAAATAATGCGCTCAGCTTCGACGGAACCGATGATTACGTGAATGTGGGCGCTAGAACCGATGCCGTGAAATCCGTGGAGTTCTGGGTTTATCCAGCGACCACCACGGAGTATTTTATCGATCTGGATGGCGGCACGCACTACATTTGGGCAAACGCGGGCACCTTGACCGCTACGGGTTTTGCAACCACCATCCGCATCAATGGCGTAGAAACAACTGCCATCAAAAGCGGTAAATGGCAACACGTGTCCGTAACCACCGATACGGCATTCAACGCCACGAACATAACCATCGGAAAATCGGGGGCAAACTATTTCCAGGGCAAAATGGACGAAATCCGCATGTGGAACACGGCCCGTACCGAAGTCCAAATCCGAGCCAACATGCACCGTGAACTGCAGGGGAACGAAGCCGGTCTGGCGGGATATTATAAACTGGACACCGGCACCGGCACCACGGCCTCTGATTCCAGCGGCAACAGCAACGACGGCACGCTGACCAACGGCCCCGCATGGCAGACCTCCGGGGCTATGAGCGGGCCTGGCAATGCTTTGGAATTCGACGGGACCGATGATACTGTGGATTGCGGGTCTTCTTTGAGAGACTCTTTAGTCGGTAAAAGCACAATGACTCTCGAAGCCTGGATTAAACCGGGAGCGTTAGGCGGAGGAACCTTTGGTATCCGCAACATTCTCGGAGATGAGACGGATCAAATTAACGGCAACAGTATCCTTCTTCGTTTAGGAGATGGTGGCGTAGAAAATAATGCTCCGCAATTGATGCTCAACCTCGGTGGAACAGATACAAAGCTGACCGGTGCCGCCACTGATGAAATCGCCGTTGGCGATTGGTGTCATATCGCCGCTGTTTACAACGGTTCGAAAATGCAAATTTATGTCAACGGAGTATTGAATGCCCAAGAAGACGCGTCGGGAAACATTGCCAAAGGCGCGGGTGCCGGGAATTTTGATATCTCACCATACTATAATGCTGGGGACAAGCGGCTATTCAACGGTCAAATAGACGAAGTTCGCGTCTGGAATGTCGTGCGCACGGCAGCCCAGATACGCGACAATATGTGCAAATCCGTGCAGGGGGATGAAACCGGACTTGTGGCCTGTTACCGCATGGATCAGCAGGCTGTAGACGGGCAGACTATCCTCTACGACCAGACGCCCAACAGCTATAACGGTGCGCTCTCCGAAACCATGGACCCGGCGGACGACTGGGTGCCTTCAACCGCCTTTAACACCTGGATCGGCAGCGATAGCACAGCCTGGGCTACGGTCAGCAACTGGAGCCGGAACGTTGCGCCCGGTTCTTCGGGCAATGTCGGTATTCCCGACTATTCCGATACCACCGGATACGCGGAGGGCAATTCCCCGACCATTTTCGGAAGCCCGACGGTCAACCATGTCGTGCTGGCCACGGACGCGGGTTCGACGCTTTCTTCCAACCTGACCATGAGCGGCAACCTGTTTTTAAACGCTGATTTCGGAGCGGGCGCGCATACCGTGACCGTTGCCGGAACCACTGTCAACACCGGCACGCTGACCATCGGCGGGACGGGGTCCGTAGACTGCAACGGCGCCTACGACGCCTCGGGCGGTTCGACAACCTTTGTAGGCGCGGGTAACCTGAGCCTGTTCAGCACCTATTACCTGGGAACGTTCACGAAGGGTACCGGGACCATTGCGCTGGACGGAACCTCCGCCCAGACCATCACAGGTACGTTGAATCCTTATAACCTGACCATTGCCAACTCGGATTCCGTAAACGCATCCGGGGCGACGTCCCTGACGGTGGACAACCGACTCGCCGTCAATGACGGTACCTTTACCAGTGCTTCGGACTACCATCACGTGAGCATCGCAGCTGGTGCTGCGCTTTCCCTTTCCGGGGACATCACCGTCGGCGGGAACTGGGACAATGACGGAACATTCACCCACAACGATCATAAGGTGACCTTTGACGGAGGAGATCAAACGATCGAGGGGACCGCTGCGAATGCTTTTTATGCATTGACAATCGACGGCGGGGGTGTCAAGACGCTCGCCGGGGCGATTGGCGTAGACAACACCCTGACCTTCACCAATGGTTTGATAGCTCTCGGGGACAACGACCTCACCCTGGGGGACAACGCCACCATCGGCGGAACACTATCCACATCCAACATGATCGTTACCAACGGAATCGGCATCCTGAAGAAGATCTTCAGAGGAACCGGTTCCTTCGTCTTCCCACTGGGGGACAACACGGGAACGGCGGAGTACAGCCCCGCCACCCTGAATTTTACTGGCGGCACCTTCAATTCCGCCTGGGCCGGTGTGACGGTAACCAACAGCAAGCAGCCGAACAACACCAGCAGCACAGACTATCTGAAGCGCTACTGGACCGTGAACCAGAGCGGGATAACAGATTTTTCCTGTGACACCACCTTCAACTACGTTCAAGACGACGTAGAGGGCTCGGAAGCGGATATTTATGGCGCCGCCTACAGTGAAAGCGCTTGGACTTCACTGGGTGCCGTCAATACCGCCAACAACACTTTTTTCGGGACTGTGGAAAGTTTTTCAGACTTTACGGGTGTTGAATCCTACCCGGTTTCCTACAACGCCAACGGCGCCACATCCGGCACGGCGCCGGACGCACAGACCAAGATTTACGGCGTGCCCCTGACCCTGCAAAACAACACGGGCAGCCTGGCCGGGACCGGCTACACGTATAATGGCTGGAACACAGCCGCCGATGGGTCGGGTACCCATTACGATGCGGGAGCAACCTATTCGGGCAACGCGGCCATGAGTTTGTATGCCGAATGGACGGCCAATGCCTACACTGTGACTTTTGACAAGCAGAGCGGGACCGGCGGCAGCAGCAGTGTGAATGCCACCTACGGTTCGGCCATGCCCGCGGCCAATGCACCGACGCGTGCCGGCTACACGTTTGGCGGTTACTACACGGGAACCGGCGGATCCGGAATCCAGTATTACACAACGGCCATGGCCAGTGCTAAAAACTGGGACCTGGCCACAACCGCCACCCTCTACGCCCAGTGGACCATGAACCTGCCCACACAGGTTGCTTTGACGGGTCCTGCATCTTTGAATGTCGGTCATGTGAGCAGTGCGTTTACCCTGACCGGCCAGGATACACAGGGAATCGCGGTTCATGTCAATCAGAACACGGTCTTTAACCTCACCAGCAACTCCACGGGCACGACCACTTTTTACAGTGATGCGGCCGGGACTACCGCAATTACCGAGGTGACCATAGCCGACGGGAGCAGCAGCGCCACATTCTATTACAAGGACACTGTGACCGGGAGTCCCACGGTGACGGCCACACGCACCAGCGGCATGTCTCTGGGATCTGACACCCATCAGGTGACCGTGTCACTGGCGGCTACTACGTTGGCCACCAGCAGCAGTGTCGGAGCGTCATTTAGTGACTTTAGTGTGACAGTCACCACTATACGTATGTTTAACGGGAGTTCATGGGTGACGATCTTTTCAGGATCGGCACGCCTGGATGTGGTCAAGGGGGGGACGTTCCCCGATATCGGCGATGTGAATCTCCCCGCCGGGACCTACAGCAGGATCGAGGTAACGTTTTTAAATTCCTTTACGATGACCGGGACTCTGAGTTACAGCGGAAACACCTATTACACGACGGCAGGCACGTTTGGCGGCGCCACCCATGTGGCCAATGACCCGACCACGAATGCCGGGGCACAGGCGGCCTATGTATTCAGTGTGGATGACTGGGGTGCATTTGAAAAAGCCCGTACGGAGACATTTTCCATTGGTCCCATAACGGTCAATGAATCGACGGATTATCAGCCGACCCTGCTGTTCACCATCAACAAGTCGTTTCTGTTGAAAGGGGTGGCGGACGACACAACCACCTATTATTTCAAGCTGTCCCCACCCACGGTGAGTATTGTGGAGCCGTAGGGTCAGTGAGCAGGGGACAGTGGACTGGTCGGAAATCAGTGTGAAAGATTTGGAAGAACTGGATCAGTATCGATGGTGCGGACATGGGGTTGTCACCGGCCATGCCGGAAACAAAAGAAAGGAAAAAGATGACAGAATCGTCAAAACCAATACCGGATCCCATGGATCGCCGGGCTTTTTGCAAAAGGGCGATCAAACGATCTTCAGTGGCAGCTGCAGTGGGTGTGGCGGGTTACGTCGCCTACAAAAAGCCCGCGGTCAGGAGTTTCTTTGGAGCAAGGGATGCTTATGCGGCATCCACCACGACGGCCGGCAAGTTTACGCTCAAAGGAGATAGCAATTAGGTTCCTCCCCGGTTTTGTGAGATTCATCTCGGCCGTGTGAGTGGGGTAAGGGGTAAGGGGACGTTGTTGACTTCGATGAATTACGGTAGTATATGGTCGAATCAAAGAGGGAGGTGATGGATGCCGAGACAGGCAAGACTGGACGCTCCGGGAACCCTGCATCATGTCATTATCCGGGGGATAGAGAAAAGGAGCATCCTCAGCGGGGACACGGACCGGGAGGACTTTGTATCCCGCATGGGGGGCCTTGCTTCTGAAACCGGAACCCGGATTTTCGCATGGGCCTTGATGTCTAATCATGCACACGTCTTTCTGGGCAGCGGTCCGGCCGGTCTGCCAGGATTCATGCGACGTCTCCTCACGGGTTACGCGGTTTCCTACAATCTGCGCCATAAAAGACACGGCCACCTGTTTCAGAACCGCTACAAATCAATCGTTTGTGAAGAGGACGCTTACTTCAAGGAGCTGATCCGGTACATTCACTTAAATCCGGTCCGGGCAGGTATTGTGAAAGATCTGGCGGAACTGGATCAGTATCGATGGTGCGGACATGGGGTTGTCACCGGCCATGCCGGAAATGAATGGCAGGACCGGGATTATGTATTGCGTTGGTTTGGGAAACGCGAGGGAGACGCGAGGCGGGCGTATCGCAGGTATGTGGAAGAAGGATTGGGGCAGGGAAGACGTCCCGAGCTGGTTGGGGGTGGCCTGATTCGTTCCAAGGGCGGCTGGTCGGAAGTGGTTTCCATGCGCAGGACCGGACTGAAAGAGCGTTCCGATGAGCGCATATTGGGGAGCGGGGATTTTGTGAATGAGATCATCCGTGAGGCGGATGCGAAACAGCGCCTGCGGTTTCCGGACCGGGAACGATCTGAAATAATAGAGCAATATATAAAGGGAAAGTGCCGTAAACAAGGGATAAATATAAAAGAGGTCCGGGCAGGGAGTCGAAGGCCGGAGGTCTCCAAGCTTCGGCGACAGATCGCAATGGGTCTTTTGGATGCGTATGGCGTGCCACTGGCAGAAATCGCCAGGCATTTGGGGGTTACCACTTCTGCCATATCCAAGATGCTCAGTCGATCACGAAGCGGATAATTCATCGAAGTCAACAACGTCCCCGATGTCCCCGATGTCCCGGATCAGAGGGTTTAGAGTTAGGAGTCGGACCGAAGCGGACTTGTTCGCCGGAATTGAAGCTGAAATTATGACTACGAAATCATTGCCGAGCACCATGTCCTGGATTTCTTTGTTCCAGACCCTCTTGCTTCGTCCTTCATGTGCAGAACAGGCCAGTTTCCCCTTGGAAATTTTTCAGTAATGACGTATTCTAACCAGAATATCACATCTGACCCCTAAACGGCCACTGCGTTTTTCTGCACCCAGAAGGCCAACAAAGGCGTCCTGTACCGCCAAAACATACTGAAACGGAAAATTAGTTCGGTGCGTGACAAATAGAACTAACACTTTGATATCTTTATCGAAAGTGTTATATTTGGTGATTTCAACAGGGAATGCCTAACCATGCAAATGATTCATCCTTCAATAATCAAAACACCCCTTGTAAGGTCATTCAAGATCTCCGTTTTTATCGCGTTCCTGTTGGCGGTACTTGCACTTGATCTCGTGGTTCTGCCATCATCTTCCATGGCCGCCACCGATGCACCGTCCGGGAACGCCCTGCATTTCACCCGAACCAGCAGTCAGTACGCGGCAACAGATAGTGCAATCAGCCTGGTTGAGTACCAAGCGCTTACGCTGGAAGCCTGGATCAAGGTGGATACTTTTAATACCGTAGATTTCTCAATATCCACCATTGCCGGTGAAGAGACTGGCACCGACGATGCACTATTGAGGCTAATAAATAATAAGGCTAATTTTTTTGTGAGAACTCCGGGCGGTAACGCTGAAATTACGGGGGCGACAGTTTTGAGCACGGATACCTGGTATCATGTGGCTTGCACATACAGTAATCCGACGCTGCGGATTTATATTAACGGCGTTGAAGACGCTGACGCTGTAGATACCGGACCAGGTGCACTTACTGCCAACTCATTCTTCAACATCGCTACATCGTTGGGCGGCCGTTACTTTGACGGCCAAATCGATGAGGTGCGTGTATGGAGTGATCTCCGCACAACTGCAGAGATCCGCGCCAACATGTACAGGGAATTAGCTGGAAACGAAGGGAACCTTTTAGCCTATTACAAAATGAGCAACGGCACCGGAACCACCCTCACCGATAACAGCGAAAATTCACACACGGGGACTTTGACAAACGGGCCTACCTGGGTAATGTCCGGCGCCTTTTCCGGACCGCGGAACAGCCTCGATTTTGATGGAAGCAACGATTGGGTGAGCTGCGGCACAATTAACTTGAGTGGATCCAGTCTTACCCTGGAGGCGTGGATCAGGCCGGATTCGTTCCAAACCGCTTACCCCTATATATCCTTTATTGCCGGTGAGGAATATGACCCCAATGATGCAAATTTCAGGCTGGGAGACGCCGGCCTTGCTAACAACAAACTCCAGTTTAATTTGCGGATAACCGATGACGGTTACAAGCAGCTCAATGGAAGTACGGGGTTGACGGCAGGTGTCTGGTCTCATGTTGCCGCCACATACGATGGAAAAAACATGCGGTTGTATATTAATGGAATAGAGGACGCCTCAATGGTGGTGACCGGTTCCTTCGTTGCGAACTATAATTTTACTATTGCTCAAGCAACCCGCTCTTTCGACGGCCCAATCGACGAGGTCCGTGCCTGGACTGTGGCCCGTACTGCCCAGCAGATCCGTGACAACATGTTCCGCACCTTGCAAGGAGATGAAACTGACCTCAAGGCCTACTACCGCTTCGATCAGGGAACGGCCGGAGGAACCAATACCGGTCTCAACAAGCTCTATAATCTTGTCCCCTTGTCCGCCAGCCCATCTGGAACCCTGACCAATTTTGCTCTTACCGGCAGTACTTCAAACTGGGTCTCATCCACCGCCTTCAACACCTGGGAGGGAGGAGATTCCACAGCCTGGGACACGGCTACTAACTGGAGCCGGGGGAGTAAACCGGCGACGTCTTCCCCTTATGACAACGTGGGCCTTTTTGCCTGGACGGCAGGGAACAACGTTGCGGTTGCCGGTTCCAGCACTGTAAACCACATGGGGGTGGCCACCGGGGCGGCTCCCACCCTGAGTTCGGACTTAACGGTGAGCGGAAACCTGCTTCTCAACGCCGACTTCTCCGTTGGCACCAACATTGTTACCATTGCCGGCTCTACCATCAACACCCAGACTTTGGATATTTCAGCGGGCACAGTGGACGCAAACGGCCCCTTTGATGCCACCGATGCTAATGTTACATTTTTAGCTGCCGGGAACCTTAAGCTGGGCGGCGCCACGGTAACAAGTCTTGGTACGCTTGCGACCACTGCCGGTACGGTCTGGTATGACAGAGCTGGGGCTCAGACTGTATTGGCTGACAGCTATTTTAGTCTAAATATTGCCGGCAGCGGTTCCAGCACCAAAACTCTTGAGGCTGGAACAACCAATGTGGCCGGCGATTTAACCATAGCCTTGTCCACAACATTGGCTGTAGGCTCAAACACACTGAACTCAACAGGTGCGGCTAAGACCTCTGATATTAACGGTACAATAACAATCTCTACCGGGACTGTTGATGCCGATGGCACATTTGACGCTACCGACGGTACTATAACCTTCGCCGGAACCGGTAATCTTAAACTCGGCGGCGCAACGGTGAGAAGTCTTGGAACATTGTCAACCGATAACGGTACTGTCTGGTATGACAGAGCAGATTCACAAACGGTTTTGGCCGATACCTATAACAATCTTACCATATCCGGTGGAAGCAGCGCTGTTAAGAGCCTTGCCGGCACTACAGTCGTGTCTAATAACCTTACAATAGCAGCCATTACTGAACTCGCAGCCAATACACGTACACTTAATCTGATCGGCGCTTCCGGAACCACTGATATTGACGGAACTCTATCTATTTCTACCGGAACAACTACTGTTACAGGTTCATCCGATATTGATGGCACCTTGTCAATAACCGATACAGGAACATACGATGCGAACGGCACATTTGACGCTACCAACGGGGCTGTTACCTTTACCGGCGCCGGAAACCTTAAACTTGCGTCAACAGTTACAAGCCTCGGCACTTTAACCGCCGGAAGCGGTACTGTTACATATGACGGTATCTCCGGCCAGACCATCACCGGCACCAACACCTTTTACAATTTGACCATCGACAACGGGCACGCAAGTGACAAGGTGGATGCTTCAGGGAGCACATCACTGGCGGTCACCAACAATCTGAGCATTACCGACGGCATCTTCAAGAGCGCTTCGGATTACGAGAATGTGACGATCGGCGCCAACGGAACGCTTGAACTGAACGGCGATATCACCGTCAGCGGCAACTGGTCCAACAGCGGCGCCTTTACACCCGGCACCCAAAAGGTGACCCTGGACGGAACCCTTCAGACCCTCTCCGGGGCCACGAACTTTTACGACCTGACCAAGAACGTCACCTCTGCCGACACCCTTACTTTCACGAACGGCAGCGCCAACAAGACGACCATTGCCCACACCCTCGACCTTCAGGGCCAGAGCGGAAAGCTGCTATCCCTCAGAAGCGATTCGGACGATGACCAATGGGAAATCAATCCCCAGGGGACTCGAACCATCGGCTACCTCGATGTCAAAGATTCCAATAACACCAATGTAAACGCCATCAATGCCGTTGGAGATAACTGCACCGATTCCAATAACAATTCCAACTGGGTCTTCACCGTTCCGTCCGTCCCGACGGCCACGGCTGCGACTTCCGTCACCCAAGGGACGTGAACGAAATAAGACCCACATATTCACCTGAATTAAAAAAACATTCAGAAACAATTCCTCTAACCTAAAAAATGCGATAGGGATTCTCAAAAACGCCACAATTTGATCAAAAAATTGTCAAAATCGATTTCATTACAAACAGTTGTCTCTTACTAGCATTTGCTTTCAAGTTGTTGATTAAATCTTTCTATGCTTTTATTGGGACAGCCCTATAGTTCCATTTTCCTAATTTTTCATCGAATTTTATCTGCATCTCTTTTTTATAATTCACAGCGTATTTTTTACCGGTTTTATAAACTTTTTTAATTATGTTCGCTTTTACCCTCAAACCCGTCTTTGTCATCGTTGATTCAATTAATTGTTTTACAATATCGTAGCTTTTCAAGATAACGCCTTTTAATGACCGGGTAATATGGCAAAACAATCTATGCTCAATGGGATTCCATTTTGACGCATATGATGGGTAATGTGCGATCCTGATCTCTACACGAATCTCATTTGCAAGCTTCTCGAGATCCTCTTTAAAAATGTAATGCCTATAGGAATTACTTCCGCCAGAATCGCAAAGTATCAAAATAGAAATAGCATTGGGATAGTCGCATATTCCTTGATTATACCACCATTGTCTAAGTGAGTCGCATGCAAATTCACTGGTGTCCTTACTTGTTCCAATGTTTACATACGCTTGATTTTTAATCACGTCATAAATGCCATGTGGTATAATGATTCCATCCGCAAGATGTGGAAAATCGTGATCATAAACATCTTGAAATTCAAGCGTATACAGTTCACCGTCGCGGTACAGGTTCCCTATAAGCTCTTTTTTTTTGTATCCATACTTATGATCGGATTGCCAGCATTCATGTAGTCATTTTTCAATTCAGCTATGTTCTCAAATTGCTCATTTCGATTCTTGCTTTTCCCAATACTCAGTGATTTATGCGCTTTTCTTTTCTTGTAACCGTGCTTTTTGAAAAGCTGTTTTACGATTCTTCTACTGATTTCAATCCCATAATCTTCTTTGAGCCTATCAGCAATCTGTTGGTGGGTTAAATTTGTCCATCTGATTGTCTCATCCATTGGGTCTCCGGCAGTGTAATCCCTTAAGACTTTCAAAAATTTTTCAGAAAGGTCAGGAATTGTTTCAATACTCCGCTTTCTGCCGCCACCCGTGGTTCTAATTCTATCATTCTCAATTTTATCAGGATGTTTCAGTTCTGAAATACCTCGATGGATTGTTTTTCTATCACATTTCAAAACGCTTGCAATATAGCTGATTCCGCCATGACCTAGCTTTAGAGCTTCAGTTGCTGCATATAATCTTCTGTCTTTTTCTGAAAGCAATTGGTAAAAATAAAATATCTGTTCCTCAATTGCCGGACTATATGGGAATTGGATGTAAAGTTTCCTGTCCTTCGAATCGTTTTTGGAGTCAGAATTTTGTGTGTTCATAGCTCGATTTGATGTCCTTTCAGGAGAAGTGATTGGTTCCCGAAATTTTGTCTTAGCAAATCGAGCTGCGTTTGTCCCGTACTTTTTACGCTTACTTGTTGTACTGCGTTATTTTTTCATCCCAAAATCGATGACGCCGATTGTTTCAAAACCCTAAATTGTGGAAATTGTTACATCCACGTCCCCAAAGCGGTTTTTCCGCCAACTGGGATGCCGCAGCGGGCGCGACGGGGTACAGATTAGATGTGGCCACGGACACCGGATTTGTCAGTTATGTCTCAGGATATGAGAACAAGGATGTGGGCAATGTCATCACCAGTTCGGTGACCGGACTGACAGGGGGGACAACCTATTATTACCGGGTCCGTGCGGTAAATATCGGTGGGACCAGTGGCCATTCCAACACGATTGAGATTGCGACCCTTTCCCTTACCACCAAAGTCAATTTGACCGGCCCTTCAAAAGTAACGGCCGGAGTTGTATCCACCGCCTTTACATTAACCAGCCAGGATGCTGACGGGAATGCCTCAACTGTTTCAGCAGACACGATATTTGATCTTTCCTCCAATTCTTCAGGCACAAAGGTGTTTTACAGAAATGCTGCGGGGACATCGATTATTGACGAAGTGACTATCACGAACGGAACCAGCACGGCCACTTTCTATTACAAGGACAGTAACGCCGGGACACCCACATTAACGGCGGAATGGAACAGCGGGGGCACGGACCTGGGATCCGATACCCTTCAGATCACGGTCTCTCTCGCAGCAACAACACTCGCTACCAGCACCAGTATTCCTTTATCGTTCAAGGATTTCAAGGTTACGGTGACAAAGATAGAAATGGATAACGGGTCGTCGTGGGTGACGCTCTTTTCAGGGACGGCACAGCTTGATCTCGTGAATGGCGGGACGTTTCCCGGAGTCAGCAATGTGTCTTTGCCCGTGGGAACCTACTCTCAGATAAAGGTGACCTTTAGAAATTCACTTCCTGTAACAGGCCAGTTGGAGTACGGCGGAAAAACCTATTATACAACTGCCGCAACGTTCGGCGGCGCGAGCAATGTTGCCAGTGACCCCGCGACTGTCTCCGGGAGTCAAACAGTATTCACATTCAAAATTGACGATTGGGGGGCGCTTAACGAGGATGTTATCAAGATATTTGATATTACCCCCGCTATCACGGTTGACGCCGAAACAGACTATCAGCCGACCTTGATATTCAGCATCAAAACAATATTTTTATTGAAGGGGTCAGCAGGCACGGATCCAACCTATTATTTAACCGTGTCCGAACCGACGGTGAGTATTGAGCAGCCGTTATGAGAGTGGTCAGTAACAACCAACAATCCACAGGGGGTACGACGTGAATGGATTACAGAAATCAGATGCCGTTTCCGTGAGTCGCCGCGAGTTCTGCAAGAAGGCGATCAAACGATCTTCAGTTGCGGCAGCGGCGGGTGTTGCCGGTTATATTGCCTACAAAAAGCCTGCCGTCAGGAGTTTCTTCGGGGCAACTGATGCCTATGCGGCAACCACCACAGCGGCCGGCAAGTTTTCTCTGAAAGGGGACAGCAATTAGCCGCCGACCGGGGACGGGGGGAATCATCTTGACCGCACGATCCTCTGAAGCTGCCGGGTGATCCTGTTTTTTGCGCCGGCCCTTTTCTTTTCCAGCGAATGTTGCCTGTCTGAGAGAAGTTCTTTGGGAAGGTGCGTGAGTGTGAAAAGCAGGCGTTTACCATAGAAAAGGCATTGACGCAGGAAATAACAGGCACCACCTGATGATCGGATATCATGGCCGGCCAAGCTGCCGGAAAATGGCAATAGCGTCTTTACCACATAATCAATCTTACTTCCAAGCCCCTCCCGATTTCCAATGGCAATCCGGAAACCCCAGATAGCACCTTTCACATCCAGTAATCTATCCTCATCCAATAGTGCGAGCAGGTTTCGAAGTGAAGCGTCAAATTCCCGCTGAGCGCCGTCTTCATGGTTAAGCCAGGACATCCGAGACATCTGAGGAAGACACATCATTGCCCTAAGGAATCCCATGGTAAGGGAAAACGCCTGGTCAAGGCCAAAATCCCGCAGCAGCGTTCCAATCCTGCCCCAGTTGAGCTCCCCTTCGCAAAAAACAAGAAGCCCTGCAATGTCGAGATAGTGTTTCAGCGACACATCGAACTGGTGTTGAACCAGGTGGGCCACGTTGAACAGGAGCTCCATTTCGAGTCCAAGAACCGGAAATTGAATTCCCCCTGCATCGATCCATTCCTTACGATCCCAGGCCAGTTGCATAAACATTTTGTGATTTTGAATGACCTCGTACGGCATGAAATGAAATTCCAGGATATTCCCTGATGTAGCCTGATGCATGGCCACGTGATGGGCGGCTTCGGGGTGGTCTCCCACGTCCATCATTGTGCAACCCATTTGGCGGGCTATGGTTACAATCCGGTGCAAGTCGGTTGGGGAGCAGAGAATATCCAGATCCGAGAGGGTGCGGAGCGCCGGGTCCTTGTAGATGCGGCAGATCAGGGCAGGGCCTTTCAGGACGATAACGGGTACCCCCTCTTTTTCGCATTTTGCAAGGAGTGTTTTCAATTGTTCAAAATATGCCTCGTTTCTGAGGAAATTCCCGAAATAGGCCTGTTCCCATTTCTGTTTCAGCCATTCAGGAATCTTTGTTGGGATTTCGGCGTTTGAGACCATCCAGTAGAGAAGCGGTTCCACGTTGTGAACATGGGCCAGGTTCCCTATGGCCTTCCAGTCCACATCATTTTCGTGTGGGAATTGTTGCGCGGCACGTTGGCCTTGAAAGAGCCAGGGCCGGGTTGCGGCAAATAGCCAGTCGAGTGCCCGGAGGCGGATGTCTAAGGGGTTCAAGGTTTGAGGTTCCCAGTTCAAGGTTTAAAGTTCAAGATTCGGGGTTAGGCCCAATCAGTTCCTTTAGCAGTTCTCGCATGGATTGTATGCTGTTTGTGCGAAGTCTGAAGATCTCGGCCTTCTCACAGATCGTGATAACCGAATCAAAGAGATGTTCATCATCCCTGTTGGGGGGGAAACAATATCCCAGGAGTTCCGTGAATACTTCGTCCGGGGAGAGGCCCTCAATCCCCGGTGTTTTGGAAAAGTCGTATGCGGGTATCAGGATCATCTTCAGAGGAACCGGATCTGATCCGACATCATACGGACTATAGCGGGCCATCTGAGAGTCCAGGATCTTGAGCTCCCCATTTTGAACCAGGTAGAGTGATCGGTATTTTTCCGCATAAGTTCCCTCAATGGTCAGAACTTGGGGGTAGGGATAAACCAGGAGGGTTTCCGGATCCACCGGCGTAACCTCTTCGCATAAAAAGGTCTGTCCCATCTCGACTAAATTGAAGGTGGTGGTGGTCTTCCCGGTGTCCGGATTTCCCGCAATGACACAGGCAGCGTCTCCGATCATTACAGCCCCCGCGTGAAAACCTACCCAGTCCCCCATGGATCTGATGAGTGTATTTTCAATATTCTCTTCCAGGCGGCATATGAGTTCAAGCGACGACCCAAAATGCCGTGCCGGCTGTCCGGCTTTAAGCAGGCTAAACCCATTCGAAGTGGTCTCGATTACATATTCGTGTCGGGGAGATGGATTTCTATGGGAACGTATGGAATGAAAGAATGCATCCTGAATATCGGCAGCAATCGCTTCTGGAGCGCTTACGGATATATTGAGCCGGGGAAAAGAGAGGAAAAAGGTTTTCATGTTTCCGTGCAGACCAGATCGTACCGCAAAAACAGATCGAGTATCTCGTGCAGGTCTTCTTTCATTTTGGTTTTGTCACCTTCAAAGACCTCACCGAGCATATAATGGAGTTCATCAAATGTGAAGGGCTCCTGAAGGGCTTCCCAGATGAAGAGGGCCGTTTGGTTGAGCACATGTATGCCCTTTTGGTCATTGACATACAGCGCCATATTGTTACCGACTTTTTTGACCTTAACCTGGTCAGATTGCTTGTAAAACATGATACGCCTCAAATTTTTCCACAAGAATACCCCCGTTGGGCCTTGAGGTCAACATTTCGGGCGGAGATGGTCCGAAGCTATGATGCATGGTTGGGGAAGTTATTGCGGCCCGTTATGGCGGCGAGGAGTTTGCCCCATTTTTTCTGGTTGATAACGTGCATGCCGTTGCAGAAACGTCCCAATATCCATTGTTTCCTCCAAAATTTTAAAGTCTCAGAGATGTTTTTCAATAACGATGGGCTTTTTCCCGTGGCCCCGGTTTTTCCCGAGTTTATTGTTAATAATTGGGTATGGTGTCCCCTGAATTTCGTCGTTAGAGAAATGGATTGACCAAAAGCCTCGATGATGGATAGTATGAACAGGAAAGTGAAATTGCAATGAAAATCAACGATTGCATCTGCTGTTGACGCATGGAGGAACAAAAATGGGAAAAATGGCGACGGGGGAACCGGCATGATTTTTCGTGATGCTGGACCAAGGCAAAAAACCGCTCTAAATCAAGTGTATGCAAATTTCTGTTTCATGGCATTGATTCTGATGGTGATGTCTCTTTATGCTTGTGGTCCCGTCGTAAGCGAACCCGACAGTTGGGATGAGTTGCTGAAACGGCAACACCAGGAACTTGTTGAGACCTCGAAATCCGTTGACCGGCTCATAAAAAAGCTGCCGGATCGACTGACGCAACTTCAGAAACGCCTTTACCTGTTGAGATCCAGATTTGAAAAACTCATGCTCTATTTCAATCTGAGATCCGGAAGCCCGCTCGTATTGCGGGACATACTGGGTGTCCTGGGTTGGTTTGAGCGTGAGGCCAACAGGCTCCTGTTTCCCTTCAAACAGGAAAAGGCTGCCATCGACCGGCAGATGGAGAATTTGACGGACCTGTCTCACAAGTTCAAGCAGGAAGGGTCCTCCATTGAAAAACTGGGGCCGAAAATGCAGGTGAGGGTAAAGGCCTATTTGAAAGACCTGACCTCCGTGCGGGCCAAACTTCAACCCCTCAGCCTCAGACTGACCAAGGGTATGGATGCTGCAGATGCCTTTATTCTTCTCCTGAAAAAGGACCGGGCTCAAATTGAGCACGAATCCAATCGAGTCCTTGAAGTCCATTTGCTGAAGAGAACCCTCGGTTTCTTTTCGGTCCAGGCATGGTTATCGGGAGTGGATGCCGTTCAAAAATGGTCATCCAGATTCGGTATTTATCTTCTGGAACCCATCAGTTTGAAGGGGATGGGGTGGACCGTATTCCTGTCCAAAATGGCACTCTTTTCACTGGTTCTCCTGGGTCTGTCCCTGATTTTCCTGAGGCGGATGGAACGGCGGTTCGAAAGCCTTAAGCGTATTCGGTTATTGCCGTTCTTTCTGTGTTCCGCGGTAGGTTCAGGTATTCTGCTGGGCGTTTTTTCCACCGGGCTGTTCCCTTCCACATTTTTTTCAACCATTGTAACGATCATTCTGCTCTATGGCCTGATCTCCCTTTCCCGGAATTTACAGTGTCATTTTCAGGGCGACCCAGTGCCCGAACCCCACCTCCTGACGCCATTGTGGGCTGCCGTATCGACTTGTATAATTTTGGAATCCCTGCATATTCCGGAAGAATCCTTTATCCCCGTATGGTCGGCCTGGCTTCTGATCCTGTGTTGGGTGTATATCCGGGACAAAACGGCGAGGCATGGCTGGGCCAAGTTGTCTAAGGATATTCTTATTGGCGCCATGCCGCTTTTGGCATTTATGGCGCTTCTGGGCTGGGGCTATCTGTCGCTCCTCCTGGGGATGCTGGTGTTGTTGTTATCACTGAATGTTCGCCTGGCCAAGGTTCTCAGTACCGGGCTGGGGCGGATAGAATTCCGCTGGCAAGCCAAAAGGGAAGGGCCGGATTCTCTTGGCTCAGAGCCGCCAAGGGCGCTGGGGTTTCCAATCATTTTTCTCACCCTGCTGTTATCAAGTTTTGCTTGGATATTTATCTTTGTAGGCGGCGGATCGCTGTTCATGGAGGTCATCCGCTACCGGGTGGGTTGGGATCAATTCACGTTCAGCATCTATCGCATCACCTGCATTTTTTCGCTCATGTTCGTGGTCCGCGCCGGTATCGTCCTGGCGCGTTCGTCGCTGGCCAAACTGCCGGAACGCCGCCCGGAGATGGATTCGGGTTCTGTGCAGTCTCTGGAAACCATTGTGGCCTACGTGCTCTGGTCCCTGTTCGCTCTGACCTCATTGGGCCTTCTGGGGCTCTCCTTCAGGAACCTGGCCGTTGTCGCCGGCGGCCTTTCCGTGGGGCTTGGGTTTGGGTTGCAGAATATCGTGAACAATTTCCTCGGCGGACTGATTCTCCTGTTTGGGAGAAGCATCCAGCCCGGTGACCTGGTGGAAATCGACAAAATCCGGGGGCACGTACGGAAAGTGACCATTCGAAATACCCTGGTGAAGGCGTTTTCGGGCGCTACCATTTTTGTCCCCAATTCTCTTCTCATATCCCAGAAGATGGTGAACTGGAGCCATGCGGACCGGCGTTACCGTCAGGAAATTAAAATTGGTGTGGCGTACGGTTCCGATGTGGAAAAGGTCACGGATCTGCTCCTCACGGCGGCCAAAAAGAGTGCCAAAGTCCTGGACCTTCCGCCCCCGAGGGTTCGGTTTCTCGATTTCGGTGACAGCACCCTGGTGTTTTCCCTGAGGGTATGGATCAAGGGCTGGTCCGACCGGTACGCTGATTCAGAAGTGCGCTACCACATCAACCGCATTTTCAGGGAAAACAATATCGAGATATCCTTTCCGCAGCTGGACCTGCACATCCGATCCGCGGAAGGTCTCGATAATCTTCCTCAAGACCAGGACCCGTCCAAATAGCCACGCTGACGTATTTGTTCTTCTTGAATGCGTCTGAAATGAAGGGATGGACTTGACAGGGACGGTCGCTTTTCCTACACTTCCCCAAAAAAATAGAGAGGAATTTTCCCGCCGGGGTTTTTCATGGAATTTCGCCGTGCGGGTCTGTTATATTTGATGGATATTTTATCTCTTATAGAAAATCGTCTCGGTGAGACGTATACACTGCATCGCCGCTATGTGAACCCTCAACTGGTGCGGGTGCTGGAGGTGATCGGTTACAATCGAAACTACACCCGGGCCGGGGGGAGCCGGCTCATGGACGCGCAGGGTCGGGAGGTGCTCGACTTTCTGGCGGGGTTCGGTGTTTTCAATATCGGGCGGAACCACCCTCTGGTGGCCCAGGTCTTAAAAGACGTCATCAATATGGCCCCTGCCAGCATGGTTCAGATGGATGTGGGGGTTCTTGCAGGCCTTTTGGCCGAGGCACTGGCCGGGCTGGCCCCGGGGGATCTGGAGGCGGTCTTTTTCACCAACTCGGGAACCGAAGGGGTGGAAGGGGCCCTCAAAATAGCGCGGCAGGCCACGGGGAAGAGCAAAATCATTTATTGTGACCGGGCCTTTCACGGCCTGACCCTGGGGGCACTTTCCGTAAACGGGAACGAGGAATTCCGGGGGCGCAATGAACCGCTTTTGCCCAACTGTGTACCTGTTCCCTTTAATGATCTGAAAGCCCTTGAAATCGCCCTTTCCAAAAAGGATGCGGCTGCCTTTATCGTGGAACCGATCCAGGGAAAAGGGGTGTTCATACCGGATCCGGAATACCTTCCGGGCGCAAGAAGCCTTTGCGACCGGTATGGTGCGCTGCTCATCGCGGACGAAGTTCAGACGGGCCTGGGCCGAACGGGCCGCATGTTCGCCGTGAACCACTGGGACGTGGTTCCAGACCTGCTGATTCTCTCCAAATCCCTTTCCGGGGGATACGTCCCCGTGGGTGCCGTCATCACCAGGCGTGATATCCATGGAAAAGTCTTTGACAGTATGGACCGGTGTTTTGCCCATTCCAATACCTTTGGTCAGAATGATCTGGCCATGGCCGCAGGCCTTGCCACTTTACACGTGATTGAACAGGAAAACCTGGTTGAACAATCAGCCGTTATGGGCGGCTACCTTGAAAAAGGGCTCCGTGAACTGGCCGGAAGGTATGAATTGATCCATGACATTCGTGTAAAAGGGCTCATGATCGGCATTCAATTCGGGAAACCCTCCGCATTGTCTTTGAAGACGGGTTGGAATCTGCTCCACAAAATGAACGAGGACCTGTTTTGCCAGATGATTACCATGCCCCTGCTGGAAAAGCACCACATCCTGACCCAGGTGGCCGGGCACGGCCTGGACACGGTGAAAATTCTCCCACCCCTGGTGATTGACCAGGCCGATGCGGATTATTTTCTGACAGCCCTGGATGCCGTTTTGAAGGATGCGCACAAATTTCCGGGGTCCGCATGGACAACAGTGAAAAATCTGGGACTGAGAACGGCCAAGACCGCATGAAACAACCCCAGAAAAAGCGGGAGTATGCCCTGAACATACTCTGGCGCCTGGTCCACCATCACCCGGGTGCGCTCATTATCTCCGGACTGGGGTTGGCACTTATTTGCGCCCTGACCGCCGCCTTTTTTCTGCATCTGAACAGCAACCAGGACTCCCTGGTCTCACCATCAGTTCCCTTTCAAAAAAGATATCTGGACCACCTTGAAAATTTTGGAGACCAGGAATATCTCTTCATGGTCATTCAGACGGGGGGGACCGAGGAGGGAAAAAAGAGGGCCACCGAGTTCGCGGAAAGCCTCAGTACGCGTCTCGCCAGGCACCCGGACCTCATTCAAGCGGTCTATTACCGTATTTCACCTGCGGATCTGGGAGACGGTGTATTGCTTTTCGCCTCCCCTGATGAAGCCCGAAACCTTACGCAAATCATTTCTTTTCTGGCGCCCTATCTGGACCGATGGGTTCATGACGGTTCCCTGGCCGGCTTTTTCAATATTGTTTCAGAGCTTCTGGGGGGGCAGGGGTCCATCCGCAATCCGCAATCCGCAATCCGCAATGATAACGGGGGTCGAGAAACGATCGGGATGGCAGGGATGGACCCGGCCATTTTGCGGGAAGCCCTCGGGTTCCTTGACGGGCTTCTGGGGAATGTGGATGAGACGTTGTCGGGGAAACCTCCCGGTGGTTCGCTGTTTGATCTCAGTCAGGGCCAGGGTGAATATTTTTTTACCGCTTCCGGCCGGCTGCTGGTCATGCGTATCCTGCCGGCCAAGGATTTCGGTGCCCTTGATGTGGTCGGTAAACCGCTTGCTGCGGTGCGCCAGGCCCTCGAAGCCACCCGTGCGGAATTTCCCGGTCTGGCGGTGGGGCTCACCGGAAGGCCCGCCCTTCAGGCGGACGAAATGGAGACCACGGACCGGGACATGACCCGGGCAGCCGTTATTGCGGTGCTGTTTGTGGGGGTTTTGTTCATGATCGTCCTTCATGGATGGCTAAGGCCCTTTCTGGTGCTGCTCTCACTGGTTATGGCCATGGCGTGGAGTTTCGGGTTTGCCACGGTCACTGTTGGAGAATTGAATCTGCTGTCCGTGATTTTTGCACTGGTACTGGTGGGTATCGGTGTGGATTTTGGGATTCACGTGGTCATGCGCTATGTGGAGGCCCACGGCAAGGGGCTGGGTGTGGAGGACAGCGTTCGGATGGCTTTACTTCGAACCGGGCCCGGTGTGATTCTGGGCGCTGTCACATCGGTTTGCGCTTTTTATTCAGTTCTGGGGTCTGATTTCATCGGCCTTGCTCAGTTGGGGCTCATCGGCGGTACCGGCGTGCTGTTCTGTCTGGTATCCATGATGGTGGTGTTGCCCGCCATGCTGCTGCTGGCCGGCAAAAAGAACCTTTTTCCTTCATCAATGCCCAGGATCACGGCCATGCCCCTGCTGGAGGGCTTTTTTAAGCGTCCGAAACTGGTGCTGATCATTCTGCTGGCCATAACCCTTCTGGCCCTTCCCGGACTTTTCAAGGTGCGTTTCAATTACAACCTGCTGGAACTTCAGGCCCGAGGGCTGGAATCCGTTGAATATGAAAGGATTCTGATTGAAACCGCGGATGAATCCACCTGGTATGCCATCGTTTCTGCCACGACCCTGGAACAGGTGAAAAACTTGACGAAGAAGTTCATGGCCATCCCCTCTGTGGGCCGGGTGGAGAGCGTCCTCGATTTCATTCCCAGCGGGCAGGAAGAAAAATCAGCCCAATACCGGAAGGCGGCCATGGCCCTTGAAAATGTCCCGGATCAGCTGCCGTCAGAGCGCCCACTCCACGCTGAAAAGTTTAAGACGGCGCTTCATCGTTTGTCCGAATCCCTTGAAAACCTGGAAGAAAAACTGTTTGTTGCAGGAGCGGGGCAGGCGCTGGCACTTGTGGGGAAAAACATGGTGGCGCTGGATTCTTCCCTTGATCAACTGGAGCGATACCCGAAACGGGTCAGCCGTCTTGGGGGGCTGGAAGCGACAATGAGACGGGATATCATCACATCCCTTGAGCAATTAAAACGATGGTTCGGAGCAACATCGGTCACGCCCGAAAACCTTCCCCCGGGCTTACGGGATTTGTATGTGGGGAAGGATGGGCGATATCAGATTAAAATCAGCCCTAAAGGAGACATATGGGATTTTGATGCGCTGGGGCATTTCCTGACAGCCCTGCGAAAAGTGGACCCCCATGTAAGCGGGGTGCCTGTGGGAGTATATGAATCGGCCCGGTTGATGCACCGCACGTTTCTTCAGGCCGCGGCCCTGACCATTCTCCTGGTGTCCCTGATTCTCTGGGTTTATGCCCGTTCGGTGCGATATGTGATGCTTACCATTTTACCTTTGAGCATAAGTATGTTATGGCTCCTGGAACTGATGGGCTGGCTGGGGCTTCATTTTAATCTGGCCAACTTCTTTGCTATTCCCATCCTGATTGCCATCGGGGTGGACGGGGGAGTGCATTTTCTGGCCCGCTGGCGGGAAATTGAACCCCTGCTCGCTGACCGCCCCACGCAGTCGGGGGTTGGCGGGCTCTTTTATACGGGAACCCCCACCGCCGTGGCCTTGAGCTTTACCACCACCATGATCGGTTTCGGCGGTTTGCTGTTTGCCCAGCACCGGGGACTGGCAAGCCTGGGCGCCATCATGGTGCTGGGATCGTTGATGGGCATGCTGGCGTGTCTTTTCGCGCTGCCGCCCATCCTGAAGCTGATGGGACATTTTACCAAGGGAAAAAATAACTGACAACGGAAGGGTTATTTTGAAAAAAAATGGGGTTATCATTCTCTTTTTTGCCATGTTTCTCTGGACCGTGAGTGGGTATGCTGAGGCAGGCGATCTGGATTTCGCTGTGATCCAGCCGGGTCAGCCGGGAACGGAAGCGGAAGCACGTCCGGTGATGGATGCCTTCGCCCATTATATTCAGCAGAAAATGGGATCTGATGAAACCATTAAGGGGCATTATTTCAACCAGTTGGCGCCTGCACTGGCATTCTTGGAATCATCGCCCCCGGCATGGGGTATCGTTCAGTTGGGGGTATACGCCCGACACGCAACGGATTTTCAAATGACGCCCGTGGCCACCACCAGGCCCGGCGGGTTTACAAAAGATATCTGGCGTTTGATGGCCCAGAAGGATGAGGTTTCAAAATGGCAATCCCTGAATGGGAAAATTCGAGGAAACATGCTGTTTGAAAAAAAGGCGGCTGCCTGCCTGCTGTTTAAATTGCTTCCGGACCGGCTGCCCTTTACCCTTGAAGGGACCTTTCGGCCCCTGCGGTCCCTGCGCTCGCTGGTCAAAGGAAAAATCACGGGGGTTGTGCTGGACCGCGTTCAGTATGAGACCGTCAAAACCATGCCTATGGGCAAGAAAATCAAGGTCATGCATATTTCCCGGGAGCTGCCCACCAGTCCGGTGGTCTGGTTCGGGGACGAGAACGATTCAACGAAAAAACTGGCCGGTGTGCTTCAGGGCATGAAGGAAGATGCAGATGCCGCAAAACTCCTGACCCTTCTGCAGACCGACGGGTTTGGACCGGCCGATCCGGATCTGCTGCAATTCCGGCTGGGCGAAAAAAATGATGCCTGTTTTATGCCATAGCCTGTTGATTATACTCCTGTTTCTCGCTGCCTGCGCCCCCATCGAAAGCGTGTCGCGGCATGGAACGGTTGTGGATAGCATCACCGGCGCCACGGAAAAATCTTCTTTGTGGTCGCCCTGTACCCGAAACCAGGCGCTTGTGTGGGAACGGCAGAGCGAACGGGACTCGGGAGCGGCTTTACAGGCTGCCCGCTGCTATGCTGTGCTGGCCCGGAACGGAACAAATAAATCATTACGGCTTGAAAATGCGGTAAAAGGACGTAACATGGCTGAAGCAGCGGTTGGCCGGGAGCCGAAAAACCCTAGAGCCCATTACCTGGCCGCTTACCTGGCCGGGCTGGAGGCTGAAAACCATACTCTCAAGGGATTGAGTCTGGTGCCGGTCATTGAACGGGGCGCGCTTGAAGCGTCCCGATTGGACCCTGGACTGGATCACGGGGGCCCGGACCGGATGCTGGGGGAGCTCTATCTGCGGGCACCCGATCCCCCTGTGAGCATCGGGGATCTGGAAAAGGCTATTTTTCATTACCGACGCGCCGTTATGCAGGATCCCGATTTTGTGGAAAATCGTCTGGGACTCGCGGAGGCCTACCTGGAAGACGAAGATCTGGGACCGGCCTGTGACCAGTTGCAACAGATTTTAATCCGCATGCCCCCCGCCAACGCTTGGAAAGGGCCATGGAGACAGGCCCTGGGCCTGATGAGGCAACTGTGTGAAATGGAAACACAAGATAATTAAATATAAGGAGTTGTGTTAATTGGGAATCCCTCTTATTCAAAAGGCGCGTATCGGCGCTTATGTCGGGAAAAGACGGTTCGGTTCAAACGGCAATGGACGATATTCTCTGGCGCTAATGCTGGAACCTCTTTTTAACTGTAACCTGCGTTGTATGGGCTGCGGAAAGATTGCTCATCCGGAGGAAATACTTAAAAAGCGGATGAGCCCGGAAGAGTGCATGGGCGCAATAGAAGAATGTGGCGCCCCCGTGGTGTGCATCGCGGGCGGGGAACCGCTCCTGCACCCGCAGATTGATGAAATCGCCAAAGGTTTTGTGTCCCGGAAAAAATTTGTGTACCTGTGTACCAATGCCCTTCTGGTGCAAAAACGGATTCATGAATTTACACCCAGTCCTTATCTCACATTCAATGTTCACCTGGACGCGCTCAATGATCACCATGACGCAAGGGTGGGCCGAAAAGGGGTATTTGAAAATGCCGTAGAGACCATTAGGCTCCTGGTCTCCCAGGGGTTTCGGGTCACCACCAACACCACCCTGTTTAAGGGAGAAACTGCCGAGAGCGCGGGCCAATTGTTTGACCTGCTCATGTCTCTTCGGGTGGAAGGCATGACCATCGCTTCTGCTTTTAAGTATGAAGATGCGCCGGATCAGGAGCATTTTTTTAACCGGGATGAAGCCGTAGAACTATTTCGATCCATTTTTCTGTTGGGAAAAAACAAGCCCTGGCGCTTTAACCACAGCAGTCTCTATCTGGATTTTCTGGAAGGGAACCAGGATTACGCCTGTGTCCCCTGGGGGAATCCCACGCGCAATATTTTCGGCTGGCAGAAACCCTGCTACCTCATTGACGACGGCTATGAACCCACTTACCGGGACTTACTGAAAAACACCGACTGGTCAGAATACGGGGGTGGACGGGATCCCCGGTGCACCCATTGCATGCTCCACAGCGGGTTTGAACCCACGGCAGTCATAGACTCCACCAAAAACCCCTTGAAAGCCCTGAAAGTCTATCTGCGCCGCAACCGATAAACAATCCCCGTAGGGGCAGGCCCCCATGCCTGCCCAACACAGGAGAAAAAGAAAATGGAAGACGGAATGCATTATGAAGGCAACTGCATCAGACCCCCCAGCGAGGCCTACAGCATCCTGCTTCAGGTGACCCTGGGATGCTCTCACAATAAGTGTACCTTTTGCGGGACCTATACCGACAAACGATTTACCATCAAAGACGATAACATCATCCTTTCGGATATTTTATTTGCGTCACAGGTCATGAAACGACAGGATCGGGTTTTCTTGATGGATGGGGATGCGCTGATCATTCCCCAGAAACGGCTCATGTGGATCCTGGACCGCATCCGCGAACACCTCCCCTGGGTGAAACGGGTGGGCGCTTACGCCAACGCCAAGGGCATCAAAATGAAAAGTGCTGATGAACTGAAGGCCCTTCGGGAAAAGGGGCTGGGCATCCTCTACCTGGGCGTGGAAACAGGGGACGACCCCCTGCTCAAGAAGATCCGAAAGGGGGCAACGGCCCAGCATCTCATCAACATGGGCCGGAAGGTTCGGGAAGCGGGCATCAAGCTTTCTGTTACGGTGCTTTTGGGCATTGCGGGAAATGACCCCGAACTCTCCCTTCAGCACGCCCGGGCCACCGGACAGGTCCTGAGCGCCATGGATCCCAATTACGTGGGTGCCTTAACCGTCATGCTCATTCCGGGAACGCCGCTTCATGATGAATACAAAAGGGGTGAATTCGCGCTCCTCAACGAACGGGAAACCCTGGTGGAACTGCGTGAGATGATTGCCAACACCAATCTTTCAAGAGGCATGTTTTTCTCAAATCACGCCTCCAATTACCTCCCCATCAAGGCCCGCCTGCCCAGGGGTAAAGACGATGCACTGGCCCAGATCGACAGTGCCCTGGCGGGGGACATCGACCTTCGGCCGGAGTGGTCCAGGGCGCTTTAGGCTTTCGTCAGGGTTGGGGTGTGAACCGCCATTTTGTGTCTCCTATGGACGATACGCTGACGCCGTCCAGGATCGGCGCATGGATATTCGCCGGTTGGGAGTAGTCGCGGCGTGCATCTTTTAAAGACGTTAGCTCGATTTCCCGTTCCGCGACCCGGTTTGCCAGTTTTTGGGCGGTTGCCCTGAGATTCCGGTTGATGGCTTGATTGTGCAGTGCGATTTCGATGGTTGCACCGATCTCCCTCACATCAAAAGGTTTCAGCACATAGGCCAGGGGTGAAACCTGCTTTGCCCGGCAAACTGCATCAAAATTACTGCAAACAGTCATGAACACAATGCCCGCATCCACTTCTCTTTTGATGCATTTGGCAATGTCGATGCCGTCCGTTTCTCCCGGAAGATCGATCTCCGTCAAAATGATATCCGGCAGTGTTTCCTTTGCCAGGAAAACCCCTTCTTCTTTGGTTTCAACGATTCCCACCAGTTGGTGACGGGATTGTTCAAAATACTCCTCCAGGTCCATCTGAACGGTAATATCGTTGTCAACGATCATGATGTTGCCCATGGGTGCGCTCCATTTTCCAAAAGTGACGAAAATAACGAGGACCGTACCGTTGTTGACGACATGTTGACGGTTCGAACCGTCAACATTTGTATTTTTCTTGAAAAATATGTCAGATAATTTTCTGATTTCCGTATGGACTCACACCGCACTGAAAGTGTATACTTCCCGAGGTATCGGCGTCAATGAAGCAGTCCCAGGCAAACCCTGCCGATGGATCGCAGGAGAAATAGACATGAAACTAACCGATCGGTTGCGATCAGACTACAGACGTCTGTTCGACACCTGTATCGTCAGGGATAACCGGGCGGCGGAAGTGGAATCGGCCATAAGGACCATGACTTCGAATCTTCAGCGTTACCAGCGGGTGGCTGATGTCATTGAAATGCCGTGGTTTGTCATTGCGGTCATTCACCTGATGGAGGCATCGCTTCAGTTTGACCGCCACCTGCATAACGGCGACCCCTTAACCGAAAGAACCACACATGTACCTTCGGGCCGTCCCCGCACCGGTTCCCCGCCGTTTACCTGGGAGGAGAGCGCTGCGGATGCCCTCCGACTGGAGCGGATGGACCGCTGGTCCGACTGGAGTGTTCCGGGGACCCTTTACAAGCTGGAAGGATACAATGGCTGGGGGTACCGGAAATACCACCCCGAGGTCCTTTCCCCCTACCTGTGGAGCTATTCCAACCACTACGCCCGGGGAAAATACGTGGCGGACGGCACCTTTTCAAACACAGCGGTATCCCGCCAGATGGGGGCAGCGGTTGTTTTAAGGAGAATGGCTGAAAAGAATCTGGCGGTTTTTGATCCGGAGCAGGACCTTTCGTCCACCGAGGACCGGATTCCGCTTTTGAGGTATGACCCCACGGAAAAAAGTGGGCAAGCCGGAGCCCTTCAGGAATTCCTGAACACCCTTCCAGGCATTTATGTAAAGGTGGATGGTTACGCGGGGGACAAAACCTCCGACGCATTCAAAAGGGCAACCGGTTATTACCTACATGGAGATGCGAGGTCTGATTGAATGAAATT
Source organism: Desulfobacteraceae bacterium (assembly GCA_016844935.1). Classification (GTDB taxonomy): domain Bacteria; phylum Desulfobacterota; class DSM-4660; order Desulfatiglandales; family Desulfatiglandaceae; genus NaphS2. The sequence goes on along the minus strand of JAERTK010000094.1, from coordinate 6,415 downwards.
TCTTCCACCTGAATCGGAAATCGGAGCCTTCATCAATTTCCTTCCGGAAGAACTCCCTTCCCCCGTCCTCAAGGAGCGGGTCAAGAGCTGGATGGAGGAGCGGGAATTTATTATCCGGGACCGGGATGAATCCCTGGTTTTCCAGATGGGCCTCACCTTTGTGGCGGTCTTCTTCTACCGAATCCCTTTGTCCATGGGACCCATCGACTGTTTCAGCCTTCAGGCCTACGCCCTGGGACGATTCGGGGCGCAGTTCCTGGACGATGACGACCTGGAAATACTCAATGAAAAACTGAAGGTGGGGTGTCTGGTCAGGGGGCATAAACGGCAGATCCTGTTTACCTATAACGTGTTGGCCGAAGGGATTGACGCCCGGGTTTTCTACCGGACCCTGGACATTTTTAAGCACGGATTGGACATGACGGATCAGCAAATCAATATTCTCATGTCGACCACCTGATGTTGATAAAGAGGGATTTTTGACCAATAACCTGGGAGCTTCCTGGCAGGCATTTCAGGACTCGGATACGGGTCGGGACCATACCCTGGGCTTCTGGGTTGACAAAGAGAAACGATTCGGTCAGTGGATCGGCCGGATGCATTTTTCACTGCTTTCAGAAAAGAACTATTTGTATTTTTTCAGATCATATTTTTCAGCTAATGCAGCTCTTTCATCATCAGGAACAGATCTCATATACTTTTTCCATCCGGGACACCAACCAATGTGCCATTTCCATAACCGGCCCAAAATCGATTTGGTATTATTGTCATATCTCGCCCTAAAACTACATTCTTCGCAGTCGTGCGTAGACATTGGGAACCCTCCTCAGTAAACCTCCTGGATAGAGGTTGGATGGTTGGCTGAACATCCCATAATAAAATGACAAAAAACGTCTTGTGTCAAGAAAAAACGGCTTCGGGAAAGGAAGCATAGACGGGGAGGAAATTACAAGGAAAGCAACGAGGGCACAAGAAGTGTGGGCAGGACGTAAGTGATTGTTTTTTTTGGAGCCACCGTGCGGAGTCGAACCGCAGACATCCTCATTACGAGTGAGGTGCTCTACCAACTGAGCTACGGTGGCCGAGGGTCCCAAAATTGAATTTACGCAATATGGTTGTTTTTTTTGAACGTGTCAACTATTTATTTTCTACCATAAGCGAAATCCATTTTAAACCCCTTTAATGTGTGAACGAGGAAAATCATGAAAACCCCCAAAGACCATATTGTATTTCCCCTGGACCTTCCCGATTATGACCAGGCCATGGGCTATGTGGAAACCCTGAAAGACTCGGTGGGCCTTTTTAAAGTGGGCCTGGAACTGTTCATCTCCCAGGGGCCGAAGATCATCGATGCCATTCGGGACGTGAGCAGCGCAGGGATATTTCTGGATCTCAAACTGCACGACATCCCGGCCACCGTACAGCGGGCTTTCAGGGCTGCCAGCGTCCATAAACCTGCGTTTGTGACGGTTCACTGCGACGAGGGGGGCGAAATTCTCAAAAGCATTGCGGAAAACAACCCCGGAAATACAAAGATCCTGGCCATTACCGTTCTCACCAGTCTCAACCAGGAAAAACTGAAAGCCCTTGGGTACCGGGACAAATATGCAGAGGATATTTCAGCCCTGGTGCTTCAAAAGGCGCGGTTGGCAAAAGATGCGGGGTGCCACGGGGTGGTTTGTTCCGGCCTGGAGGTGGGGATGGTCAAGCAGACCCTAGGATCTGATCTGATTGCGGTTACCCCCGGCATCCGCCCGGCCTGGACCCTTGTGGAGGGAGACGACCAGCAGCGCATCGTCACCCCGGCGGACGCTGTCAGAAATGGTTCCGATTATGTGGTCATCGGCCGCCCCATCCGGGATGCGAAGGATCCCGGGGATGCGGCCAAGCGGGTGGCGGAGGAGATTGCGTCAGCTTTTTGAAGTGAGCTTTTCCCGGTGAACGGCCATGAGGGTCACCATGGCCTTGGCGCTCATGGTCTCCGTTCCTTCTCGAATATCAAAGACTTCCGATTCGGCGATGATGATCTGTTTTCCTTCGCGGATGACGTTTGAGCGGCACACCAACGCTTCCCCGTGGGCGGGCCTGAGGAAATTGATCTTGAATTCAATGGTCAGAATCTGGAATTCTTCCGGAACGGTGGTAAATGTCGCATATCCGGCCGTGTGGTCCGCCATGGTGGCCATGACGCCCGCATGAATAAAGCCGTCCTGCTGCCGGTGGTGTTCCAGGATGGACACCCGGGATTGGAAAAAGCCATATTCCACAACCTCCGGTTCAAACTGGCAGTAATGAATAAATCCACGTGCATAGTCTTTTGCCAGAAACGCAGCCCTTTCTTTTGAAATTTCCTTTTCCATTATTTTCCTTATCTGTCAGTTGAATCCTTTCCACACTGGTCCATGTGAATGGGTCGGCGGCAGTTTATATGGAAAACCGGCAACCGGCAACTGGAAACCGTCAACCACGGTCAGATTTTTTTCTTGACAACCCTTTAACCCACCGTCTATAAATTGTATACAATAAACAATAAACATCAGGTGAATCAACCATGAAAGTGGATTCCATTGTGGATCGTGCCTGCCAGAACATCCAGGAATGGATTGTGACGGGGCGATTTAAACCCGGGGAACAGATTAAGGAAGAAAACATCTCCCAGCGGCTGGAAATCAGTCGTCCGCCCGTTCGGGAGGCGTTGAAGATGCTGGAAGCGACGGGTCTGGTTGTGAGAAAGCCGCGACGTGGCGTTTTTGTCCCGCTCCTGACCCGGAAAGACGTATGGGAGATCTATACACTGAAAGCGGCGCTTTATGAACTGGTCACGGAACTGGCCATGGATGTGATGACCGACATAGAGGTTCGTGAACTGGAGACACTGGTGGAGGAAATGGAACAAATCGTATCTGAAGATCCTGTGGATATCCTTCGGTATCAGAAACACCATAAGGGTTTTCACAGCCGCCTGATGGGGATTGCCGGTAATGGTCGTCTGAATGCCTTTGCCGCCAACCTGCACAATCAGGTAACCCCTTTCAGTTATAAATCGCTTCAGCAGAAAGACCACCTGCTCGCTTCGGTCCGGTATCACCGGGAAATCATAGAAGCCATTAAAATGGGTGACCGGCCTTTGGCCTGCCGCCTGATGAAACAGCATGTGCTGGATGCCCTGCTGGTGTTTCGGGATATGCAGGATGCTGTTTGGAATGAAGTCTTGCCTTCTTCCATGGTAATGGAGGGGTGAGGAATTATGGGATTTTTTAGTCCCTGTTGAACGTCAACCAAATTGATTGAGGAGGTATGGGGTATGAAAAAAGGAAAAGGGTTGTTTCTGGGATTCTTGCTGGCGAGTCTTCTGGCCATGTTTCTACTGCCCGCAGGGGTAATGGCGGATTCGGGAAAGAAAATTCACCTGAAATTCAGCACATGGCACCCGCCCGCAAGCCGTGAAGTGAAGACCGTTTGGAAACCCATGCTGGCTGAACTGGAAAAGCGCAGCAACGGCCGCATCACCACCACGCTTTATGCGGGGGGCGCCCTGGGTAAAGGCCCCGAACATTTTGACATTGTGCGGAAGGGCATGTCCGACATGGGATATTTCACCGCCACCTGGACCCCGGGCCGGTTTCCGCTCACCGATGTGCTCTCCATGGCAGCCTGGGTGGATGGAAAAGATGTGGCCGTTGATATCGGCAACAAGGTGTACAAAGGCGCCCTGGAAGAAGAGTTCAAAGATGTGAAAGTGATTGAATTAAACGGCTGTATCCAGGCCTTTTTGTGGACCCGAAAACCGGTCAAAACCTTAGCTGACCTCAAAGGCCTGAAGATCAGGGCCCCCGGTGGTCTGCAGACCCAGTATATCAAATCTCTGGGCGCGGAACCGGTGTTTATGCCGTTGGGCGATGTGTATCTGGCCCTTGAAACGGGCACCATCGACGGTCTTGTGACCTGCCCGCCGCTGGTTCTGGCGTTTAAACTCTATGAAGTGGCCAAATACGGTGTGGTGGCCACCTTCGGTTGTGTGTCCGAAGGGGTGGTCATGAACAAGAAAGTCTGGGAAAGAACCCCGGATGACCTCAAAGTCATCATTGAAGAAGTGGCCAGCAATCCCTTCCGTACCACGGGCGGCCTCAACCAGAACGTGTACAAGACCATGATGAAGGAAATCGCGGCAAAGGGTGTGAAGCTTTATAAGCTGCCCCCGGCCCAGGAAAAGAAATGGTTCGCCCGTTTTCAGGATGTCACCCGGAAATGGGTGGCGGGTCTGGAAGCCAAGGGCCTGCCCGCCAAGAAGACGGTTCTTGTGTACGATCAGGCGGCACAGGATGTGGGGGTAGTCTGCGTGGCCATGCCGCCCGAATGGAGAAAATAGGGGCGCCCAGTTTAGAACCGGGTGATTCGCCCCAATAAACACCCATCATTCAGGGAACTGTAGAACCATGCGAAAGTTTATACAAAAAATGACGTTTTCCGTGAGTTTTGTGGGGATGCTGTTTCTTATTCCCATGATGCTTCTGACCACCGGAGAAGTGGTGGGTCGGGCCGTCTGGTCCCGGCCCATCCCCGGATCCATGGAACTGTCCAGCTATATGCTGTCCATATTTGTTCTCTTGGGCATTGCCTATACCCATCAGGTGGGGGGGCATGTGCGCGTCACCATGCTGGTGTCCAGGATTCCCGAGAAAGCGGCCGTGGTTTTGCGGGTCTTCACCACGCTTCTGAGTCTTTTCATTATCGGTGTCATGGCCTGGCAGGGCTGGGTGGTGGGCATGGAGGAGCGTACGGTCTCAGATATGCTCCGGGTACCCCAGTTCCCCTTCAGGCTGCTGGTGTCGGTGGCCGGGTTTCTTCTCTGCCTGGAACTGCTGCTGGATCTTTTGGATTCCATTGGGAAACTGATAAGGAGTTGATTTTGGATCCCGTAACAATCGGTATTATCGGCACGGCATGCGTGTTTCTTCTGCTTTTCCTGGGTATGCATATCGCCTATGCGATGATGTTTGTGGGGTTTGCGGGCGTGGCCTATCTGTCCAGTTTTGAAGCGGCGCTCCCCATGGTTTCCCGGACCGTCTATGAGGTGTCATCCTATTTTCCCTACACGGTGATCCCCCTGTTTATTGTAATGGGGGGGTTCGCGGGAAGTTCGGGCATGACCAAGGACCTGTACAGTACTTTTGACAAATGGCTGCGGCGGATGCCGGGAGGGCTCGCCGTGGCCACCATCGGTGCCTGCGCGGGTTTTGCCGCGGTCTCCGGTTCGTCCGTTGCCACAGCAGCCACCATGGGAACCGTGGCCCTACCCGAAATGGAACGTTACAAATACCATCCCCGGCTGGCCACCGGCGCCATTGCAGCGGGGGGTACTCTGGGTTTTCTGATTCCCCCCAGCATCGGTTTCATCGTTTACGGCATGCTCACCGAGCAGTCCATCGGAAAACTGCTGGTGGCGGGCATCATCCCCGGGCTGGCCCTGGCGCTGGCCTATGTGGGAATCGTGCTGCTCATGGTCAAAATCAATCCGGCACTGGCCCCGGCCAACCCGGAGCCGGTTTCCTGGCGGGTCAAATTCGTTTCCCTTCTCAAGGTATGGGAACCATTGGCGGTTTTCCTGCTGGTCATGGGGGGGATTTACGGCGGGCTCTTTACGCCCACGGAAGCGGGTGCCATCGGGGCCACGGTCCTTTTGTTGATCGCGTTTTTTAAAAGAAAACTAACCTGGAAAAATCTCATTGAAGCCCTCCAGGAATCGGTACGCATCTCTGTTATGGTGCTGTTTCTGGTGGCCGGGGCCAATGTGTTCAGCTATTTCCTGGCGCTGTCCACCATTCCCATGCAGGTGGCTGAATGGGCCGGATCCCTGGCGGTTTCCCCCTATGTGATCCATACGGTCATTATCGTCATGTACATGTTTCTGGGTTGCTTCCTGGACGCCATCAGTATGATGGTCCTGACCATGCCCGTTATTTATCCGGTAATCCTGGCTTTGGGGTTCAACCCCATCTGGTTCGGTGTGATTGCGGTGCTCATGATGGAAGCCGGGTTGATTACCCCACCCATGGGCTTGAATATTTTTACGGTGGCAGGCGTCGCCAAAGGGGTTCCGGTGGAAACCATTTTTCGCGGTGTGGCCCCGTTTCTGCTGGCCATCTTTGCAGTGGTGGCCCTCGTTACTATTTTCCCGGATTTAGCACTTTTACTGCCGAATATGATGACACGATGATGAAATAAAAGGAATGCTAAACAGTTTCATCCAAAAAGCTAACGGCTAACAGCTGCTTTTTTAGTACCTTATCACCTTGTCTTCTGTCACAGAAAACAAGAAAGTTGTCAGTTATCAGTTGGCAGTTGTCAGTAAAAGCCTGCTGGTAATAATCTATTCTCAAATCTCTGAAGGAGGCTTCTGAATGCCGTTCGATCC
>JAERTK010000093.1 GCA_016844935.1 Desulfobacteraceae bacterium | reverse complement strand
GGTTGGGATCGGGGCGAGAACCAGCCACTGGCATCACCCGGGCCATTATCCGCGTTGAGGGGTGTTCCCCAGACAATAACGACCATCCCCAGTCCCATGCCGATTGCTTTTACCCATCCTGTACGCTTTCGGGATTTTTCGGGTATCCGTTTCATCTTTGAACTCCTTTTTTTGTAAACAACGTGATCAAAGCACGATTGTCGCTGATCCCGGCAGCGGATGAAAAAAGGTGGTGTGATATAGAACAAAACACAGTTTGCCGTCAGGGCGCCTCTCGATGACCCAATCTTCTCCTGCGATGGCCTTGATAAGGCCGGGCCCTGTGGAAGCGGCTTTAACATTCCTGGCCTCCCAGTACACGGTCCCAACCGCCCGGACGCGCGGTGGATCGTCGGAGATGGTGGTGAGGTAAAAATCGCCCAGCAAGTGCTTTTCATCTGTCCACCTCGTGTGGAGCAACCGGTGGTCCTCGAGAGAAAAGGCCTCCCCTTCGGGTGCATGAAGCCGCGCATCGGGATGGAGGAATAACCTGGCGATACTGCTGCCAGCTTCTCCTGACGCAACGCCATGAAAAAAGTCCTCTGCGAGATCGCAAACTTCCTTTACAGTAATACTCTGCGGATTCGACATAGGTCTGATGCCTCCTGGTTAGGATCCATCCACAAATGGCCAATTTTCCCGATTTCGGCGTCAGTCTCAAATTGTAATCCTCGAAATACCTTCATGTATTCCTGCGGTTACAATTATCGCCTTCCTCAAACTCGAACAAATTTTCTCATTCGTGGACGGACACTAAAATAACGATTTTTCTTTTTTGTGTCGGTGCATTATTGAATTTTGTAAGGATATCCCCCTCGACCTGAACAGACGGGAACCTACCTTGTGCGTTCCTTTTCTGCCGTCCCGATGGGACTGAAAAAAATGTCTGATCGTCTAAACCCGGCAATGAATTGCCGGGCTATTTTCTTGTGTCCCCATGGGACAGGTTCGGAGTCGCTTTTCAGGTTCCGTTTTCAGCAGTTAAAAATCAAGTAAAGTGTCCCCGGATTTTTCCGAAAATGGAGTGTTTTTCAAGTTCCGCATAAAATGGTCCGGACACCTCCACCGGTTTGTTGGCCGGTTCTTTAATCTTCCCAAATCGGGTATTGCTCGGGATCAGGTCCGATAGCTTCAACCACTCTTGGATATTTAATACCCGCTTCCGGTTTTTTACCACCACGCGTTTTTCTAATTTCAAAGGTCCATTTATCTCCGAAGTCGAAAAGGTAATAGAGCTTTTTCCGGCCCAAGGGATAAATGTCCTTGAGTTTGATTTTTGCGAAGTGGCCCTCTCGGGCGGCCCAATCATCATTTTCGATCAAAGAATGCTTATGCGCCCATGGCGAAGCGCTATTCGCAAGATAGAACTCGAAGGGATGGTCATGACCGAAATTGACTACATCCTGTATCGTTCCATGTAAATCAACCAAATCCATGCCCTCGTCGATTTCGATAACGCGGATGCACGTCTCTTTCAAGTAGCAACCCCTTACACACTCAATTCTGAATTTAAATATCACAATATGACTCTCGATCAGGAAGCCAACACCCATGCTCACCGGTTGGGGTGTAGCGCCAGCGTAACCCCAATCCGAGTACAGGCATGTTGTTGCGTGTTTAATACTCTTCTATGGTAATAGGGCCTTTGCCAAAATCACTGACTTCTGTGTGAAATTCAATTTTGAACCATTCTTGAAAAAGCCCGAACGTTCTCTTTTGAGGCCATGCTTTTTCATCAGTATGCCATCCATAAAGTTCATATTGAAAGATAGGACTAAAGATATTTTTGAGATAATTTATGGTCTCTTCTTCTGTATCAAAATGCGGGAGAAGAATTGCCGTGCAATCAGTTTGGAGCTCGTCGATTGACACTGGATCAACAGTTCCCGGAAGGGAATTTATCCAGTGAATATATGGATTTTTTGGCTTTAATACCGCAACTTGTCGATTGATAGAATCCATTTTTTCCTTACACACTACAGTATCAAAATTGGATTTCGTCGTTTGTTCTATTCTTACCCCCGGGAAAAATTAAGTATTGTGTCCCCGGAATTATGTTGTGTCCCCGGAATTATGCAGATTATGATACCAGGTAATTTGTGCAAGCACCTCTTGCACAATTCCTCGATCAGGCCAAGACTCAGCAAACTTGCGCATGTATTTGAGGTTACGCAGAGAGAACCCACTCATTTCAGGAAAAGCATATTTCAAGTCAAGGGATAGTCGATCTATAACCTTAGCACCCCATCCTTCATTATTTTGTTTTTGAAGAATAGACCTTCCGATGTCCCAATACATCATTACCAAGGCTGAGTTTGCGGATAATACAACCTTGAGACGTTCCTGTTGAATACGCTTTTTGAGATTGCCTAAAAATACGGAATAGTTGTCTGGCATTTGATTTTCTGAGGCAGAAACGGGCATGATAACGTCTTTACGTGATTTTGGGTTTCTCCGCTTTCGTTCGTTATTCTTTCGATTCATTTTCTTTCGCTTTCCCACCTGAGATGCCAAATCCTGATTATCCCTGTGTCACCCGTTTGCCGCTTTCCGACCACGCAACGGCCTTTGGCTTTCCTGATCAACATATCGCAGACTCTTGACTGTCCTTTGGTAACTTCTGAGTCACGGGAGACAGGTCCCTCCCGGCTGGAACCGGGCAAACCGAAAAAGAATAGGCGTGGAGCGTCCCTTGTCTGTTCCTTTTCTGCCGTCCCGATGGGACTGAAAAAAAATGCCTGGTCGTCTAAACCCGGCAATGAATTGCCGGGCTATTTTCGGGTGTCCCCATGGGACAGGTACGGAGTCGCTTTTCAGGTTCCGTTTTCAGCAGTTAAAAAAACCAAGTAAAGCGTCCCCCGGAATTTTCCTCGACCAACCGAACTTGGGATTGCTTTTTTTCAGTCCACTCATTCCTCACCTCCGAATGTTTGTGGGGACGCTGGTAATCCAAACGTCGCCGCTAAGCGGGCGGGGGATGGAAGCAACAGCATTCGCAAAAGTGCAGGTTTCAGGTTACCAAACATCTTCCACTGAAAGGTCATCATAGCGTTCCAAGGTTTCCAGCCATTCAGGCATATCTTCTTTTATGCTTTGCTTTAAATCAATCAGGTCTTCTTTTTCGATCAATCCTTTCTCTTCCAAGAAAGTATAGAACTTCTTGAGACTCGCTGCATTTCCCTTGATACTTGACCGATTTGCCCACATTGCCTTTCTTATAAACCAGTAACCCAGAAACATCCCAACATCCTGAGCACCATCTTTTGCTTCGGTTGCATCGTCGTAAAGCAGAAATTCGTTTATATAGAAATCGATATTTGAAACATGATTGTTTATGGTCTTTTCGGACAAACCAGATAATTTCAGCCACGCATCAAATCCATTTAATAGCTGTTCGTTGGCCTTTCTTATGTTTTCGCAATTTTCTTCATATTTCTCGTAATCAATCATTTTAAACTTTTAAACTCCTCGTGTACATGTTGATATGTTGACAGCGAACCGGTGATTGTACAGTTTTCGTTTATCGTTCATGGGAAGAAATTCTCAATAAACATTTGTGGCCTTTTGTAGGGGCAGGTCTTGTGTCTGCCCTGATCAGGGCACCCACAAGGGGCGCCCCTACAATCCTGACCAAACGGTGATCAAGACCCGAATTTTCGTTTGTTCTTCACAATCTGGTCTGCCAGCACCCCTGCCCTTTCCTCGATTTCCAGCCGTTTGTGGATGGGTTGGGTCTGGGCGTATTCCGTGAAGATGTTGATGAAGTCAAACATGGTGGCGTTTTTGCGGTATGGCGAATTGAACACCCGAGCCGCGTGCTTTCCGGCGAAGGTCTTGGGGATGCGATCGATGATGGACCCCTCGTATTCTGCCTGCTCCGCCCGGGTCATGCGGGTTTTGTGGCGTTTGGGGATCCGGTGCTCCGCCATGACTTTGGACCTGGAACCGGGGATAATGTCAAACACCTTTGGGGTCATTTTCGTCAGTGCCAGGGATTCGGGATCAAAATTAATGGCCATGAGGGATTTAACGGCTGTTGCGGTGGATCCGATCTTTCGTTCCACTTCGCGAAATGACCTCTCCAGCCTTTTCATGAAATTCTTTCGTTTTCCGGAATGAAATATGCGGCTTTGGGTTTTGCCCGCCGGCACAATCAAACCGTTGGCGCAAAGGAGGCGGTTTATAAAATACTGGATGCTCACCGCGGCATCCCCCACCAGGCTGTTCTTGAATTGAATGCCGATCTCGGTTACATCGTCGCCTTCTCCGCCCGGCCCGGTCACGCGGCCGCTTTCGACCCTGAGGATAAACCTCAAGAACAACTGGGTGTTGACGGAAAACCCGTTTACGTAGCGAAACCGCCCGAGGCTGTCTTTCGGGAAGAAAGCGAACTGGCCGCCGCTCAGAAGGTCCTGGATGTCACGGATGAAATCGTGGTTGGAATAGAACACGTAGGATCTGGAAACGGCTCCGAGCACCGTATGGGACCGGGTGTTGACCACAAAATCGTGGTCTTCGAGCCGCTCCATCATGATCTGCTGTACCACCAGGTCGTTTAACAGGTCGCTGATGAGCCCGGGCCGCGCTCAACCCGCTGCAGGGTGTCCAGGCGCAGGCTCAACTTTTGGGCCAGCACGCGGATGCCGTTCTGGTTGAACTTGAGGAAACCATTCTCATCACCGAAATATTCATCATCGAAAAAACGGTATCCTTTTTCGATCAACCCTCCGATGGGCACCCTTTCGAGCCGGTCCTCGTTACGGGATATCCAGCCGTCAACGTCTTTCAGGCTTGCAAACTGCGTCTCGACGATGGGTTCACACAAAAACGGCATCTTCTCCTCCGGTTGTTTTCGGATGCGTTCCCACGCTGGAGCGTGGGAACGAGGATAAGAAGGGATGCTGGTTCACGAATTCTTTATCATGTTGCCTACTCCTAACTAGTCATTAAGTCAATATATATTTGAGAACGCAACTGTGAGACCTTTGAAAAATGTTCAATTTTGTTCGAGTACAAGGAAGGCGAAAATTTCAACCACAGGAATATATTGAATATTTCGAGGATTGAAATTTGAGTCTGACGCAGTAATCGGGCAAAAGGGGACGTTTTGCAAAGGTCTCACTTTATGATCGTTGCTCCTATTGCTCATGGCACTTGAGCCCGACATCCCAATCCGTGGAGCAATTCTCCATATATCCCTAAGCCCTTCGGTTCCGTCTTCTGCTTGAAAACCTCTCGATTCTTGAATCCGGATTATTTCTGTCCTGGTCATCGGTCCGGGAGAAAATTGAAACGTGAATAACCCGATCATCAAGGGCCAGGGCAAAGCCGGTCACTTTCCCGGATTCCACGCGGAAGTCAGTACCCAACCCTACGGACGGGTGGCCCTCAGCCCCTGCTGCAAAGGCCGCTTTCCGGAATTTGGTGACTTCACTTTTGAGAGTTTTCTGTTCTTTGTCCGGATCATGCCAGTCGATGGCGTCCAGGGCATAGCTTTCAAGGAGTTTCTTGAAAGTCTCTGCAAAAGTCCCCGGTTTTCCAAAAGCATCCAGCCCTGCAACCCTGCCGTTGATCATAAAGACTGCCCCCACCTGGGAATCGATCAGGCGGAAAGGCTTCACGTATTCCTCAATGGACGGTCTTTCCTTGTCGTAAATGGCGGCCATGGCACCGGTGGGGGACGGGGCCGCCATCCTGTCCGCTTTTTCGGCGATGCCGTCCCAGATGGCACTCTGGTCCGATCGGAATTCCCCTGAATCCCTGACTGAATAATTGACCTGCTCGGATTTCATGGCGCGAAGATTCGATGACATCATTCTCTCTTTGCTGTGAAACGTGGGGGTGTCGTAGGACCACCTGCCGTGTTCCACGCAGCTGACCGGTATGACGATGGTGGTATTGCCCTGAACCAGGATGGTGGTATTGACGATCCGGTTCTGTTTGGCCCCCACCAGTTCTTCGCCGTCCAGGACCAGGATCATTTTGGAAGATTTGTTCATGACCCGCAGTTCGGGCACAGAGCCGCCATCGTCCTTTTCAACGACTTCCATCAGGTTTTCGCTCAGGGCCTCGTCCAGCATCAGGTATTCCAGGCCCACGCCGTAGGTTGAGAGTAACGGGTAGAGCGCCAGATTCTTGTAGGACTGCTTCCGGCCGACTTTCATCTGTTCCAGATAATTCTTGAT
>JAERTK010000092.1 GCA_016844935.1 Desulfobacteraceae bacterium | reverse complement strand
GACTGGGCGCCCTCTGGACAGCGATTATGTTAGGTAGAGGGAAAATTCCGGAATAAGTAGATGGGGCTCGACCAAGCCACGTGCCCGTCTTCCTGAATAAGCTTAACAAAAATCGGGTTGTCCTTTTCTCTTGTTAAATCGATTTCACGTTCAATGGTAATTGATCGATGCGGGTTTTCGGAGGGCAGCCTGAAAATCCGTATTGAGCGGGGCAGGATACCGGAGTTGTCAAATATCGTGTCCTCATAACCGATTTCTTTAACCGGTATTTCACACTTGATGAGGGGTGTGTCCAGTTTAAGAACACCGCCTGCTGCCTCCCGGAGCCGCAATTCAAAACCACCCATATTGCCCGTCGTCAAAGCCTGCCACTTGAGCCTGGTCCCGTCGATACATTCCAGTTTCTTATGGGGATTGAAGAAATTTATGGGTCGAAAATCTACGATGTGGTTTCCGGTCAGGGTGGCTTCACCGTCCCAGATCACCTGGCGAAACCGGCCTCGATACTCCGCTCCTTCCCAGATAACACAGATGCGATCGCCCAATTCACTAGGCGAATAGGGTCTGATTTCCTCAATGATATGGGGCCCGTTTTTGATGATGATCCGCTGGATTGGAGCAGATGCCAAAGCGTCAACCCGAAGGAGTGCCTTTCCTTCTCTTATTTGAACCATATCCCCCATCATGGCCCGGTTTGTCTCGTTTTTCTGGAACTGTCCGGTTGCAGGATTATCCTGGTACACAGTTCCCCCTTGTGGAAAGACTGCTCTCACATCCAACAGGAGGCGACAGCCGGTTGTGGCATAGTGCCGCCGTTTACGCAGACATTCGATGATCGCTTCACGACTCAGCTCCGGCATCAGAAGGCAGGTCAATCCTCCGATTGCCCCAAATAGCGAAGCTCCGGGATAGCTTGCACCCGGCCGTCCCTTGTGATCATCACTGTTGGCGACGATTCCCACGCGATGCCCCATTTCAAAAGCGTCGTTCAGTAACCATTCAAAGGTTCCCCAGGATGAATGAATTTCCATGGATCGCTCAAACCGACCGTCGTGAGCCAGTTTCACATCCGCATAGCGGCCGCCGCAATGGGCAAAACAGACCACGTCTTCCCTGTGCGCTTCAAAAGCCTGGAACAGCTCCTCTGCAGTGGTGGCATCGGTATGCATATCGCTTTTATCCGGAATGAGCGCATGGGACGAGCGTCTGATCTGCCTTCCTTCTGAAGGGAAGTAGACATTTCGGTCACCACCGAGATGGGTGTTGCCGGACCATTCATAGCCCGGCAATGTGATAAAGCGGTCTTTCTCATTGAATTCGGCATTCAGCGTGTTCAGCTTTGACCAGAACGCGTTGGTGATTTGAAAATCGTTGCCCTGATGGCCGGTGGCATCCAGAAAAGCCAGGTCCCGGGAAAACTCAAAATATTTTCTGGCACTGTTGGTTCCGATGGTCTCTTCTGACTGGCCATGCAGATCAGCCCAGAAATTATAAAGTTCGGGACCCTCAATAACCCTCATGGGGTTGGTCTCACAGAGACAGTTACCGGAAGCGTCTTCAACCCGAATTAAAACATCGCCTGGTTTTTCCACACTCAGGTTATGGACCGTCTGCACGAAATCGCCGGGGCTGAAGGTGACCGTTTCCGGAAGACCATGGACCGAACCTTTCGCACGGAGATGAACGGTTGTGTCGAGTTTGTTGGTGGGATTTCCCCAGCGGTCCACGGCTTTGAGTTTTAGCGGGAACTTTTCGCCGGCCTTTCTTTGGGTTGGTATTACCCCGATCCATTTTTCAGGACCCCCTGGAACGATCCTGATGACCGGCTGTTTCCATATTGGCTGGTAGACGCAGGTCGCAATGGGATCCACCAGCACATGGAACTCAAAGGAGTCTTCACAAAAGGTCTGCAGGCGTAAACCCGGAGAGCCTTTTCTTGTGTCCCCGAGTCGAATGGTAATGGTATCCCCCTCACTAAGGAAGCCGTTTACCACTTTAATGTAGAGGGTGACTCCCCAGGGGCGGACATTGCCTTTGCGGTCGTAGCGATACTGGAGTATAGCGTTGTTTGATGCTTCAATTGTTGTATACCCTACGGCCTCCGGATTTTCAAATTGAGGTCTTGACTGGTCAGAGGCAAATCGAAAGCAGACTCGCATGGAACCTGAGTCATCTATGCCATATTTACCCGCCGTATATATCAGGGTGAAAGTCTGGAACGATCCGGCTTCAAATTCCCCGGTGGGTGAAAGGGACACCTCTCCTAGCAACTCCTGTGAAATGGGTGTCTGAACAGGCTGTGACTGAAGCCCGCCTTCCAGGGGGGCTTCCTCGGATTTGGTTGATTGATTGTTCATGCTTTCACCTCAAAAGAAATTGTTGGGTCAATGTACGGTTGAAATGAACCTCGATTTAGTAGTATGAAATGAGCATCCACCCAAAGATCCAAATCCGCATAGGAGAATAAACCATCATGACCTGGACCCCATGGATTGAAATTGAACCAGAGGATACGGCTGATGAAAGTGTGCGGCAGTTATACCACCGCACGCGTGACCGCAAAACGGGCCACCCTCCCGACACCGTTCGCTTGACCAGCCTGACACCCCGGGTAGCCGGGTTGCTCCACGACCTTCATAAGGCCATTTATCACGGCGCCAGGGGCTTGTCCCTCCGGGAAAAGGAGATTGCTGCTCTGATTGTCTCGGAGTATAACGGCTGAGTCCACTGAACGGCCAGTCATCTGGCGGCCCTCGGTCGAGTGGCCAGGAATGAAACATTTGCGAGACAAGTGGCAGAGGATTTTACAAAAGCCCACATGACCGAGCGAGAACGCTGTATTGCCGAGTTTGCAGTTAAGGTAACCCGTGCCCCGAATGCCTGTAGCCCTGCTGATTTACAGCAACTTCGGGATATGGGTTTAACGGACAAAGATATCCTGAGCCTGGTGCAAATTGTAGGCTACTACAATATGAGTACCCGGCTTTTTGAATCGCTCAGTACCATAGATTAAGCAGGTGCCGATGCTTTTCCGGTCCGCAGGATCACAAAGACGATCATGGCCGCGGCCGGTATCAACGCCAATGCCGAAAGGGCGCCTCTAGGATAGAACAAGACAAACAGGGCCACCAGGAGGACTAAAAACCTTGAAGGGAGGTCATGCTTCTTCAGTTTAAAGATCCTCCCGTGGATAGCGGCAGCTGCTGTACAGCATCCAATAATTAGCACCCCCACAGCACCCACTTGTGCTAAACCAGGCTTCAGCAACAAAATATCCCAATTGAAAATTGCGAATGTGAGGAAGAAAAAAGGAATCGATATTTGCAGCGTTACCATCATCGTTTTCATGAAAGAGGCACCTGAAATACGGGAAGCAACCGCAGCTACCAGTGAGGTTGGCGGCGAATATTCGGATATGACTGCTATGAAAAACAGGAAGAAATGCGCTACCCAGGGGTTGATTCCCATTTCTGTTAAAGGTGGAATGAGAATCACGGCTGAGAGGATATAACAGGCCGACGGCGGTATCCCAAGCCCCAGGAAGACCCCGATTGCAAACGCCACTCCCACAAGGGCCACCACATGAAATTCTCCGATTGTCGCCAATAGCGCCATCAGCTTAATCATCCATCCACTAACCACGAACATATTTACCATCACCCCGAGCATGGCGAGCAACAAAATGAGCGGAGCGGTGACCCCGGCAAATGCCTCTATGGCCTGGCGCAAACACCTAACCCACTCTTTTATTTTATCTAAAATCGTCCCAGGATGGAAAATTATGCGGAGTATGGACGAGGTGACAAAGAGACCCATGGCAATCATGAGTGCGGCTCTTGATGCTTCATACCAAAGCACACCCATCAAATAGACCAAAATCCCTATGAAGACAAAGAAGACCGCTGTATTGAGCACGTCCATTCGGGAAAATTTTTCGATAACGGATTCCGCTTCTAAATCTGTTTTGCTTCCCTTTCCCCGTATAAAGCGCGTTGTGAAGAGGTAAACCGACAGGGATATGATACCAAAGAAAATGAGCGCCGGTGCCCATCCTCGCGCGATAACCTCGAAATAAGTCACTCCCAAAAAGTCAGCCATGAGGAAACCGGCTATTGCCATGACGGGCGGCATGAGCAAGCCCCCCAGTGAAGAAGACGCTTCCACAGCACCGGCGTGTAGAGCGGGAAACCCTGCTTTTTTCATCAACGGTATGGTGTACTGCCCGGTTATGGCCGCATTGGCCGCTCCCGATCCACTGCAGGTGGCAATGGCCATGGAAGTCACCACCGCCGTCTGGGGAATAAGGTTTCTACGTTTTGCAAATATCCCGGTGAACGTTTTGACAATAGATTCCTGAACACCAAACCCTTGGGCAACACCCAAAAATATAAAAAAAGCCGCGATAATACCGACGCCGGTTTGCGAATAAGTGCCAAACAGACCCAATGTGATCTCAACGGAAGAAGAGGTGATGACCCTTGTCCATGAGACGCCGGGATGACCGAGCATGCCCGGGAAAATAAACCCGTAAACGGAATAAAACATGAGAAACAAGATGAGATAGAAGAGTAAACCATGTTCCCGTCGGGTATATTCGAGAATTAGACCGAGTGTCATCACTGCTACAATTTTGTCAGCGGTGTTATAGAAACCCGCTCTGTCGTAAATGAGGGCGTCAAAGTTCACTCTCAAGTATATTGAGCAATATATGCACATCCCGATGTACAGGCAGGCTAAGACAATATTGGGTTTAAGGCCCAGACGTGGATATGGCAGCACTCCGGTTACAAAGGAATTCAAGACCCATAACACGTATGCCAGTGGAACGACGGTTACGGCAAGGAGCATTGTTCCGCCCAATCCGGTCGTGAAATAATGCAGCGAAAAAGCTAAATATACGATCGTTGCTATTAGATAGCAGGGGACGAAGAATTTGCGCATTTCGGTCAAAGGATTTTCTCCACCCGGCACCGGATCATTTCCCATCTGTTAACCCCTTCCTGACGGTATGACATAAAAAGAGTGAACTTACCCCATATTGATATTTCATAAGGGGTAAGCCCACTATCATAAAGCCCTAACTACCTTCTCGTTTCCCAAAAAGAAGTTCAGCGTGCTTTATTTAGCTTTGGCTTTAACTTGAGCTTTCATTTTCTCTATGGCCATGGCCACCGTCCCTTCATCAGCTATGACCCAGGCTGAGTTCCATAAGCCCTTCTCCTTCAGGAATTTCGCCAATCCGGGATGTACCGGAACCTCGGGTATGCTGTTGATCCCCTTAACCTGGAATCCGGCGAAGTCTGCGGCCAGTGGTCCGAAACCGGGGTCCAGCTTAAGCAGTGCAGCCGTATTGGCTTCAAATACTTTGAGCGATTTATAAACAGCTTCGGTCGAAAAATTGAGCCCGGCGTGGTAACCAAAGTAAAAAGGCACGCCATAGAGTTCATCCACGCCCAGATCTCTCGTGTACGCCTTCTTGATGTTGATCTTTTCCGGCGCAAAACCCGCCGCCTTTAGCTTCTCGATTTGGTCAGGCGTCGGGTTCACTCCCAGCAGGGGGCTGGCCACATCAAGCACCTTAATCCAGCTGGCCAATGCCACCAAAGACGTTGTGTAGGCTGCCGTGGCGTCTATGGTTCCCGCTTTCAGAGCACTCGCGACCTTTGTGGCATCAACTTCCACGTGGGTGACATCCAGGCCATTGATATCTTCCATGGCTCTGTGGATGTTGATATTGTTCATGTATCCCGACTTCGTCATGTAGATTTTCTTGCCGTCCAAATCTTTCCAGGACTTAAATTTATCTTTGTTCTTCGGTAACGTCAGAATATGGGTTTCCATGGTGTAGGCCCAGAAGGACTGCACCGGCATCTGCTTTACATTGGGTTCAAAGCCCTTAAATGGCTTAATAAACGCGTATAATTTTCTAAATCCCGGCTCGGCTACGTATGCAGTTTCGAGGTCACCCACTAAGAAGTTCTTGATATTAGCGGTGGTGTTAGCGAACGGGTAAACGGTAATGTCGTAATCCGGCATGCCCCTTCGCAAGAAATCCGCCATGAAAGCGGATACTCTATAACCGTAACCACTTGGATTAGCCGTCCCCCATCTCCACATTTTTTTATCGCCTGCCGCCGCGGGGCCTGGCAAAACAAATACCGATAACAACAGCACAGCCAATCCTAAAATCAATGCCAACCTGAGTTTTTTCATTTTTATCTCCTTATTGTTTTGTGCATGATTTGAATCTTAGTGTCCCTAACGATCGATATCTGTAAGTACCACCTCCCTCCCCATATTAAACCATTCCCATGTAAACGGGTTCCACCTGGATCAAGAATAGATAAAGATAAAAAAATTTTGTATCATGTAATAAATTCTGAAGTCAATTTTTACTTTTTTTCAGCCGGCGCGGTAACCACCTTTTCCTCAACCAGCTTTCTGATTTCCTCCCTGTCCATACCCAATCGCTGGTTGAGAATCATATCCGTGTGTTCTCCCAACAGTGGCGGCCGAAGCCTTGCCGATGGTGACGCTTCTGAGAACTTGTATGGAAACCCCAGCTGGGGAATCTCTTCTTCCACAGGATGCGGCATGGTAAACATCATGTCACGGGCCTTTATATGGGGGGCGGCGAAAACTTCATCCATGTCAAGGATTGGCCCGCAGGGAATGCCGGCCTCCTCTAACAGCCGTAGCCACTCCTGGCTGGTTTTCTCTTTGATCTTCCCTTCAAAAAAGGGCATGATTTCATGGCGATGCTGAAGCCGGTCATTATTGGTGGCAAACCGCGGATCGTCGATGAGTTCTTCAAGCCCCAGAACCTGGCAAAACTTGGAATACATGGGATCGCTGGTGGCCGCCACCTGAACCCAGCGTCCGTCGGAAGCCATGAAAGCCCTGGCAGGGACCCGGTGAATATGGTCCAGCCCCCAGCGCTCCGGCGCTTTCCCGGTGGCAAAATAATCCATGGCCATGATGGTCAGCCAGCTGATAACGCCGTCATAGAGCGAGATATCGATATATTGCCCTTTTCCGGTTTCAAGTCGGGATATATAGGCGGCTAAAATGGCGGTCACCGCATGGGAGGCCGCCGTAAGATCTGTAATGGGGATGCCGATTTTGGCCGGTGGGCCGTTTCGCTCTCCGGTGATGGACATCAATCCCGTCATTCCCTGAACAATGGGATCGTAGGCCTTTTTGTTACGATAGGGCCCATCCTGGCCGAACCCGGAAATAGCGCAATAGATGATTTGGGGGTTTTCCTTTTGAAGGGTTTCGTAGTCGATCCCCAGTTTGGCCACCACACCCGGTGTGAAATTCTCCACCACCACGTCTGACGCTGCCGCCAGCTTTAAAACGATATTTCTGGCCCGCTCTTCTTTCAGGTTCAGGGCAATGGATTGTTTGTTCCGGTTCAAGGCCAAAAAATAGGCACTCACCCCGTTCTTCAATATGGGGGGCCATGACCGGCTTTCATCCCCGTTGGGGGGCTCGATCTTTGTTACCTCCGCACCCAGGTCCCCCAGCATCATGGTGGCGAAGGGGCCTGATAACACGCGGGTGAAATCGAGAATTCGCATTTTCTTAAGTAGAGATTTGCCTTCCATTTTTTTAGAAATCCCGTGAATGGTAAAAGGTGAATAAAAGGGGATCCCAAAAAGCGGATCCCCAGGAGAAAAATCGTACTATTCCGGCCTATTTGCGGAAGCTGAATTTCTTGTTGAATATGGATCTTGCGATCATATTCTTCTGTGCCTGGGTGGTGCCGCCACCGATCTGAAACATGCGAACGTCCCGGAACATCCGCTCCAGGGGCAGAGACTGCGAGTACCCGGCGGCACCGAACATCTGGAGGCTTTCGCTCACCACATCCAGGGCCGCGTGGCCGGTATAGGCCTTTGCCATTGAGGCTTCATCCATATAGGGCAGTCGGACGTTATTGGGCAGGTCCCTGGCATTGCAGGCCGCTTTGTAAATCAGCAGTCGGGCGGCGTTGAGCTCCATTTCCGCGTCCGCCATCATCCACTGCAGCCCTTGGAATTCAGAAATCGGGCGGCTGAAGGCGTGTCTTTTCTTCATATATTGAACGGCTAGATCATGCGCCCCCTGGGCCAATCCCAAAGCCACAGCACTGGCGCCCACGCGCTGTCCGTTATATCCGTACATCAGTTTTTTAAAGCCTTCGTTGCCATCCCCTTTAACCACCACGTTTTCGGCAGGTACCATACAATCGTTGAAAATCAGTTCGGTCTCCGGGATCCCCCTTAAACCCATGGCTTTTTCAACGGTGCCGAAGGTAAACCCTTTGGTCCCCTTGTCCACCAATATGCCGCCGATGCCCAGATCCTTGCCGTCCTCGATGAATCGGACGTAGATGAGGTTTGAAACCGATACGCCGCCGCCGGTGATCCAGTGTTTTGTGCCGTTGATGACGTAGTTGTCACCTTTTTTTTCTGCGGTGGCAGCAAGGTCGGTCAGGGCGGTACCCGCTTCAGGCTCTGTCATACCGATGGCAGGCTTGTCCCCATCTTCCAAAATTCTTCGGGCCACAAGCTTGCGTTGCTCGTCGGTGCCGTAGGCCATGACGCAGCCAAGGGCCCCCATATTGGTTTCAACAATCACACGGGCGGTGACGCCACAGTATTTTGCGGTGGTTTCGATTGCCAAAATCGCGTCAATGAGGGGGCTTTCCTGCCCACCGTAAGCTTCAGGGATGGTCATTCCCAAAACGCCCAATTCCTTTAGCTGCTCGATGTTTTCCCAGGGGTATTCATGGTTCTCATCCCAACGCGCTGCTTTTTTAGCGAACACATCTCTCCCGACTTCATCAAGGGAGGCGACAATCTGTTTTTGCTCTTTGGTCAGTTGAAAATCCATAATTCAGAACTCTCCATTCATGGTCTTGCGTCAATTTAATACTTCCGACATCTCGTGCATTTATTCTTTGCCGAGACCCTTAATCAATGCTTCACTTTCTCAAAAAACCTTTCTTCTATTTCTTCCCTCTTGAAACGATTCAGCTCAACAGGTTTTTGTGTCACCACCAGTTGAAATCCGTCCCCTTTTTTCTGATATATGTTTTTTAACCAATCCTCGTTATCGGTCTCGGGGAAATCATCTCTGTAGTGGGCACCCCGGCTCTCCTCCCTGCAGTGCGCCGAATTTACGACCATCCTGCATACGGTAATCAGGTTGGTCACATCGATGATGTTGTTCCATTCCATATGGTATTGCGCCCGAAATCTGTCTGCCACTTTGGCATTCCCCATCTCTTCCAAAAGCACATCCAGCCGATCCGCCGCCTCCATGAGTTTGTTGCCGTTACGGACCAGGCCTGCCTTTTCCCACATGAGGTCTTCGATCTCATTCCGAATCTCGTAAACATTCCCTCCAGAGCCTCCCAAAAAAGGCTTAAGCCAGCGCATTCTTATCTTTTCAGCCTGTGAATCCTGATGGGGATGCAAATCTTCTTCCAATGCCAGGGCCGCTGCCACGTCTCCGGCCCTCCGGCCGTATACGGTTGAGTCACATATCCCGTTACCCCCGAGCCGGTTGGCACCATGGGTTCCACCCGCATCTTCTCCGCACACCAGGAGTCCTTTCAAATTGCACTGGCAATCTGTGCCTACACTGACACCACCCATCTGATAATGGGCTGTGGGGGTCACTTCGACCTTTTCTCTGGCCAGGTCTTTGCCGATGTCTTTGACCCGCTCGACCATGCCCGGAAATGTTTTCTCAACAAATTCGGCGCCCAGATGGGTCACATCGATATATACGGCATTGTTCTTTGTCCCCCGTCCCGCCATGATCTCCATATAGCTGGACCGCGCCACCCGATCCCGGGTCGATCTCTCCCGACGCTCTGGATCGTATTGTTTCATAAACCGTTCTCCCTGGCCATTATAGAGTCTGGCCCCGGCGCCCCTTAGTCCTTCCTCAAGGAGGCTGCCGTTAAGTCGGGATTTTCCGGCAATCAGGCCTGTTGGGTGAAACTGGACCATTTCCATATCGACAAATTCAGCCCCGGCCCTGAAACACATGGCCATGCCGTCACCGGTCTTGTCAAAAGATGGGGCTGAGATTTTGTACATGGATGCACAGCCCCCTGTGGCAACTATGGTGACTTTGGCGTTCACGACAAAAATCTCGCCGGTTCTGATATTTGAGAGTACCGCCCCCACGATTCGCGTTCCATCCTTGGAGCGTAGCAAATCAAGACCACGGGTCTCTTCAAATACCCTGATGTCCCGGGCAAATATCTGATCGGTCATTCGGCTGATGATCTGTATCCCTGTCAGATCAGCCACGTGCACCGTCCGGTCAAAGGATTGGCCTGCAAAGGGTTTCTGATGAATCTTTCCGTTCTCAGCCCGGTCAAAGAAACATCCAACCTTGACCTCCAGCTCGTGAACCGTCTTGGGGGCCTCACTCACCAAAGTCCAGGCTAAATCCTGATTATTGATGAATCCTCCGCCCTTAAGGGTGTCGTTAAAATGCTTTTCCAGAGAGTCATTTTCATTCAGGACCACGTTGAGCCCACCCTGTACCATCCTGCTGCATCCACATTTCCCGATCAATCCCTTGGTCGCCATGGTGATCTTGAGACGAGGGTTGCTGTCGTAAGCGCGCAGGGCGGCAAAGAGCCCTGCGCCACCACTACCAAGGATCAGTATGTCGGTCTTTATGACTTCCACAATGCGTTCACTCCTTCTCCAGCGTCCTTTATTTAAATATGCCGAATTTTTTCAGCACACAACGCCGCTTCAAGTTTTGAATAGACCGGGTAGGAACGATGTTCTTGGGGCAGGCTTCCGCACAGTTGAACTGTGTGTGACACCGCCAGACCCCGTATGATCGATCTACGACCTTTAACCTTTCAACCCGGATCGCGTCCCGTTTGTCAGCAATCAGCGTGTAGGCTCGGTTAAGGGCGGCCGGCCCTAAATATTCCTTGTTGGTGGCCACCATGGAGCAGGCTGAATAGCAGCAACCGCAACTGATACAATCCAGCATGTCATCGATGAACTCCCGTTCTTTTGAATCGGGTCTGACAGTGACGGGCTCACTGATCTCTTTCTTGGGCAGGTAATAGGGTTTGATTTTCTTCCATTTTTCAAAAAACGGCGCCATAGCCACCACCAGATCGCGAATGATAGGGAAGTTGGGCAGCGGCATAATGGTTATGTTTTGGGTTTTTAGCGCAGACACTTGAGTCCTGCAGGCCAACCGGGCCCTTCCGTTGACGTACATGGCACAGGAACCGCACATGCCGATACGGCAGGAAAACCTGAAAGAGAGAGAGCGGTCCATGTAGTTCTGAATATGCATGACCACATCCAGTATGGCCATATTATTGAAAACAGGCACTTCAAAATTATCGTATTTGGGGGCAATGTCGCTCTCAGGGTTGTAACGGAAAACTTTGACATGTAATAGATCTGGCATTTTTTCTCTCCAAGAAATAGACTTTTCCCGGGAACGGTCTAAAGCGAACGGATCGTGTAAAAGAGGCCGAAAATTCCAAAACCCACAAAACCCAATCCCATGACGACAAGGAGTCCGAGCACAACAAGTTTTTCTTTTTTCCCGGAATCGAAGTCGAGGAAAATAGAGTATAGGCCGTACAAGGCATGATAAAGGCCGAAAATCAACAGCAGGATATCCAGCGAGATGAAAACCGGTGTCTTAAGACGGACCATGATGTCGCTGTAATTGAGGGGCTCTCCGGCATTACTAAAGTGAAGAAATCCGATGTGCAATCCCAAGGCAATGACTAATATAACGGCGCTGATTCTTTGCAAAAACCACGTCCAGGCATGCATGTGCTGATCCCCTTAATGACTGAATTTTAGGGCAATGGACCAAAACCATAAAATGGCCGCTGCGCCCATGAATATCCGAAATATGTTTCTTTGGCTGTTGACCGAAATGCCTATTCCCAAATCAAACAGCAATATGCGAATACCGTTGAAACCGTGGTAAAGTACCGCTCCAAGCAGCATGATATCGAGCACTTCGAAAACAGGATTTCCCATGAGTACCGATAGGGTCGCATCAAAATCCTCTTTTCCTGACAAAAGAGAACCGCCCATGAGGATGGTGTGCAGTAGAATATAGAACACAAGACCAAGGCCGGTGATTCGATGGAGAACAAAGGCCCACATTCCGGTTACGTCCCACATTTGACTTCTATGGCTGAATTTCGACAAGCGGGCCATCTCAGTATGCATCATATTGCCCTGCCTCCTTATTTCATTAACGGCATGTTTTTGAGCGCATCTTTTCTCACGCTTGCCACATGTTTCCTCATCAGCTTTTCCGCCAGTGAGGAATCCATTTTCTCAATTGCTGCTAAAATTTTATAATGTTCTTTAACAGTTTGTTCAGGTCTTCCGGGAAGCGCGACGGTCCGCAACCTGACCATTTGAAGGTGGATATTGACGCTCTCCATCATATTCGTAAGCAGTTCATTGTCACAGGCCTCCAACAGCAAGGCATGAAATTCAACATCAGCAGGGGTATATTTCAGCAGTCTATTGTTGTCGCCATCCACGGAGCTGACTTTTTCCAGTGAACGCTTGAGGCGATCAAAAAGCGCGCGGTTCATGTTTTCCGTGGCCAACCGCGCAACCAACCCTTCCAACACCTCTCGCACTTCAAACAGGTTCATGACCTTCGCTTTTGATTGCGAGACAACAAATGCACCGCGTCTGGGTATGATTTTTACAATACCCTCATGCTCCAGACGCAGGAGGGTTTCCCGGATAGGCGTTCTGCTGACACCCAATGACTTTGCCAGGTCTTCTTCGTTAATCTTCTCCCCTGGTTCAATCTCTCGGAAGACAATCCTTCTTTTCAGGATGTCATAGATTTGATCCCTAAGGTTGGTACGTTCTGGAAGTCGTTCCATCAAATGCCCTACAGTGGGGACCGGTCTCTTTTTACTCGAAAAAGCGAAATAAAAAATATAAGCGGCCGGTTAAAAATCTCTTGCACAATGCATATTGTGTATTGTATATTGTATTTTAACCATTTGTCAAGAAGAAATTCTTCGGTTAAGGTAATACTTTACATGGAAAGGAGTCATCATGATAAACGCAGGTACGGTATTGGAGGCTGCACGGGAACTGAATGTAACGGCAGCCATTGAGATCCCGAAAGATGTGCAACAGAAAGTTGAGCAGTTAGCGTCAGAGGAGAAAAACCATTACTCCCGATATGTTTTGGAAAATATCCTTCAAAACTATGATGCCGCCATCAAAGATCGAAGCCCCATGTGTGCGGACACCGGTCTTCCGAGATATTACGCGAAGATCGGCAATAATGCCCTGATAGAGGGCGGCATGGTCCAACTCGAAAAGTCGCTTCGACAGGCAACGGCGGACACCACAGCCAGTATTCCCCTGCGGCCCAATCGCGTACACCCCTTTTCAAGAAAGGACCATAACAACAATGTGGGCCTTCACGCACCTACTGTCGATTATAGCTTTGAGCCGGATGCGGATTGGATGGATATCACGGTGGTCCATAAGGGAGGGCTCTTTGGGGGTGATTACCGGATGCTGTTTCCTTCAGATGGAATTCCAGGGCTGAAACGGTTCTTTCTTGATACGTTGGCCGAATTTCTTCGCAGGGGTATGTCGTGTCAGCCTGCCGTCATCGGAATCGGTGTAGGCGGCACAAAAGATGTATGCGTTCGGCTCTCAAAGGAGGCGGCTTGTCTACGCCTTTTGGGCGATAGGAATCCTGATCCGGAAATTGCAGCACTGGAAGAAGAACTCATCGCGCTTGGGAATGACGCGGGCTTTGGTCCCATGGGATTTCCCGGGAACTCCGCGGTATTGGATATCCATATTGAAGCGGCGTATGCCCACACCGGCGGCATGCCCGTGGGAATCCAGCAGTTCTGCTATGCCCATAGAAGAAAAACGGTCCGTCTTTTTGCTGATAATAGCGTTGAGTACCGGGAAGACCCACGGTGGTTTACCCCATACTACCGAAGGGACACCATAGATTAGTGCCCATCCACAAATGGCCAATTTGCCCGATTTCTGCGTCAGGCTCAAATTGTAATCCTCAAAATACTTAAATGTATTCTTGCGGTTACAATCATCGCCTTCCTTGAACTCGAACAAATTTTCTCATTCGTAGACGGACACTAGATTAAGACAGGAGTACAGAGATGACAAAACAAAACCAAAGTGAGATTCGTGAAGTCAGCATAACACTTCCTGCCACGCGTGATGATATTGAATCCCTTGAACTGGGGGACGCGGTATTTTTAAATGGCTTGGTCTTTACTGGACGGGAAGGCCTCTATAGTATGATTTTTGACAAAAACATGGAACCCCCTATTGACCCTCGAACACTCGGAGGGGCGACCTTTCACTGCTCGCCGGCCATAAGCGAAACCGCGCCCGGCGTCTATAATGTTCCGTCTGTGACGGCAACGGCGAGTTTTCGTTTTGCCAAATACATGCCTGAATTCCTCAGCCGCTATGACATCCGATTCGTCATCGGAAAAGGCGGAATGTCCCGCAAGGTATATAAAGATACGTTTACCAAGAACAACACGATTTACCTAACCACAGTGGGATATGGCCTTGGCGCCATCTACGGAAGGGGCATTATAGGGGTCAAAGACGTCGCCTGGAAGGAAGAACTCGGTCTGGCACAGGCCATGTGGATATTGGAAGTGAAAAATTTTGGCCCCTTCATGGTGGAATGCAATGCGCGTGGAGAGAGCCTCTTTGAAAATGCGAACAAGGAGATCAACAAAAAATTTCTCAAACTCTATGAAGGGCTGCCGGACCCCATACTAAAAAGAGTGGGAGAGGTGACATCTCCTGAAGAAGAGGTTTTGTGAAAGGGGAATGACTGTCAGGCCAAGGTGAAACGCCCGATGAGGTTCTCACGGTCTTTGCGCAGGTGATTTGAAAAGGGTCTTTTCGTTGTTAGCTTTCAGGGTCGTTGTCTTTGCAGCCATTCTGATCATCGGAATTAACCTGTTAACAAGGGTCTGAGCAAGAGCGCCAGGTTGGGGTACTCTCACAGATTGATATCCATCCCGGGCCTGGCACAATTCACACAGGAAACTGTCGTGTGGAACTCTTTCCTTAGATGGGTCCCGAAATACTTTGTTTGTCTTCCCGTAAGCGGAATCGCCTTTCGCATCAAATCTCCAATGGATAGATGAACGCGTTTATGATCATTATCCTCACCGTTAAGATCGATCAATACAACGCGTGGCTTGTTATTTAACACAGCACGGAGAGATTCACACCAGCGGGTGTCAGCCACATAGGCAAAATCTACACTTTCAACTTCATGCGCAAGGGAGAAACCGTATGTCTCTATTAAATGGTCCAATTTGAAGATAGATGTTTGAAATCCATCAACCAAATCCGGTCTTGACATTTCGGTTATTTCAAGAAAAGTACAAAACTCTTTCATCCACTTCAAGCAGGGATGATTCGAGGTGAAAGCAGCATCAAGTAAATTTTCCGACATCCTTTCCAGGCCTTCGGGTCCGAGGATTTTGAAGGACAATGTTTTTTCGGTTCTAACATTGAGGTAGAAGGCGGACAAAATTAAAAAAGGGAGCCCAAAGATATGATCACCATGCAAATGAGAAATATAAATCGTATTAATTGAATGAAGGTCTATTGAATTATTGTGGATTGACAACATTATATCTGGAGGTGTTTCGCATAGTAGCGTGCCGTTTATCACAAAAGCATTATATGGAAGCCCGTCGTTGATGGCACCGCCATTACCCAATATCTTTATATTCATCGGTGTACTTCCCTAATCTGTCTCCTTGAACCTGCCTTCTTTTGCCAATGCAATGAAGTGCGCCACGTCAATCTCTTTGGGGCAGACAAATGAGCAGGCCTTGGATGTATGGCAGCGGTAAATCCCCTCCTCACTGTACAGTAAATCCAATCGTTCCTCTTTGGCCTGCTCGCGTGGATCCATAAGCCGGATGATGCTGGCCATCACGGCATTGGGCCCCATAAACCCTTTCTGACTGCTGATACAGGCGGTGGCACAGCAAAAACAGTTGATACAACGGGTCGCCTCCACGTATCGTTCCAGATCCCGGGGCAAGATCTGGATCTCATCTTGTGCCGTCGATTTTTTTGCCCCTTCGATAATGTAGGGCTTTGCTTTGTGGACTCTGTCGTATGCCTGCTCCAGATCCACAATCAGGTCTCGCACCACGGGAGCTGCGGTGATGGGTTCGATTTTGAAGACAGAGGTGCCAAACTGAGCCACGGCATTTTCAACCAGAAGTTCACAGGCAAGCAGGGGTTTCCCGTTGACCTGAACCGCGCAGGTTCCGCACTGGGCATGCTCGCATGACGAATTCCAGGCCAGGGTCGGGTCAAGCTCGTTGTTGATTCTCCGAAAGAGATCCGTGAAGCGAAGAATCCTGCCTGCCTTCAAATGGTATTCCTGCACCCAGGTCTTCTTTTTTTCCGGATCATACCGCGTAATATTTAGCGTGATATGGTATATCTCCTGCATAAATTATCCTTTTATTTCGTTGACCATTTCCCGGGTCCTCTGTCAGTATTTTCGCTCAATGACCCCGAATTTTTCGTAATGCTCGCCTTTTGCCTCATACAGGCTCATGTCAACAGGCCGCTTTTCCAATTGAACATTCCCAAACGCCGTCCTATAGGCCAGGGTATGATAGTGAAGCGTATCATCTCTTACCGGAAAATCATCCCGGAAGTGTCCCCCTCTCGATTCCTTTCTATTCAGGGCCCCTTTTGTGATGACCATGGTATTGTCCAATAGATTATTCAACTCCCATCTCTGAATAAGGTCCTGGTTCATGATCAGACTCCGGCTGGCCAATGCGGTCTTATCCGCCCGCTCCTTGAGTTCCCTTAAGCCCTCCATGGCATCAGTCATGCCTTGTTCCGTTCGGAAGACGCCCACCTTCTCTGTCATGAGATTCCTCATCGCTTCACGAATTTTCCCGAGGTTGTCCTTGCCGCCGGCCGCCATAAACGATGAAAAAAGAGAAAAGGAGCGTTCTCCCGCTTCCTGAGGGGCATGGGGCACGTCCTCCCCAAGGGTTTCTATGATCTTTTCCCCGGCAAATTTTCCCATGGTAATCAATTCCAGAAGGGAGTTTGTTCCCAGGCGGTTAAACCCGTGAAAACTGGCTGCCGCACATTCACCCACCGCAAACAGGCCGGGAACGGTTTCCCGCTGATTTTTCTGAACTTCCCCGTTTTCGTTGGTGGGAATCCCACCCATCTGGTAATGGTTGCTCGGTCGAACCGGACAGAGATCCTTTTTGGGATCCAGATTGATAAACTTCTTAAAGAAACCCGAAACCTCGGGTAGCTCCACATCGTGGACGTAATCGGGCAGGTGCCTCAGGTCGATCCACACATGTTCAATATTGTGATCGGGATTCAGGATACCCCTTCCTTCTCGGATCTCCGTTTCTATGGCACGGGCCACCAGGTCCCGGGGCGCCAGTTCTTTCATCTTGGGGGCGTAATGCTCCATAAAGGGCTCCAATTCCCTGTTGCGGAGGATACCCCCGACGGATCGCAGTGTCTCACTGGCAAGAATACCGGGGCCCACGATTCCCGTGGGGTGGAACTGGATCGCCTCCGGGTCCATCAACGGCAGGTCGGCCTGAAGAATAACGGCGTTTCCATCCCCTGTATTCTGGCGGCAATTTGTGGTGACTTTGAAGACCTGCCCGTTGCCGCCTGTGGCAAAAACAGTTGCCTTGGCCAGGATACTGACAAACTCCCCCTCCTTCTGCTTAAATATGACCGCTCCCACACACCTGTCGCCTTTCATCAGAAGCTCAGTGACAACTGCCTGATTGATGAATTTTGTCCCCCCTTTGATGCTCTCACCCCACACATTATCCATGATGCCTTTACCTGTCCGGTCGGCCTCGAATACGCACCTGAAAGCGGATGATTCGCCAAAGTTCACCGTATGCCCGCCAAAGGTCCTTTTATTGAGTTTTCCGTCCTCCCTGCGCGTAAAATGCATGCCGCGGTTTTCCATCCAGACCGCCTGTTCCCACCCCGCTTCAACGATCTTTTTAATGATGTTCTGATCCGCAATACAGTCAGAACCTTTCCAGGTGTCGAACATATGATAGATGGGTTTATCCATGGGATCACGGGGATCCACGGCGGCCATCCCACCCTGGGCGGTCTGGGTGTGGGATTTCTGGGGGCTCGCCACTTTGGTAACGGCAATGATATGGGTGTCTGGTTTTTTCTCCAATACGGCAGATGCACATCGAAGGCCGGCCCCCCCCGCCCCAATAATCAGGACATCACAACGCAGTGTGGAAGAAATTTTTAATCTTTGAGCCATTGTTCGGGGAAACTCCTTTCAGTTCTCAAATACTATAAAGTTGCAAGCAGGCCGATCCAAGCCAGAATCAATGTGATTAATGTAACGAGAGCAGCCAGTCCTTTCCTTAGACCTCCGGAAGGGAGATAATCACTCAACACGGACCAAACCCCATACCCGGCATGAAAAAGTGCGCTCATAAGGAGCAGGATATAAACGACCACTAAGAAAAACCCTTGAATACCTGTGGCTAAGGCATTCGCTTCGATCTCCGGGTTTGCGTTAAGCGGGATGAACAGAAAGTAGGCAGGTACCATGATCAGAAGAAAGGACCCGCTGATTCTCTGCATCTTCCATAAAACAGAATGTCTGTTCTTTAATATCCTCGCTTTAACGCCATGGGCAACAGCCAGGGCCTGAGCCAACATAATCACCCAGTACAAGAATGGAGATACCATCTGGTTTCCCATCACCATGAGCATCCCCAATACGAACACGTAGAAAAAAGAGAGGGCAAAAACCCATCGGATCATGTCATCATCATTCCGGCTCCCGAAACACTCATAGAGAATCAGCCTGGCCCCGTTGAACCCGTGAAAGGCCATGGGGATGGCCAGTATCCACAGGAGTAAAGTCAGAATGAACCCCTTCTGGGAAGCCTGTATTGCTTCAAAACAATAAAGATAGGCCCACAGGGAAATCACCAGAAGAATACCGGTGATTCGATGTGACCAGCTGATTAGATAAAACCATCCCCTCGTTCCGGCGATAAATGAGATAACGGGAATCTTCTTCAACCATGTAATGAGGGTTGCCTCAATGTTTGATTTTATGACGTCTGTATTCATAGAATTTTACCCAGGGTTTCGGCATATCACCATTTGAGGAGAGTATGCAGTACAGCTTTTTAAGATTTTGACAGGAGCCTTGAAAGACTTTTTAAATCTTTCGCTGATTCTATCTTCCTAACATAACGAATAATTTCATCGCCTCTTTCATGAGAAAAGACTGGGGGAATGAGACTTTTGAATTTGTGGATCAGCTCATCCCACGTGAGGGGGTTTTCGGGATCACCTTTAGGGAATTCAATTTTCATATGATATTGTTGCCCGCCCTTCGTTGTCAGGCGCACAGAGGCCGGCCATTTTTTGGGGTAATGGCGTTCAAGTTCCGGGTCCTCCACGCAATGTATCTTTTCCATCATTTTTTTGATTTCAGCGGACATCATGTTTTCTTGTGTGTACTCTTCCAATGTTGCCTTCCCACGTAGGATTGCAACTGCAGCCCCGAAGGGCATACTGAACTGCGCGTCCACAATCGACTTGGGGTTGTATTTGGATTCTTCCGGATGAGCAACGATGGGAAATCCCGCTTTCAAAATCCCCAATTTGACTTCTTCAACATCCGAAGGGTTCAAGCTGTTTTCATGCATTATCTCCAAAATACCATCTATGGGCCCCTGTTTGTAGCGGCAGCAGGCATGGGGCTTAATGCTCGATTTCATCACCTTGAAAGGATCACCCCAGTTCTTAAGAAGAGACGAGGGATCGGAATTGGGTGAATAAGAACTCAAAAACCCATATTTTCCTTCAATAATCGTCCCCGGCCCGGTGAAACCTTCACGGGCAAGAAGGGCCGCAATAAGACCGTTGTGGGCGGCCCAACCCGCGTGAAAACGCTTGGTAAACGAGCCATCCGACAAGAATTCCATGGATCCGGCGGCTTGACTGCCCGCGATTCCCAGGGCGTTGGTCATAGCCTCCTGATCCAATCCCAGAATCTTCGCAGCCGTTAACGCTGACCCAAAGGTTCCGCAGGTGCCGGTGGGGTGAAAACCCTGTGCATAATGGGCTTTTGGATCAAGGGCAAAGCCCAACCGGATCATGGCTTCGTAACCCACAACGATCCCCTCAATAAACGCCCTGCCACCACTTCCGGCAATGTGAGAGGCTGCCAGGGCAGAGGACATGATGACCACAGCCGGGTGAAGAGATGCCTCGTTGACCACATCGTCAAGCTCTATGGAGTGCGCAAATGTCCCGTTTGCGAGAGCGGCATAGGTGGGATCGGCCTTCAAGTCCGTCCCTGTGACCACTGCCCCTTCCTGGACCATACCTCTATTGGAAACAAAGTTCAGGATAGGGGCGCTGGACTCACTCAAGGACCCCCGTGCGGCAACGCCCAGATAGTCCAGGGTAAGGTATTTCACCCGGTCAATGACCTCTTCGGGCCACGCATCAAAACTCAGGTCATGACACCTTTTCGTCAATTCTTTTGTTTCCATCATTTGTAGCTCACCTTTTCATACAGCAGGGAAGACGCGGGATGGCCTTCCTTCTCTTCCTTGCCGTAGCCAATGGCTACCATCGCTTCAACCACTATTTCATCCCTTAAACCGAGCAGGTTTTTCACATATTTTTCCGACGAAATTCCTGTCCTGTGTTCACGCATGCGGATCTGAACCCAGCAACTCCCAAGGCCTAAATCAGTGGCTTCAAAATGAAGAATAAGTGCGGCGATGGAACAATCCTCAACCCATACATCACTTTTTGTTGAATCTGCACACACCACAATCACCAGAGGTGCATGCTTCATAAATGAAGCACCATGAGGTTTTGACTGTGACAGTTCTCCTATTGTCTGAGGGTCTGTCACAACGACAAATTCCCATGGATTGAAACTCCTCGACGAAGGTGATCGCAACATGGCTTCTACGAGCGTGTCAATCTTTTCCTGTTCCACAGGTTTGTCTTGAAATTGCCGGATACTCCGCCGTTTCTTAAGTAGTTCTATAAACATAATTTCCTTTCCCATATCAGAATCGTTCGTTATGCATTTCGGCAAATCCGCCCATTGGCCCCACCTTACCTTTTCCCTTTTTTCATCATACTGCCCTGTATGATGATACCTGCCAGAAACAATGCCGCCACAACGATTGGGGAAGGGATGCTCAATGGTTGAATCGTTTGGGAAATAAAGGTGGCACCTGCAAGAGACGAAAGGACGATAAGCGTCCAGTCGAAAAGGAGATATAGCAGAACGGCCCCTAAAAGACCACCCACGACAAACGGTGCCCAGGGCAGGGCAGGGGGTGAGGCCATATTCAGTGTGTTGAACAGGGAAACCGCCAGATACCCCCCGGCATAAAATCCCACAAGAAGGATGGCCAGCTTTTGAAAAAAGAGCGCCAGCAATACGCCCAGAATACCGGCTGCAAGTGATATAATGAGAATCTGCCAATGGGGCAGGCTGCTGAAATAAACGGCAGCCGCATCACTGGCGCCTATAAAGCCGATGGCGCCCACAAAAAGCCAGAAAAGCCTCTTCCCAAGAATCAGGAGTGCAAGACCCACAATTACGTTTGCAATGACCATTGTTTCTTTATTCTCCCTGTGAATGTGAGATATGGCAGACCAAAAACCCCTCTATTTTTCCAATTCTTCTTTGACGGCAATCCCTATCTTTTCCAGCAAGAAGGGCTTTTTGATATATGCTCCCGCACCTAATTTTTGAAGCCCTTTGAGACGCTCTGTTTCAGAAAATCCACTGGCTATGAGCGCTTTCTGCCCTGGATGCAGTTCAAGGATTTTCCTGTAGGTGTCGAGCCCATCCATCCCCGGGTCCATAATCATATCCAATACCAATAAATCAACTTTGTTGGTCCTCAGATATTCAACAGCCTCTTCCCCGCTTGAAACCATTTCCACCGAATAACCCAACTCTTCGAGCATTCCCGAGGCGATGTTCCTTTGTTCTTCCACATCATCTATGACCAGAATGGATTCCCCATCACCGCTATAAGACCCAATGGCGAGATGGGATTTATCTTCAGGTAATTTTTCACGGGTTACCGGAAAATAAAGGGTAAATGTCGTTCCCTTGCCTTCAGTGCTTTGGACATCGATATATCCGTTATGATCCTTGACCGTTCCCCATACTACAGCCATGCCTAAGCCTGTTCCGCTTTTTCCCATCTTCTTTTTGGTATAGAACGGTTCAAATATCTTCTCCATATCATCCGGAGAAATCCCGGTTCCGGTATCGGAGATGATAAGAACCACATAATCGCCCTCTTTTACATTGTCATACCCGCCTATGGGTTTATCAATGTATCGGTTCTCCGTGGATATGGAAATTTCCCCCCCTTCGGGCATGGCTTCGGCAGCATTGGAAACCAGGTTCATGACGGTCTTGGAGAGGTGAGTGGATGATCCCAGTATGTTGAGAGTGTCTTTTTCAAGATGGGTATCCATATGAACTCCGGGGTGGTATGACTGAAGCTTTTCATGCTCGGGGCTTTTCAATTGTTCAGCGATAACATCGTTCAGATTGACCACTTCAGTGACAACAACGCCTCTCCTTGCCAACGTTAATAAATCCTGAACAACCGTTGCCGCTTTTTCTCCCGACTTTTGTATGGTTAGAATTGATTTCCTTAAAGGGCTGTCTTCGGGGAGTTGCAGCAATAACAGTTCGGGATAGCTTACAAGACCCCCCAGGATATTGTTGAGATCGTGGGCCACCCCTCCTGCGAGGGTTCCTATCGCTTCCATTTTCTGCGCATGTTGGAGCTGGGCTTCCAAGTTTTCTCGCTCTTTCTCAGCCTTTTTTTGTGAGGTAATATCTCTGACAATGACCTGGAATGTTCTTTTCTTACCAGAAGCGGGGACTGGAACATAAAAATTTTCCATGTATCTGCCTGCTCTGACGTCCTGAAAAAATACCGTCTCGTTGTTCCTGAGCGCCTGCCGCGCTTGCGCTAAACGACTTTCTGCAAGATCTTTTGGCATTAGTTCGTGCCAGGTTTTCCCCTCAATATCTTGTTCAAACCTCTTCTTCATGGAAGGATTAGCCGTCAAGAATCTGCCCTCTTCATCGACCAGAGCTACGGCTTCCGGACTGGTATCAAACAGCTTCTTATATCTTTCCTCGGATTCCCGCAGTGCTTCCTCAGATTTCTTTCTTTCAGAAATATCCCGAGAAATGCCTTGAACACCTACAACCATGTTCCCTTCAAAAATGAATTTGGCCTGAATTTCAAGCCAGACTTTGTGTCCATCTTTGTGTAAGCCTCTACCTTCAATCCTCGGGATAACATAATGCTTCAGTTCTTCAATGGGTCGCTGCAAGAGTTTACCCATTTCAGTCATTATCAAGGTTCTGAGTTCATCATCATAGAGTTCCAGGGCATTTTCGAATCTCATCACCTCTTCAGGCGTATATCCGCCAATATTAATTGACGAAGGAGAAATATATGTTACTTTGTTGTTTAAATCCGTCTGCCATATAGCATCAATTGAATTTTCTGCAATTAATCTAAATTTCTCTTCACTTTCCTGTAGGGCCTTTTCCGCCTCCTTTTCCCTGGTAACGTCAATCAATATTCCATTCACATATGTGCGTTGGTGTTTTTGGTCTTTAAAGCCCGCGGATATAGCATGTATCCATATCCATTTCTCTTTCTGAGGATGGTATATCCTCATGATTTCGTCAAATCGATTTGTCTTGAATGCCTCCATATTGGCTCTAACGATCCTCTCCACATCATCCGGGTGGATGCGTTCAAACCATGTCTCAAAGCGCATCGGATCGGAAACACCCATGATGTCCATAATTGAAGGACTCACAAATATCACTCTGAGAAAACTGGGATCATCGCTATCGGCAATCAACCGATAAACGGAAAAATTAGAGGCACTTTCCATTAAGGATCTCAGGTGCCCCTCGCTTTCCCGCAGCGCCTCCTCAGTCCGTTTGCGCGCTTCGTTTTCTTCTTTCAACTGCTTATTCGCTTCAGCTAATTCCGCGGTGCGGCTTTCCACACGCCGTTCCAACGTATCATTGGCTTCTTCCAGATTCAGTTCCAATTCCCTCTTGGAAAGGGCGATTTCCACAAAGGCATGAATCTCTCTTTCATCAAAGGGTTTCATCACATAGCCAAAGGGGGCTATTTCCTTTGCGGCTTCAATGTACTCCGGATCTCCGTATCCCGATACAAAAACGATGGGGGTTCCCAACTCCGCCTTGATCTCCCTGGCCGCATCTATGCCATTCATCTCTCCAGGCATTTCCACGTCCATGAGCACAAGGTCGGGGTTCAGCTCCCGGGCCATGACAACGGCTTCTGCACCTGTTTCCGCCTGCCCGGCCACGTCATAACCCAGATCAGTGAGCATCTCTTCGATTTCAAGCCTTGTGAGCCATTCATCATCGACAATCAGAATTTTGGGCATATCAATTCCTCATCTGTACGGACCGCTTGAACCAACCCTTGCGGCCATGTATATGATCCCTTATTTTGGGCTGTTTTTCCCTTTGAGGATATGCGTAGCTGATAGCTGATAAAAAATCACTGTTCTGAAGAAAAGGAATACGGAAATTCAAATGGTGTGTCAAGCCAAAAGGAATCCCAATAAATTTGGGGGTTCATAAACCAGTTGACAATACCCCTATGGCCTTATACTAGAAAAGCATCACCAGGCGCCATCGTTTTTTTTGAGTGTGCACGAAATAAGTGGGGGATGCCATTTTGGGCAATGATTCAAATTCTTTCAATGATTTAAAATTAGATCCGGAAATAAAGCCACTTCAGCCCGATCCGCGATGCACCCATTGCCTTAAGAAGTTGTCAGAGGACGTGGCCCGCATGGTGGGGGGCAAAGCGCTTACTTTTCAGGCGCACATACGGTCGGAAACGAAAACGATCCTGGCGGATGCGGAAAAAAATGGTTGGTCTTCGCCTGAGACCGCCAATGAGATCTTGAGGGTAATTCGAGGGGTGTCGGGGGTCGCAGACCCTTATAAAATTTTTAAAGCAACGGAAATGGCCCGGGCGGAATCGGTTTTTTCAGAAGTGAAAGGCCGGGTGCCCGGTGATTTAAGGTCTTCTGCCAACCTGGCGCTTTTGGGAAACAGCCTCGATTTCTTTCGCTCTCCGGATGATGCCCTGGCCAGCGTTTCTGAACATGCCGGGAATGAGCTGGCCTATTTTCATGACGATCTGGACCGATTGCAGGATTTCCTGGCGAAAAAGCCGGGCCTGGTCCTGTACCTGACGGACAATGCCGGCGAGGTTTTCTTTGATTTTCCACTTTTTCAATATATCCAGAATTGCGCTTCCCGGACCGTGTTGGTGGTCAAGGGAGGGCCGGGATTGAACGATTTGACCGGTGTGGAGCTTGAATCGGTCTCCATCAGCGGACTGTTCGGTGAAACCATGGATACCGGTACGGATGGCGCCGGTGTTGACTGGCGTCATGTATCTCAAGAGTTTTCGTCACTGGTGGAGGAGGCGGATCTGATTCTTGCCAAGGGCATGGCCAATTTTGAAACCGTCTACTTTCGGGAGTTGGCAACCCCGGTCTTTTTTCTTTTTAGGGCGAAATGCCACGTTGTGGCGGAATACTTCAAGGCGCCCATTGATGGCATGATCGCTTTGTGGAAGGATGATCCGAATGATAAACGCTGAAAACCGATCCTTTTAATTCAAGTTAATTCAAGGAGTGACGTCCAATGACCAACTTTGAAACCGTATTGCTCGGGATCGTTCAGGGATTGGCGGAGTTTCTGCCGGTCAGCAGTTCCGGCCATCTGGTCATCTTTGAGAATCTTTTGGGGTTCAAAGAGCCTGAAATTTTATTGGACACTTCTCTGCATCTGGGGACCCTGTTGGCTGTGTGCATTTATTTCCGGTCGGATCTCAGGAAGATGATCCAGGAACTGTGGGCCTGGGTGACGCCCGGCGGAGAGAGCGGGGTCGGGATTGGGTCCCATGCTTTGCTCGCCCTGATGGTGGTGGTGGGTTCCATCCCCACGGCGATTATCGGTTTGATTTTTAAGGATCCCCTGGAAAAGCTGTTCGGGGTTGTCACCACCGTGGGTGTTATGCTGATGGTGACCGGCATCATTGTGGGACTTACAAAATTCATTTCGCGAAGCCATGGCAAATGGGATCAGGTGGGGGTCTGGATGGCCCTTGCCATTGGAACTGCCCAGGGGTTGGCGATTGTCCCCGGGATTTCCCGCTCGGGTTCCACCATCGTGTGTGCGCTTTTGTTGGGATTGAAGCGTGAAACCGCCGGGCGATTTTCTTTTTTGCTCTCCATTCCGGCAATTATTGGGGCTGTGGGGCTCCATTTGGAATCCGATGCCATCGCACGGGTCGGGGTGACGCCCCTGGCGATGGGTTTTATTACTTCGGCACTGGTGGGATTCTTTGCCCTTAAACTGCTGATGGGGATCGTCAAAAAGGGGCATTTTTATTATTTCGCCCCCTATTGCTGGATCGTGGGAGCGTTGACCATTATTTTCTTATGATGGGGAAAATCATGAACAACCCTTTTCCCTCAGTCCTCTAAAATTCTAAAACGCTATTGGAAATGCAATGAAATTCAATAATGGCAGATCTTTTGGGGCATACCTGCTCCTGACCGCCAAAGGGTTCTGCATGGGTGCGGCGGATGTGGTGCCGGGTGTTTCCGGTGGAACCATGGCTTTTATCCTGGGTATCTATGAGGAACTCATCGACGCCATACGGTCGTTTGATCTGGAAAGCGTGAGGCTGCTTTTTTCCGGTAAGATCCGGGATTTTCTGGGCCACACGCACTGGCGTTTTCTTCTGTTCCTGGGGTGCGGCATCCTTCTGGCTATTTTCAGCCTCTCAAAAGCCCTTTCCTGGCTGCTTCAAAACGAGCCCGTGCTCATATGGTCTTTTTTTCTCGGGTTAATCCTGGCATCGGTGGTGACGGTGGTAAAGCGCGTCCAAAGCTGGCGGCTTCCCACCTGGTGCAGCCTGCTGGCGGGTTTCGCCGGAATTTATCTCCTTGTGGGAATGGTCCCCGGGGCCACTCCCAATGCTCCCTGGTTCCTTTTTGTTTCGGGCGCACTGGCCATCTGCGCCATGATTCTTCCCGGTATATCGGGTTCCTTCATCCTGGTGCTTCTGGGAAAATACCAGTACATTCTTGAAGCGGTCAACGAAAGAAACCTTCTCGTACTTTTTATTGTGGCGGCGGGGGCATGTGTGGGGTTGGCAGCTTTTTCGCGCCTGCTGGGGTGGTTGTTGACAAGATACCACGATTATATGGTGGCGTTTTTGACAGGCCTCATGTTGGGTTCTTTAAGAAAAGTGTGGCCGTTTAAAGAAACTCTGGAGAGTATTGTGGGCAGCGGGGGAAAGGTAGTCCCCATTGTTCAGGAGAACATTTTTCCCCCCCAATGGACCGGGGAAGTGACCTTTGCTTTGGGTCTTGCCGTGGTGGGATTTCTGGTGGTTCTGGTACTGGATCGAATGGCGAGTCATTAGGTAGGTATAAGGTATAGGGCGTAAGGTTTAAGGTTGTGACAAGGTAGATCTAACACCTTAAACCTTATACCTAAAACCTAACTTACCAGCTTCCAGCGGAGCCCAATCCCACCAGACGAACGGCCACGATAAAGGTGGTATCGCCGCTTTCCGCTCCGGCAC
Organism: Desulfobacteraceae bacterium; assembly: GCA_016844935.1. Classification (GTDB taxonomy): domain Bacteria; phylum Desulfobacterota; class DSM-4660; order Desulfatiglandales; family Desulfatiglandaceae; genus NaphS2. The sequence continues at coordinate 39,931 of JAERTK010000092.1, read as the reverse complement.
CCAGTTTCACACCCCAGCATTGCCCCTGGTAGCCCAGCCATCCGGTGCTGGTGATATTCTTTTCAACTTCCAGATCCCTTTGAAGTGATCCGCCCACTGAAAACCCGTAAGCCAGGTTTATATTGGTCCGGAAATTGATGTTGGCCTGGTCGTTTTCCTCATATTTGTAGTACTGATAATTGATTTCATAGTAATCCTGTCTGCCGCCGTATCTATTAACGGTGAATTCTCCGGAAAGGGTTGTTTGGGTAAAGGTGCTCTCGTAGTGGTTCCAGCCGGTGCTGCCCCTTAAATCCAGTGTTGGAAAAGGCGTTACAATCAACTCCGCCGTCAGGGGTGTCAGCGGCTCATTTTCACCGTCCTCATTTGCCTCTTTGATATCGTACCCTTGATTCAGCCGAAAAATGGCCCACTGGTTGTAGGCGATATTACCTTTTTGGTCCTCCATTCGGGCGTCCAGGAAGTTTTCAAGGGAAAACGTCACCCGGTTCCGGTCCTGGTTCCCCTCATCCTGGTTAAAGGTGAGGTACCAGGGTGTCCCATAGTCGTCCTGCTCAATGGGACTGAACCAGGGGGCTTCTTCTCCGTCATTATTATAACCCTGGTAGGTGTAATAAACGGTGGGAGAAATCTTGTGCCTGAGCTTATTGGCGTTCCCCATGGACACGTCAAAGAATTTTTCAGCATTGGTGCCCAGCCTGGCGTTGGCTTCATAAAGGGACTGATACTGATGGCTATTGTCGCCCTGGTTATTGTCAATATATTGGGCATTGTAAGTGTAACGAAAAGAGGGTTCAAATTCCACGTAGGGACCCAGCCAGAAAGGGAAGTTCACCTGGGGAGAAAGGGTGAGTCCATGCCCCCTGTTGGCCTCATCGCTCCAGATATAATCGTAATCCGTTTCAAAATTGAAAAACACCGGCCAATCCTTGAACTGTGTTTGAAGAAGGTCAAAGTTCAGTCCCCCGACGGGCTGCTCCATGAGATCCTTGGTCTCCGGATCTTCTACCTGCTGATAATAGCTGGCAATGCCCTGGAGGGTATAGGACTCCCCGTCCCGGCTGAGCCTCAGGGCCGACCTTCGGGTGGGAGACCGTTTTTCCTGAACCGGCCGTTTTGATTCTTCCTGCAGGTTCGATCGAACCTCAAACCCGTAAAGTTTTTCTTCGAATTCCCTGAGATAGTCCTGATCGCTGACGAAATCCCCGTCAAGACGGGCCACAACCCCCTGAGGAAGATCCTGGTCTGCCCGTCCTCTCAACCAGTAACGGGTTTGGTTGGTACGGGCGTATGGGCTGATGTCCAGTGCATCACCATCGGTCATGTTTTTGGGGCTTTCCTTGTCTGAAAGGATGTCAAATTCCAGAATGCCCATTGAGTTCTTGCTTTCAACGTACCGAAATTCCACCCCCTGCATATACCCCCGCTTGGTCAGGTACCGCTGGTAAAAGGTGGCATCGGTCTGGTCGGAAATGGCCCAGTAAAAGGGGATCTGCACCTCTGCCCCATTGAGGGTGGAATAACCCAGTCTGGGGGGAAGCAGGCCGGTCTGACGCTTGGTTTTTGCCGGGAAGACCATGTAGGGGATGTAGATAACGGGGAGATCCCGAATTCGAAAGGCGGAATGTTTTACCGTACCGTACCCTTCAATGGTGACCCTGACTTCAGAGCCCGTGATGGTCCAGTCGGGGTTTTTGCCGTCGCAGGTGGTGATGGTGCAATCGTTGATGAGATAGGAATTTTCTCCCGTCTTCCGCATCTGGCTGCCGCTTAAGTAGTAATGGTTCGCCTTCATGAACAGGCTTCCGTCAATGATTTCCCCGGTCTGTGTGTCGAGGTTGAAGGTGCCTTCTCTTCCGGTGATGATGTCACCGTCTGTTTCAATCCTGACGCCGCCTGATGCGGTGGCGACGCCGGTTTTCGTGTTGAAAACAGCCGATTGGGTATACAGGGCCTGAGCTGCTTTCTTGATAACGACATTATCTTTGGCATGGTAAGTGCCTTCTTTTTCATTATAGCTGAGGCTGTCGGCTGTGATTTCCCATGGGGTATCGTCGTTTTCAAGGGCTTTTTTCTTGGATGAGATGTCGACTGCGAAGGTGTCCTGGATAAAAACGGGTGCAATGAAAAAGAGGTTCAGGCATAACGACAGTCCGATGGCCAGAACCCAGATCGAAATGGTCGCAGGAAAGACGTTCGTTTTTTTCATTATGATTGGGTTGATTCTCATTAAAACCCTTTGCGGCTGTGCGGCTTTGCGTGAGACACGTTGACTCCCTATTAATATGGGTTATCCGGTTTATAGCGGACCGGATCAAAAATGGTTAAGGCTTCTCCAACCGTAAAAAGGGAGCCACAGATAACGATTAAATCCTTGGAGGATGCCATCCTCTCCGCTTTCTCAATTGCATCCCCGAGAGAAAGGATCGCTTCGCCGGGGGTGTTTAATGGACGGGCCCTTTCCATCAAAACACGAGGGTCCGCTGCTCTTGAATAAACCGGTCGCGTATAGAACACCTGATCACTGATGGGCACGATGGCGCGAAGCAAGGCCGCGATATCCTTGTCCGCCATGACGCCCATGACCAGGATCATCTTGTGGTATGAAAAATCCGACTGAACGGTCCGGGCCAAAGCCCTGACTGCGGCGGCGTTGTGGGCGCCATCCAGGAGGATGGTGGGATTTTTCCGGATAACCTGCATCCGTCCGGGCCAATCCGCTTTCTTGAGGCCTTCCCGGATTTGGCCCGTTGTATGGGGAAATCCTTTTGTTTCCAACCGTTCCATCATGCCCAGGGCCAGGGCCGCGTTGCGCGCCTGGTGAATTCCCCTGAGACCCAGCTCCAGGCTTTTCATGTTGCGGGTTTGTCCGAAAAAATGAAAGCCGGACGAGGTGCTGCGGTATTTTATGTCTTTGCCCACCCGCCACAAGGGGGCGCCTCTTTGTTTGGCAATGGCTTTGAATTGTTCGATGACCTTGGCTTGGGTAACGGCGGTCACCACGTCAACACCTGTTTTGATGACGCCCGCCTTTTCCCGGGCAATATGGGAAAGCCGGTTCCCCAGGTATTCCTGGTGTTCCATGGTGATATTGGTAATGCCGGTTACCAGTGGGGTAATCACATTGGTGGCATCCAGCCGTCCCCCCATACCCACTTCCATGATGGCAATATCGGTTTTTTCCCTTGCAAAATGAAGGATCGCCATTGCGGTGACAGCTTCAAAAAAGGTGGGCGGTTCGTCAGGGTTAAAGGCACCCCGCAATTCGTTAAGCAATTCAGTGGTTTTTTCCCGGCTGATCTCTTCACCGTTGATCCTGAAGCGTTCCGTGAATCGAACCAGGTGAGGTGAGACATACATGCCGACCCTGTAGCCTGCCTGTTCAAGGATTGATCCCATGAAAGTGGCCACCGACCCTTTGCCGTTGGTTCCGGCGATGTGGATGTAGTTCTGGCCTGAGTGTGGATTTCCAAAGGCTTCAAGCAGGTTTTCAGTTTTTGACAGCCCGAATTTTATGCCGAATTTTTGAAGGTTGAAGAGATATTCAATGGCCCTTTCATAGGGCATATTATCTTTGTTATGGGATTTGATGGATGCTTTCATGTGCCGCCTTGTTATGATGGAGACAAGATGCCAGTGATCATTTTTTCTGCATATTTGCTGGATTCTTGTTCATTTGTCAATTCAAAACCTCAGATCTTTTCCAGCGTGGTATAGGACATGTGCAGCAGTTTTTTTCCGGCGGTCTTGAACAACACCTCAACCTTGTTGCCGGAGAGGAATTTGGAAACGACCCCGGGACCGAAGGCCGGATGTCTGACCTGGTCGCCCCGGGAAAAAGGTTGCGATGAACTTTCCTGGGCCGGTGTGGTTTTCTGTTGGTGCCAGGCCGGCTTTCGAGGGGCGTTGAACCGTCGCGTTTTTCCCGATTCATGGAGATAGACGTCCGGGGGAAGGGAGGTGATGAAAGCGGAAAGCCCTTCTCCGCCGGGGCTGTACCCCGACCAGCCGGAAACTTCCATTCCGGGGTAAGAGATGGTCAACCGGTCCTTGGCCCGGGTGGTTGCCACATACATGAGACGCCGTTCTTCTTCCAGGTCCAGGGGGTTGTTGTAGGCCCGGGCGGATGGAAATTTTCCTTCCATGGCCCAGATGACAAAGACCATGGGCCATTCAAGCCCCTTTGCGGAGTGGACTGTGGACAGGGTCAATTTCTCGTTTTCGGTCCCTTTGGCCATATCCGCAGCGCTTCCGGGCGGGTCCAGGACCAGATCGTCCAGGAAAGTCCTGAGCTTTCCGTAGCGTTCAGCCATGGGTGCGAGCTGTTCCAGTTCCTTTTGACGTCTGGGGTGGTCGTCGTAACGTTCCTTGAGAATGGGGATGTAATAGGCCATGACGTGTGAAACAGCTTCTGCCGGCGTCAGGTGCTGGTGTGAAAGCCGTTCAAGGAGGGCGCCCAGCGGTTTAAGCCCCGTGTCCTTTTTCCCCAGCTTGGGCCACTTGGCAAGATTATGGGGGGCAATGCGGTCATCTTTCATCCATTTGATGATTTTCCGGCTTTTACCTTGCCCGACGTTTTTGATGAGCCTCAGAATTCGGAGCCAGCTCACGGTTTCATCCTTGTTCACCACCACCCGCATGTGGGCCAGGAAATCCTTGATGTGGGCGGATTCCAGGAATTTGAAACCGCCGTATTTCACATAGGGGATCCCCTGTCGGGTTAGCTCGGCCTCCAGTTCGAAGGAATGATAGGCGGCGCGAAAAAGTACGGCAAAGTCCTGAAGACTGGCGCCTTCCGCCACGGCCTTGGACAGGTATCTGGAGATATACGTGGCCTGTTCCTGCTCCGTATGCGTGTCGATGACTTTTGGTTTCTTACCCCCTTCCCGTTTTGTGAAAAGGCACTTGGTGTATTTTTCCATGGCGTGGTCCATCAGGGCGTTGGTGAGGGCCAGGATGGGTTGGGTGGAACGGTAATTCTCTTCCAGTTTAATGACTTTTGTGCTGGGAAAAATCTTTGGAAAGTCCAGCATGTTTCTGAAGTTGGCGCCCCGAAAGGAGTATATGGACTGGGAATCGTCGCCCACCACCATGACATTCTTGTGGTCATGGGCCAGCCATTTCACAATATCCGCCTGAATGCAGTTGGTATCCTGGTATTCATCAACCATCACATAGGCATACCGTTCCCCCAGCTCCTTTCGAACGGTGGGATGTTCCATGAGAAGCTGCCTGAAACAGATGATGAGATCGTCATAGTCCATGAGTTGATGGGTCTTCTTGTAATCGGCATACAACACCCCCAGGGTTTGAATGTGGGGTGCCACTTCCATGAACTGCCCGAATTCGTTCAGCATGAGTTCTTCAACCGGTTGCTCCAGGTTGGCGGCTTTACTGATGATGTTGGCCAGTGTGCCCCGCTTGGGAAACCTGGGCGGCTTTCCATCCATTTTGAGGTCGGGCACCAGGGTACGGAGAACTTCCTCCATGTCGGAGCGGTCCAGGATGGTGAAGCTGTTATTGTATCCCAATTCTTTGGCGTGGTTTCTGAGGACCTTGAAAGCCAGGGCATGAAATGTGCCGCCGGAAACGAACCGGCATCTTGTGTCGGATAGTTCCGATGCCCGATCCAGCATTTCCTGGGCGCTCTTTCGGGTAAATGTCAGCAGCAGTATGGCTTCCGGGGGAACGCCGGTTTCCACGAGACGGGCCACCCGGTAGATCAAGGTTCTGGTTTTTCCGCTCCCCGCCCCTGCAATGACGAGTACCGGCCCCGCCAGGTTCATTACCGCTTCCAGTTGTGCAGGGTTCAAAACATTTTCGTAATCAATTTTTCGGGTCAAAACGCATTTCCTTTATGTGGGTTGTCATGGAGGGGTTATGACGCTCATGAGGGCATTGGCGTATCCACGGCGGAGATTTCAAAACAGAAGCACCAGCAGAGGGCCTAGGGCCATAATGATCAATACGAAAAATAAGAAAACCGGCAGCAAAAACGCCACAATGACCCTGGCATAGGAGATGTGATGGATTTCGCGAAGCCCGATAATCTGAACGACCAGCTTCCATAAGGTGGCGATCCAGGCGCCCACAAAGGGTATGATATTCCATGCAAGCGCCGCCTGGGAGTAGGCGACCACTCTGAAGGTGGATGAATAACCCTCTTTTCCTCCCCTTACAATCAGCAGCATCAAATGGAGGATGCCGCTGTAGACAATCATATTCAGGAGGACCGCCAGCGGGATTCCCACCATGAGGGTGAGAAATATCCAGTTGCCGTTTAGGTGACCCAAGACAGAATCCCCGAATGGCACAATCCCCAGTGAAAGTAAAAGAACAGGCCAGAAAAATGCCAGCATATCCCCTAAACCACCGGTCAACAGGCCGAAGGCGAGGGGTTCTTTGAATCCTCTTTGATGGCTTCGGGTTTTGAACAGAACACGGGGCTCGAAAAGCACTGCCTTCAAAGTCAGAAAAATGCCGTTTAAGAGCCCCAACTCGTTTCGTTTCTCCCAGGGGCTGTCCCCCGTTTCGGCATCAGAATCATGGGTTGGGTTTAAGGTGCCTGATTCGAGAACTCCTTGGGGTTTTTCCTGTGGCGCATGGTGTGGTTTTTCCTGCCGCGAAATGGAGAATTTCTCATGGCAGCGGGGGCAGATGGCCATCTTCGCGGCGGCGGGAATTTTTTCCCGGGAAATTCTTTTTGAAAAGCTGCAATGAGGACAGATCAGAAGCACACCCACTTTCACCCTCCCTCTTGCTGCTTTTGTTGTTTTGAAAGCGATTTTTTATGGGACCATCGTTTCAGGCGCCCCATGAGCCCCCCTGAGGAGGACCGATCCAGTACTTCACTTCTCAGCTGAAATCCCTGTTCCGTTTTAAGTGCCTGCTGAAGGCATTCTTTTCGATCGGAACATTTGAAGCATTCGGGTACGATTTCCCTGAGGCCTTCATCCCCCATGGGAAAGACCTTATCCAGGATTCCGAAGCAGTCTTTACGGGTTTCAACCATACTGTTCACACCTTACTCGAATATTTATCGGGTCTTTCCAAACGCTCGCCCTTAGGGAATTTATATAGGATACACTATTCATTGGTATGAATAAACCCTGAATTCCCTTCTGCCCCCTGATAACTGCCCTTGCCCCCTCTTGTAAGGTTACAGGTAATTCATTGACATGGGAAATGCGAAATTCTATGATCCAAAAGATGGAGAGAATAAATAGAATCTACCTGGTCAGGCACGGTCAGGTGAAAGGGTATGAGACGATCCCCATATGCGGCCATACAGATGTGGACTTGACGGAGACGGGTGTGCTGCAACTGGACGGAGTGGCTGAACGTCTTCGTCTGGTGGAACCCGGCGCTATTTACGCGAGCGATTTGAAAAGGGCTGTGACTGGAGCCCGTCAGATCGCCCGTCATCATAATGTGCCGGTTCATTTTCTGCCGGAGCTTCGAGAGATGTATTTCGGCGACTGGGAAGGGCGCAGCCTGGGGGAAATCATCAGTAACTACCCGGAGGAACTTGAAAAACGAAAAAAAGACCTGTCCCATTATGCCCCTCCCGGAGGCGGCGAGTCCATTTCCCGATTTTCAGATAGAATCATGCCGGTTTTTGAGAGGATACGTATTGAAGAAGCCGGAAAAGACGTCGTTATAGTGGTCCATGCGGGGGTTAATCGGGTTATCCTGTCACATGCATTGGGGCTCGATTTGTCCCGGATGTTAAATTTTCAGCAGGATTATGGGTGTTTGAATATCGTTGATTATTTTCCCGATTCGGTCATGGTTAAATTGATTAATGGATGATGAATGTTATGGACAACTTAAAAGGGGGAAAAGTTAAAATTGCAGATGTAAACAATGCAAAATCGAACAACGGGTTGGAAGAAATTCTGCAGCGGGCCGTCTCACTACAGGAATTGGGTTTGCTGGACAAGGCGGTGGCCGAGTATGAAAGCCTTTTTAGGACAGATTGTCCCCCCTCAAAAATTATTCCCGGTATGATGGCCTGTCTTTTGAAGAGCCACTCGCCGTCAAAAATCATCCAAAAAATTGATGGGATATCCCATGGATTACAGTTGAGTGATTTGCGGATTGCCCAGATCAAGTTTGTTCTGGGTCTTGAGAATGAAAGCCGGGGGTTTGATGATCTTGCGCTTGACATGTACAAAGCTGCTTCGGAAGCGGACCCGGAAAACAAAAAAATCAAACAGAAGATAACCCAGATTGTTGCGAAGTTGTATTCGGGTTCCAGGTACGATTACCTGCTTCGAAAAAAACTGGTCACTTCCGAACAGCTTCGAAAGGCACTGGCGCTTTCTAAGAAGGGCCACCAGAGTGTTGAGCACTTGTTGATTGAACAATTCAAGATTCCTAAAACGGAGGTTGGGAAATCCCTTTCCCTGTATTATAGATGCCCTTTTCGGTCTTTTGATGCCCACACTGAAGTTCCCGTGGAGCTCATCGGAAATTTGAAGAAGGCGTTTTTGCTCCACGATTCGTGGGTTCCCATGAGTTGGGGGAAAAGCGGGGTGGAGATCCTGATTGATGACCCGGGAGATCTCAGAAAAACCGGTCAAATCAGGGGGTTGACCAAAACCACCCGGATTACTTTTTCCGTGGGGATCCGGGAGGACATTGAAAAATACGTACGCCATTTCTTTGACACAAAAGCCGAATCCTCAGCAGCAGACATGATTTCCGAACTGGATATGATCCCTGACATCGATTTCGAAGAGGAGGAAGACGATTTTCTGGAGGAGGAAGAGGATCTTTTAAACGAAGAATCGAGCCAGGTCGTTCGGCTGGTGGATCAGATCCTTATCAATGCCTACCGAAACAATGCGTCGGATATTCATGTGGAGCCATCGCCCGAGACCCGGAAAACCGGCGTTCGTTTTCGCATGGACGGTGTTTGCCAGGAATATGTCCAGGTGCCCGAGTATATGGCCAGGGGGATCCTTTCCCGGCTGAAAATCATGGCGGGCCTCGATATCGCGGAAAGGCGGCTGCCCCAGGATGGGAAGATCAAGTTCAGGCGAAAAGGCGTGAAGCCTTTTGAGCTTCGCCTGGCCACCATCCCCACGGCAGGCGGGCGTGAGGATGCGGTCCTGCGGGTGCTGGCCAGTGCCGGCGCCATGGCTTTTTCCCAAATGGGATTGAGCGACCGGAACATGAAAGTTATGGAACGGATTCTCGACCAGCCCTACGGCATGATCCTGGTGGTGGGGCCCACGGGTTCCGGTAAGACCACAACTCTCCATTCCGCCCTGGGCCGCATCAACAAACCCGGCATTAAGATCTGGACCGCTGAAGATCCTGTGGAAATCACTCAGGCGGGGCTCAGGCAGGTGGAGGCAAAACCCAAGATTGGTCTCGATTTCGCGAGAATCATGAGATCTTTCCTGAGGGCCGACCCGGATGTGATCATGATCGGGGAGATGCGCGATTTTGAAACAGCATCCATCGGGGTCGAAGCATCCCTCACCGGTCATTTGGTGTTCTCCACACTCCATACCAACAGCGCCCCCGAGACCGTCACCCGGTTGCTGGATATGGGGCTGAACCCCCTCAATTTTTCCGACTCCATGCTGGGCGTCCTGGCCCAGCGCCTCCTCCGGAGACTGTGTCCGAAATGCAAGAAAAAATACCATCCGACCCGGGAGGAATTTGAAGAGATTGTTGCAGAATACGGCCGTGACGCGTTTGAGAAAACCCACATTGAATTTACACCCGATTTGATCCTGTACCGCCCCTGGAAGTGCGATGCTTGCTCGGGAACCGGGTATAAAGGGCGTATGGGCATACACGAACTCCTGGAAGGCACGAAGGAGATAAAGGCCCTTATCAAAAAGAAAGCCACCTCGGAAGAAATTTTGACGACCAGCGCCCTGCAGGAAATGACAACGCTCAAGCAGGACGGCATCGTGAAAGCCTTTTCGGGCTTGACGGATATGGGCGAGGTAAGAAGAGTTTGTATTAATTGATTAATTGATGACTTGGCGCATCAGGAGGTGTTGGCCATGGCAAAAAAGGCCCTGGTTGTGGATAACGACTTTTTCTTTGTTGAATTTCTCACCGAACTTCTCGAAAAGAGGGGATATGAGGTAATAAAGGCCTATGATGGAAAGGAAGGGATTTCAAAGCTGGAAGAAGCTGATTTTGATATCCTTTTTGCCGATCTCATTATGCCCAAAATAGATGGGTTGCAGCTGATCAAGTTTGCGCGCCGGAAGTCTGCTGAGGGTCAACTGGCCATTATTGCGGTTTCGGGCACCCTTATTGAACAGATGGAGGATACTAAGTCCATTGGTGCCGATTACTGTGTTGTAAAGGGGCCTTTGGAGGAGATGAAAAATTTAATCAACGGCCTTCTGGACGATTTTGAGGCTCACGGTGCATCGGAGCTAAATCATGATCGAATGGTTGAAACCGGAAAACTGTATCCCCGTCAGGCCACTACCGAACTGGTTGAAGAAATGAAATTCCAGAAAGCGATCTTTGACAGTGTCGGCATCGGTATTTTGGTGGTGGATCGGGATGCAAGGGTGATGAGCGCCAATGCCATGGCCCTGGAAATCCTCAAAAAGCCCCTTGAAGATGTGCTGAACCTCAGGATTACCGCCGCTTTTCCACAGGAAGGGCGGGGTCGGCTGGTGAACGTTTTAAAGGAGGTGGCCAAAAACCTTGATTTAAGGCGACGCAGCTTTCGCCTGAAGTTTGGTTCTGTGGAGTTAAGATTGGTGGCATCAATTCTCAGAATGGGCAACGACCTGGATGGATGGGTCCTGACCATGGAGGATATAAACTTATGAGTCGAACAAGCATCAGAAATAAGCTTATCCTCAGTTTTCTCCTTTTGCTCCTGCTGCTGATGATGGTGATCGCCGTCATTAACCGGTTGACCGATGATTACTATACGGCACAGGCCATTTCCGTTGCACTGGCCTTGGCGGCTGGTGCTGTTTTCGGTGGCTATTTTTCAAAGTCCATCGTTCGTCGGTTGAACAGCCTGAGCGCCGTGGCAAAGGAGATCAGCCACGGGGATCTTTCAAAGGACATCCCGTTGTTGAGCCAGGATGAAATTCGTGATCTAGAAGAAGTATTCGCTTCCATGGTGAAGGACCTCAGGGCAATGATTTCGGATATCAAGAACGTTTCCGGTCGAATGGAGGATACCAATAGAGCCCTCAGCAGCCTTTCGGAAAAGGTTCTGGCCAGCAGTGAGGAAATTGACGAGTCGGCCATGGCCATCGCCAAAGGGTCGGAACAGCAGACCATGATCGTCCAGAAGACATCTCTGATCATTAATCACAGCCTCGATCAGATGGATGCGGCGGGCCGGCAGTCGGCTCAGACGGTTTCGAAAATTAATAATGCACTGGTTAAAACGGCAAGCGGAGAGACCAAAGCCCGGGAAACCCTCAGGTATCTTGACAAAGTTCTCACACAGATCGCGGAAAACACCAAACCCATTTATCGGTTGAGCAACAAGGTGGACAAGATCCGGATGGTGATGCATGTCATGGATGAAGTGGCCCAGAAAACGGAACTGCTCTCCCTGAACGCCTCCATTGAGGCCACGCGGGCCGGCGAAATGGGAAAAGGATTCGCACTGGTTGCCAACGAGATACGGAGCATGGCTGAAAATTCCAAACAGTCCTCACAGGAGATCGGGCGGATAGTGGATGATATCTTCCAGGACAACAAGGCGGTCATTGAGGTGCTTCGGAAGAGCGAAGATGATGTGGGAAAAGGCCGTGGCATTATTACGGGTATGGTGGACACTTTCAAGGATATGGTATCAGGGGTTAAGGAAATTTCCACCGAGGTGAAAGCGGTGGAAAAAGTGACCTTGAAGCAGGTGAAAGAAATACGGGGGCTTCTCAGCCATTTTGAGGCGCTTTCGCGATTGGCCCAGGCAAATTTCGTGTCTACCCAGAAGACCACCGTGGGGACCAAAAACCAGAAAGAAGGGGTGCAGAAGATTGTTGAGCTGATGCAGTCCTTAAACGCGCTTTCGGAGAAGATGATGGCGTCTCAGCGACGTTTCAGGCTTCGTGGGGATTAGGGAATGGATGTCTTCATTTTCGAAGCGGCCGGCCATTATTTTGGCATTGAGGCCAGATACATATATCGCATCGCGGATAGTGTTATCATCGTGCCCGTACCGCTCATGCCCAGTTGCTATGAAGGCCTGATATATTACAGGGGTGATTTGTTTGATGTGGTTGATATGGGCCGCCTCATGGAAAACGAGGTCTCAACGCTGCATGATGATCCCTATATTATTTTGTTGAAGTGGAATGCGGGAAAGTTGGGTTTGATCCCGGACAGGGTCGTGGGCATGAAGTGGATTGAGGACAACGGCGGAGCCGGGACCGTCTTTAATGAACAGGGGGATAGGGTGAAGTTGATGACGCCCGACGGGATTTGGCGTAAGCTGACGGGATTGGCCTATGGAGCTTGAAAAATACCAGAAAATTTTCATCCAGGAATCGAGCCGGTATCTTGAGGAATTGGACGCTGTTTTGCTCAAGGTGGAAAATGATCTCCACGACCAGCAGTTATGGGGTGAGATTCACGGGAAAATCCATTCTGTGAAGGGTATGGCCAGGGCCCTCAGCATGATGGATCTGGGCAACTTCTGTCATGCCATGGAGACGTGGTGTAAACTTTTCCAGGATGGTGACAAGACGCCTGATGAGCGGGTCGTGCAACTCTTTTTTGACGGTACTGATCTGCTCAAGGCCTTTGTGGCTGGGAAGGGCGAGATCAGCGAGCCCCGGGATCTGGAAAGTCTGCGGTCCATTTCTGAAGATCTGGCAAAAGACCCGGAGGCAATGGCGGGCCGGGCGGAGCCGGAGATACGTCCGTCCGCTGCGCCGGGGAAAATTGATCGTATACGGGTTGATTACGCCTTGATTGAATCGCTTCTGGCCCGTTCTCAGGAAATCATGCTGTTGGAAAAAACGCTTCCCCCGCTGACGCAGGACCAGATATCAGCGGGTATTGGAAGCTGGATCAACCATTACATTTCCATGCTCAAAGGCCTCTATTTCCAGTTGGCCCAGCTCAGGTTGATGCCCGTTCAGGATTTTGGGGATCTGTTTGTAAAGACCATACGCGATCTGGCGAAATCCTACAACCGGGATGTGAAGCTTGAAGTCGTGGGGGGCGAAATTGAAGTGGATATCGGCTTGATGGATCGATTGAGAGAGCCGTTCATGCACCTGCTGCGAAATGCTGTCGCCCATGGTATCGAGCCACCGGATGAACGGGAAAAAGCCGGTAAAGACCGGGAGGGAAAAATTGTTCTGAACGCCGAGAGGCACGGGGACCAGCTGTTACTGACGGTCAGAGACGACGGCCGGGGGCTTGACCGCGAGGCCATCAGCGCGTACCTCGAAGAAAAGATGGGCATGTCCCGTGAGGAGATGAACTCCCTTTCAAACGAGAAGCTCCTGAACATTATCTGTCGACCGGACTTTTCATCCGCCAAAGAGACCACCCAGCTGGCGGGTAGAGGCATCGGTATGAATGTCATTTCCCAGGCCATTGAATATCTGGGCGGCACCATGAAAATCCGTTCGGAGCCTTCCAAGGGAACCCGATTTGTCATAAGCCTCCCCCTTTCTCTTTCCATTATCTATGCGGTTTTGTTCAGGCTGGGCAAATATGTCCTGGCCATTCCAACATCCCATGTGCATACCATCGAAAATATGGGTTCTGAGCCCTCCCGCGAAATCTCGCGGTTCTGCGATCTCAGGAGCCTCTTGCGAGTGGATGATGAAACCGGGGGAAATGGCCATATCATAAGGCTGCGGCAGTCTGCCACTTCCGGCATGCCACAGTCAGAAGATGATGGGTTGGGCATTTCGGCGGATGCAATTATCGGTAATATGCCGCTCATGGCCATTCCCCTTGGAGAGTTGCTGGCCAAGACAGGACTTTTTGCCGGCGTAGGCATCATGGAAAACGGGGATATTTCCCTTATCCTGGACGTTGAAAAAATGCAGGCGGCTGCTGCGTAGATTTATCCTATATCCCCCTTAAAGAAGGAGCGACGCATGGGTCATGTGAGCATGGTGTACAGGTGGCGACCTGGGGCGAGAATGTTGGGTCTGGTTCTGTTGGCGCTGTTGTTTTCAACCGGGTCTTTAGCGGCCAATGCGGCGGAGAGAAATTTGCCCGGGCTGGCATTCACACTGACGCTTCTCCACCACAATGAAGGCCAGTCCCACCTCCTGGCCGACGGGTCTTTCGGTGGGGTGGCCCGTTTCAGTACCCTTGCCCATGACCTCAAGGATGAGGCGCTACGGAGCCGGCACGGCAGCCCTTTGTGGCACCAGGGGGTGTTGATGGTGTCAACGGGGGATAATTTCCTTTCCGGTGCCGAATGGAACGCCAGTCTGGAAAAGGGTATCCCCTTCTATGACGCCTTGGCCATGGAGTTGATCGGCTACGATGCCATCACTTTGGGGAATCACGATTTTGATTTCGGGCCGGATATCCTGAGGGATTTTATCCTCAGTTTTGCAAACCCTCTGTTTTTGAGCGCCAATCTCGATTTTAGGTTGGAGCCCGGGCTTCAGGAACTGGTTGATGTCGGTGTGATTGCCAAAAGCACGGTCGTGGTGACCGGCGGACGCAGCATCGGTATTATCGGTGCAACCACAGAGGATCTCCCGTTTCTTTCCAGCCCCCGCAATGTGAAGGTGGAGCTGGTGACCGGGGCCGTTCAGGCCCAGGTGAACAGATTATTGAGCCTCAATGTGAACATCATCGTCCTGGTGAGCCATCTCAGTGGGCTTCAGGAGGATCTGAAATTGATTGCGTTGCTCCACGGCATTGATGTGGTGGTTTCCGGGGGGGGGAGCGAGTTGCTTGCCAATAAAGGTGATCTGCTGATCCCTGGGGATGAAGACGTTGTCATGGGTTCGTACCCCCAATACGCCATGGACGTAACCGGCCGGCGGATTCCGCTGGTGACATGCCCCGGTGGATACCGTTACATCGGTCGTTTTGTGGCCGTCTTCGATATCCTGGGGAATCTCGTAAAAGTCCTGGATTCCCAGAGTGGACCGCGGCGCGTTTCGGGTGTTCCCCCCGATGCGGTTTCAGGGGACCCTCTGGTGATGGAGTTGGTGACTGAACCTGTTCAGGAAGCGGTGGATGGATTGGCATCGCAGATTGTCGGTTTTTCCCAGGTGGAACTGGACGGGGTCCGTTCAAGAATCCGCAAAGAGGAGACCAACCTGGGGAATCTGATGTCCGATGCCATTATGTGGCAGGCCGGGCAGGTGGCGAAAAAGTTTGGCGTACCGTCGCCCGATGTGGCGCTTCAAAATGGGGGCGGGATTCGAAACAACGATATGCGCGGACCGGGTGAAATCTCCAAAAAGGACACCTTTGATATTGCCCCCTTTTCAAGTTTTGTGACCCTGGTTCCCCACATCCCCCGCCATCAGTTCAAGGATATCCTGGAAAACGCTTACTCTGCTGTTGCGTCTTCCTCGGGGCGTTTTTCCCAGATATCCGGTTTTGAGGTGGTGGTGGATCTGGCTCAAGAGGCCCGTGATCCGGACAACCCCGAAGGGCAGCCGGGACGTCGCGTGCGGGATGCGGTGCTCAACAACGGTACGGTCATTGTTATGGACGGTGAGGTCCTTCCAGGCCCCGGCCTTAATGTGGCGACCCTCGATTTCTTGGCGGGCGGTGGAGACCAGTACCCTTTCGGTGACGCGCCCTACACCCGGTTGGGTGTTCCCTATCAGCAGGCCCTTTCAAATTATGTGGAACAGTATCTGGGCGGCGTGATAACGGCTTCCCTGTACCCTGAAGGGGGTGAGGGGCGGATCACGATCCTGTCGCCTTGAGATCCGTTTTTTTCCTGTCCATCCCATTTCACAGTAAATCGGCAATATGCCAATTTGGCGGTTATCTCGGTTTCTTTCGACATTTTTGTCGACCGTTGGCAGATTTTGTCGAAATATAAAACCATTTCACGGAGCATATTGAACGGATAACCTATTGATAACATGAGGATTGTTTATCTTATGTATTTTTGGCATGTTTCTTGATTGCATAAAACAGCAAACCGTATGATTCCCATACGGGGATTGTTCCGGAAAGTTGAATATCAATGGATTTACCGGAATTTCTTTTCAAACCATTTGGCTGAATTTCAGGAGATAGGTGCTATGCAAATTAAAAAACAACTCATTAGAAACACGGGAATTCTGATCGCCCTGGGATTGCTGCTTGCGCCCACGGCCGCAGACGCTCGTCAGGGTGCGGGAAAGGGAAATAAAGGAAATCAGGCGGGGCTGTCCAGTATTGTTGCTCAGCTGCCCAAGGAGGATTTGAGTACCGAGGAAGAAGACGGACTCATCCATATGCGCGAGGAAGAAAAACTGGCCCGGGACGTTTACACGACCCTTTACGAAAGATGGGGGTTGGCCATCTTCAGTAATATTGCCGCGTCTGAGCAGGCTCACATGACAGCGATTAAATTATTGCTGGATAAATACGATTTGGACGATCCCGTTACCGATTCTACGGTGGGTGTATTTACGAATACCGAGATACAGGACTTATACGATTCATTGGTTAATGATGGCAATGTATCACTGGCTGCCGCACTTCATGTGGGTGCCACCATAGAAGACCTGGATCTTCGGGATCTCTACTATTTTCTCGCTGAAACCGATAACTCGGACATTAAAACCGTCTATCAAAACCTGGCCAAAGGATCCAGAAATCACCTGCGGGCCTTTGTTTATCAATTGTCCATTAATGGTTTTGACGACTATGAGGCCCAATATCTGAGCGACGATGAGATCGAGGATATTATCACCTCAGATATGGAACGGGGCATGGTTGATGAAGATGGCGAACCTGTCTCAGGCGGCAATATGAAAGGCGGACAAGGGGGACGTCAGTAATTCATTCTTTTCGTGACACCTTGAAGCAGAGGCTCCAACCGGCTTCAAGGGTCATGAAAACAGGACTTTCCCGTTTTTGAGGGACGCGATCCGTGCAAGGGAATACACTTCTACCCCTACGGCCCTCACCAGCCGTCCGCCTTCCTGAAAGGCCTTTTCGATTACAATAGCAGCGCCAGACAGGGTTGCGCCGGACTGATGAACAATGTTTATAAGGCCCAGCAAAGCCTGTCCCTTTGCCAGAAAGTCGTCCACCAGCAGAACCCTGTCGTCGGATTCGAGAAAGCGTTTGTTCAACATGATGGTGAATTTCTTCTGCCTAGTGAAGGAAAAAACCTCCGCTGTGTATTGATCATCCACCATGGTTAGGGATCGGGTTTTTCGGGCGAAAACCACCGGCACCTGGAAGCGCCTGGCCACCGAACAGGCCACGGCGATTCCTGATGATTCCACGGTCAGAACCCTTGTGATACCGCTGTCTCTGTAATGATCGAAAAAAGCGTGACCCATCCGGTCCATCAGGTCAACATCGATCTGGTGATTCAGAAAACGGTCAACTTTTAACACCTGGTCGTTGAGGACGCGGCCATCCTGTAATATCCTCTTTTTCAATTCATCCATGTGGTCTCGACAGGGCTCCCGTTTTCTCGGTTAATAAAAATGCCGGTCCTTTTTGTCGGTCCATGCCTGGTAGGCTTTGAGACCCAGATCTTGGCGGAACTGCATTATTTTGATGCGACGCTGGTTCAGGGGCAAAGCAAAATCCTCGTACTGAAAGGCGTCGTCAAAACCGATTTTCCGGGTATCTTCCAGGTCGCAGGCGAAGTAGACTGCATCGATCCTGGCCCAGTAGATGGCGCTCATACACATGGGACAGGGGGCACCGCTGATGAAGATTTCATACCCCATGAGCATCCTGGCACGTTCAGGGACGGGATCGGGTGAACCCTCGGGGCGCGATACAAATGCGAGGGTCGATTTATTCTGGTTCGGGGGGCTGATGGAGGGGGAATAGGGATTGATGACGCGAGACGCTTTTCGGATAGCCTCCACCTCCGCATGGGCCGTGATGTCTCCCGTGAGCAGCACCCGGTTTTGGCCCCGGGCGACAATCTCCCCGTCCCTGGTAATAACCGCCCCAAAGGGGCCTCCCCAACTGTTTTCCACCGACTCCCTGGCCAGTCGGCATGCTTCAGCAATCAATTCATCGTGGGTCATGATTCTGCTCCTTTCCCATCCCTGGTTTTTGGTTGATTTTTTAAGTTACGGGGCTTTTTTCCCTGGCGTTCCTTGAGCCGGAAAATCCTAGCTCACTGAGATAAAAAGCCAGAGCATCAAGGCCAGACTTGCCAGTATCCCGGCGAGTCCCGCTAGGGTGATTCCCAAACCGGTGGTTTTTGTGGGCCGAAGCCAGAACGAAAGTCGCCGCGTCAGCAACGGCATGGCAACCCATTGCAGAAAAGCAACGCTGGCGACATTCCCGATGAGCATCTGCGCCGGAAATGGAAGGGGCTTGAGAAATGGGGTCAGGAGCCAGTAAGTCAGGACCATGACGGTGGGATAGAGCGCCGCCACCACGGTAATGATCATTTTCCAGTCGGGAACCTTTTCGTCTCCCCCCTCCACGCCCTGAAACCAAGCGTCAAATCCGCCCACGCGCTTAAGCGTGAAGTCTCCAAACCTCTTCTTAAGATCATCCACCCATTTCTTGCGAACAGGGGATTTAATCCAGGCTTCAAGCAAAGGGTTGCTTTCGAAGTGGACTACCGTCACCCACTCGTCCTTAGCGCCCGGCGCCGGCTGGTAGACTTCTGTATATTTGTAACCCGGAAAAAGGCTGGCATCCCGGGTGATTCCCCGCTGCCATTCCAGGAACTCATCGGATCGTTCCTGCGGGACCGCCTGAATCACCACGGCCGTGGCCCGCGATTGGGGAGAAAGAATCTCCAGGGAAATTTCACCATCGGTGGGATTGTTCATTTTCTTCACCCCCTGTTTCTCGCGAAGCCCTTAATAGTCGGGTCCCTCTGAAAGGCTACATCAAGTGGATGATTTCTGCCATCTATTTCGTAAGGGTATATGGATTATTTGTCAATTTCATGAATCTCTGATGCCTCTCTGGATTTTGACCAGAAAATATATTTTCCCACAGGCGTATTTTTATTGACAGCCATACTATTTTATGTTTCATTTGTTCCATACGATCTGCATGTTTTGAAAGTTGATTGTGATTT
This sequence comes from Desulfobacteraceae bacterium, assembly GCA_016844935.1. Lineage (GTDB taxonomy): Bacteria > Desulfobacterota > DSM-4660 > Desulfatiglandales > Desulfatiglandaceae > NaphS2. The sequence continues at coordinate 20,745 of JAERTK010000092.1, read as the reverse complement.
AAAAGTTGAATGTGCGTTTAAAAGGGGCAATTCATGGAAGAAATGGAGTATTATACCATTCCCAAAGCCGCCAAGGTGTGCGGTGTCGGCAGGACGACCATGTGGCGGTGGGTCAAGTCCGGCAACGTAAAGACAGCTGTTACCCTTGGGGGTCAACATAGAATTTCAAAGGCCAATCTGGAATCGTTCATCGCTGAAAACCAGGTGTACCCGCTCCCTTCAAATATTTCCTCAAAAGAGAAGATCCTTATCGTCGATGATGACGTTCAGATACAGGAAGTCTTTACCAGAATGCTTTCAGCTCATGGCTATGAAACAGACGCGGCTTCTGATGGTTTTGATGCCGGGATAAAGATCATGGCGTTTAAGCCGGGCGTTATTTTGCTGGATCTGCACATGCCGGGGATGGATGGCTTTGAAGTGTGCAAGAAAGTAAAGGAGAATCCGACCACCGCCCACATAAAAATATTGATTATCACGGGTTATGACAGCGAGGAGAACAGGGGACAGGCCATGGGGGCCGGGGCTGACGATTTTCTGACAAAGCCCGTGTCTGGGGCCACGCTCATAGAACATGTAGAGAACCTTTTGCCGGGTTTGGGAAAGTCAATGGGAGGTGGGTAGCCATCAGTCGGTATCCTTAACGATCACTGCCAAAACTTTAACGGTGCGTCTAAAAATTCCGGGGGGGCAATAAATTTTTTTAATCGAACTTCAAATGCACGTTCACAATTATCCAACCAGAGGAGGTTATCATGGTGCACAAAATCCGAGGTATGTTCACACCGTGTTTCATCGTACTGTTTTTCCTGCTACCAGGGAAGCACTGGCGGGTGAGGAACGGATCGATTCCGTTGACGACTACATGGGGAATGGTGAGTCAATCCTGGTGGTGGATGATGTGGAAGGACAGCGGAAAATCGCCTGCGGAATGCTCGAGAAACTGGGTTACGCCGTCACGTCGGTTTCCAGTGGTGAGATGGCGGTTGAATATGTGAAAACCCACCGAACGGATCTCATTGTGCTGGATATGATCATGGACCCGGGAATGGACGGTCTTGAAACCTATAAACAGATTCTCCAGATAAAGGCGGGGCAGAAAGTGATCATCGCAAGCGGGTTTTCAGAGTCAGACCGTGTAAAAGAGGCTCAAAGATTGGGGGCCGGTGCCTATGTGAGAAAACCGTTCCTGCAGAAAAAGATCGGGATCGCCGTCAGGAAGGAATTGGAAAAATAACTTTTTCCCATAATTTCGGTTACTATGCTGATGCGTGATCGCAGGAAAGAGGAATATATTGCGCCCCTTCTGAGATGGTATGGCGAAGAGGACCAACAAAAACTCAAAGAATTATACCATCAACTTTTTTGATATACGGATTGAATGGGTGTTTATTTAGGGAACCAGAAACCAGAGCCGTTACCATTCCTGCAAACATGCCCTGACATGGAAAGGGGGGATTATGTTTAAATGTATTGCCATAACGCTTAAATCCTGGCGGATGGGTGGTCTTGTCTTGCTTGTGGCACTGGCTATTCCCTCCAATTTACTGGCCAGGGATACCATCACGTGGGCCAATGACAATATGCCACCGGCCTTTATCGTTGATGGACCGGAAAAGGGAAATGGCATCGTTGATGGGGTTGTAGAAATCTATAAGGCGCATTTGCCGGAATATGACCATGATCACATTGTTGGAAACATGGCCAGGATCCTTCAGATGATGAAGAACGGCGAGAAGGTCTGTTATGCGGGATTTTTTAAAACCCCTGAAAGAGAGAAATATATCTATTTTTCCATTCCCAACCTTATCAACTACTCTAACATCATTGTGGTGAAGAAAAGCCGCCTGAAATCACTTTTCGGAAACAAGGAAAGTGTTTCTTTGGAGGCGCTTCTTAAGAATCCGGATTTGCGGTTGGGCGTTACAAGAGACCGGTCATACGGGGGGGCTGTTGATGAACTCTTAAAGAAATACAAGGACAAGAACAAGAACATTGTCTACCGGGCAGGCCAGGATTCGCTTAAAGGCCTTCTGCGCATGTTATCTGCTGAACGAATAGATTATACGATAGGGTTTCCCTGGGAAGTTCCCTATGTGGCCCAGCAAATCAATAAACGAGATGACATCAGTGCCTTGGCCATAGAGGAAGGAAAAAAGGATTACTGGATCAAAAACTATATGGGATGCCCCAAAAATGAATGGGGGCGTCAGATGATAGAAAAGATCAACAGGATTTTGTTAGACGTCAGACCCACTGAAAAACACATGTATCACCAGCTGAAGTGGTTTCCAAGAGACATGGAGCCACAAATACGAAAAGCCTATAAGGACCAGATCTTGACAATTACCCCGTAGGAGCGCGCCATGAGTTCCAATAGGATTGTCTCTGGCAGGAGCATCAGGAACCGTTTTACGTATACGCTTGTTGGCGTCGTAACCGGTATTTTGCTGATTTTTTCTATTGCCATCATATTGTACAATGTCGATACAATAGAAGAAGAACTGGAAAAGCGTTTGGAAGATGCTTCCGAACTGGCCGTTTTGAGTCTACCCACCGCTCTTTGGCAGTATAATTATGAATATGTAAAGGATTTTGTTGAATCTATCTTTCTTGATGAGAATATTGTTTTTGTAAGGATGATGGCTGGAGGTGAGGTCGTTTATGAGAAATATCGTCCCGGTTTTCCTCAAAAAGATTTTCCCTGGTTCAGAGAATCCCCTGATTTTATTGTTAAAAGCATCGACATTATATATGCGGGGCACCCGGTTGGGAAAATTGGGATTGCCGTAACCCGCCAACGTATAAAGAAGGCCATCATTACAAATAGTGTCATTTCCATCGTTTTATTGGCCGCAATCGCCGCTGCCATTTCCATTACGATTTTTTTCATCACAAGACGATACATATTTAGGCCGTTATCAAGATTGGAAGGGTCCGCGGGGCTGATTTCCGGAGGAGACCTGGATGCTTCCATCGACACAAGCGCCAATGACGAAATTGGTAATTTGGCCAGATCTTTTGACCAAATGATAAAGAATTTGAAAAAAATTACAACATCTCGTGATAAACTGGATAATGAGGTCAAGGAGCGCAAGCAGGCAGAGGAAGCGTTGCGAGAAAGTGAGGAGAACTATCGAACCATTTTTGACACCGCCAACGATGCCTTTTTTATTCACGACCTGCACACGGGAGAGATCATTGATGTCAACCGAAAAATGTGCGAAATGTATGGATATACCCATGAGGAGACACGCCATATTGAGGTTGGGGACATCAGTGAGGGAATCCCCCCCTATTCCCAAAACGAGGCAATGGAATGGATGCAAAAAGCCGCGGAAGGAATCCCGCAGATCTTCGAATGGAAGGGCAAACGAAAGGCAGGAGAGCTCTTCTGGGTTGAGATCAACCTGAAACGGATCACCATCGGAAATGAAGACCGTTTGCTGGCCATCGTCCGCGACATCACCGAACGAAAGGCCGTTGAGAATAGGATAATCGCATCCCTAGAGGAAAAAGAGGTGCTGCTGCGGGAAATCCACCACCGGGTCAAGAACAACATGCAGGTGATCTCCAGCCTGCTCAGGCTTCAATCCGATAAAATCAGGGATCAACAGCATTCTGATATGTTCCGGGAGAGCCAGGAGAGGATAAGGGCCATGGCCCTCATTCATGAGAAACTTTATCGGTCCAGGGACCTGGCCAGGGTTGATTTCAACGAATATATCAAGAGCCTTATGAATGGACTGTTCAGATCTCATGGAATAGATACCGATCGGATTGCAATGAAGGTGAAGGTTGAAGACGTTTCACTTGGGCTCGATCAAGCGATTCCGTGCGGACTGTTGATCAATGAACTGGTCTCCAATTCACTCAAATATGCCTTCCCCGAGGATAGAAAAGGGGAAATCAGCATAACGCTTCGATCAATCCGTGAAGATGAGATCGAGTTAACGGTAAGCGATGACGGGGTGGGAATACCGGAGAACATGGATATTGGAAGCACCGATTCACTGGGCCTGGATTTGGTCACCATATTGGCGGAAGATCAACTCGAAGGCAAAATCGACCTCTACGGGACAGGGGGAACCACCTTCCGTATCCTGTTCAAGAAGCAAATATAGACAGAAAGGTTTAATGAAAGCCATGGGAAAAGCACAGATTTTGGTGGTGGAAGATAACAGGATTGTCGCAAAAGACATTCAGAACAGTCTGGAGAACCTGGGTTTTGATGTTTGCGCGTCAGTGCCTTCCGGAGAGGCGGCACTTGAAGAAGTCCAGGAGCAGAAACCGGACCTGGTCCTCATGGATATCATGCTCAAAGGCGAGATGGACGGTACCGAGGCCGCAGCTCAGATCCACTCCCGTTTCCATATTCCGGTTGTATACCTTACTGCCTATGCTGATGACAAAATCCTGGAGAAGGCCAAGGTTACCGAGCCGTTCGGATATATTATCAAGCCCTTTGAGGAGAGGGAGTTGAACACGGCCATCGAGATGGCCCTTTACAAACACAAGATGGAAAGGAAACTGATGGAGAGCGAAGAATGGCTCTCCACGACGCTCAAGAGTATCGGGGATGCCGTGATCGCCACCGATAAAACGGGCCGCGTAACCTTCATGAACCCCGTTGCGGAGTCTTTGACCGGATGGCAGCAGGAAGAGGCAAAGGGAAAACCCCTGCAGGATGTTTTCAATATCATTAATGAGGAGACAAGGGAAGTTGTGGACAACCCCGTTATCAAGGTTCTCCGGGACGGTATGATTGTCGGTCTTGCGAATCACACCGTCTTGATATCCAGGGCGGGGGCAGAGGTTCCTATCGACGACAGCGGGGCCCCGATCAGAGACGAAAATGGGGAGATTGCCGGAGTCGTTCTTGTTTTTCGGGACATCACGGAAAGGAGAGAAGCCGAGAGGGCGCTGCGGGAAAGTGAGGAAAAACTCGCCAGGTCAAGAAAGATGGAGGCCATGGGCCTTATGGCAGGCGGTGTGGCCCACGATCTGAACAATATCCTCTCAGGGATTGTAAGCTATCCTGAACTTCTCCTGCTTGATCTACCTGAAGACAGCCCCCTCAGAAATCCCATAAAGACAATACAGGAATCCGGAATGCGGGCTGCCGATGTTGTGGAAGACCTGTTGACCATCGCCAGGGGCGCGGCAACCGGTAAGGACGCCCTGAACCTCAACATTCTGATCACAGAATATTTGGGATCTGCTGAATATCAGGAATTGCAGAAAACGCACTCGTTTGTGGGTTACAGGACTGAACTGAGCCCCGATCTCCTGAACATGAGCGGTTCCACCACTCACATCAAAAAGATCCTGATGAATCTGATCGCCAATGCCACAGAAGCCATTGGAAACAGTGGTACGGTTGCCATATCCACAACAAATGAGTATTTGGATGAACCCCTGAAAGGGTATGAGGACGTGCGGATTGGAGAATACACCGTGTTGAAGGTTTCAGATGATGGTTCAGGCATATCGCCGAAAGATATTGGAAGAATTTTCGAACCCTTCTATACCAAAAAGATAATGGGCAGAAGCGGTACGGGTCTGGGATTGGCGGTTGTTTGGAACACGGTCCAGGACCATAACGGGTACATCAACGTAAAAAGCAGCGACAAGGGCACAGTATTTGAACTCTATTTCCCGGTAACAAGAGAAGAACTGGCAGCTGAAAAAGATGAAGTTCCCTTAGAAGGTTATCTCGGCCATGGAGAGACGATCCTGGTGGTTGATGATGAGGAGAGACAAAGGGAGATCGCAGTGGGGATATTGACCCGGCTGGGTTATAAGGCTCAAGCGGTTTCAAGCGGGAAAGAGGCCATTTTGTATGTGAAGGAGAACCCCGTCGATCTAATCCTTCTCGACATGGTCATGCCCAAGGGGATCAATGGCCGTAAGACCTATGAGGAGATTATCAAGATACGTCCCGGACAGAAGGCGATCATAGCCAGCGGGTATGCCAAAACAAAGGAAGTGAACTTGACCCAGGAATTGGGGGCGGGAAAATACATAAAGAAGCCATACACCCTGCCAAAGGTCGGACTCGCAGTTAAGCAAGAATTGGAACATTAGAAATTCCGAGGATAATTCCAGGGGATACAATAAAATTAATTGACTTTTTTTCCGCCAGCATATATTTGTCCCACCAACACGGGTGCATTGCGTGGTCGGGGCAAGGTTGATCACGTGATGTCAAAAGGAAAGATGGTGAGAATCCATCGCAAACCAGCCATTGCTGTGTAAGGGGACGAAAGCCGCGTATGCCACTGGGAAACCGGGAAGGTGCGGTCGGTAGGTCGATCCTTGAGCCAGAAAGCCTGCCTGTTGTTAACAACATTCCGGATAACCCAGCTGGATGCTATCCATATCTTTTGCGGTCATGAAACCCGTATTTTAATGACTGAAAGGATATGAGGTATATGCATCCAGGGATATTTCCCGACACCTGTCTCTTCCCTGAAAATTATTGCATATCTTTATTTCCTTTGTGGGTTCCATTTTTCCCATACGGTTTTGATGACCCTTTTTTCAGAATAGTCTGAATTTAAAGAGGAGGCGGCGGTATGCAAACAGCAGCTAACAAGGAATTTGGGGGTTTAATCACACGTCTGGTGCAAAAGGAGGATCTTTCAAGGGAGGAAGCGAAGGGTGCTTTTTATACGATCCTGAAGAACGAAACAACCGATATGCAGCAAGGGGCGTTTCTGGCGGCCATGACCGCCAAAGGGGAAACGAAAGAGGAGGTGGCGGGGAGCTGGGAGGCCATTTACGAGCTTGATACGGTAAAAGTTCTGTCAGATGATCACAGGCCCATTGTCGACAACTGCGGCACCGGTATGGATTCATTCAAGACCTTCAACATCAGTACGGCAGCATCCATTGTTGCGGCTTCAGGCGGCATCCGGATGGCCCGGCACGGGGCTCGGGCCATCACTTCCGTATGCGGGACCGTTGACATGGCGGAGACCCTGGGGGTTGATGTGGAGTGCAGCGCGGATGTGGTGGCTGAGAGTATCAACGAGGCCGGCATCGGACTGTTTAACGGTATGAGCGCCGAAATCCATCCCCAGGCCCTGGGGCGGATCCTTTCCAATATCCATTTCGGCTCAACCCTGAACATTGCCGCTTCTCTGGCAAACCCCGCCATGCCCAAAATCGGGGTCAGGGGGGTCTATTCAAAGGAGATGATCATGCCGGTTTCCGGGGTCATGAAGGCCATTGGATATGAACGGGCACTGGTCCTTTACGGCAGCATTGATAACTCCCATAAAGGGATGGATGAAGCATCCGTCTGCGGCAGGACCTACTGCGCGGAGCTCACGGCGGACGGTGAGATTGTGGTGTATGATTTTCGCCCGGAGGACTACGGCCTGCACACCTGCGACCCGTCGGACCTTATCCCTGTTCCGGATATGGATCGTGAAGCCAGGGATTTTGTGGCGCTTTTGCGGGGTGAAAAAAATGGCGCCCGTTTTGAGGCGACAGCCCTCAATGCCGGACTCATATTCTATGTGGCGGGAAGTGTCGCGACCATCAACGAAGGCGTCATGAAGGCATGTTCAGCCCTGAAACAGGGATCGGCCTTTAACAAACTTGAGAATTGGGTGAAAATCCAGAACAGAGATCCCAAAGAGGGCGTCAGGAGGCTGCGGGCACTCACTGAGGCCGGGACCTGTTAAGAATATGAAACTGCTGCTTACCGGATTGAAGAAGCTGGAAATGCGGGAGTCGGAACCCCATGATCCTGAGGAGGGGTTTCGGCTTCTGAGGGTACAATACTGCGCCATCTGCCGGACGGATGCCAAGATGTGGAACGAGGGTCACCGGGACCTGGTTCTGCCGAGGGTCCTGGGTCATGAAGTCATCGCTGAAAGTGAGGATGGCAAAAGATTCGCCGTATGGCCCGGAAGAACCTGTGGCCATTGCAGCTTCTGTCTGAGCGGGCGAGAAAACCTTTGTGAACATATGAAGATTATGGGTTTTCACCATGACGGGGGTTTTTCCAGTCATGTCATGACCCCTGAAAACAGCCTGATTCCGGTTGACGATCATATCCCTCTCCCCGTGGCGTCTTTGGCGGAACCGGCCGGGTGTGTACAGAACGCCCTGGAGCCCCTTAATCCCCAAAAGGGTGAGCGGATTATCATATACGGCGGGGGGAGTGTGGGCTTGATGGCGGCCCTGGCATGCCGGGAGATGGGGGTGATCCCGATGGTCATTGAAAAGGATGAAAAAAAGATCTTCCGGTCGGCCGAATTTCAGAGGGCGGAGAACATCGGCGTTCAAAAAGAGACCACCGGGAGCGAGTTTGACATGGCCCTGAACGCCTGCGCTGATCCCGTGGCGTTCAGCATGTGCGTATCGAAACTGAAGAAAGGCGGCAGGCTTTCTTTTTTCGGAGGCCTCACTAAAAACAAGACCATCGAAACGAACCTCCTTAACCTCATGCATTATAAAGAAATGGCGGTTTCAGGGGCCTACGGCTTAACCCGGAAAAACATGCAGGACGGTCTGATTCTGATCGGGAAGAAGCCCGGTTCCTTTGAAAAATTGATTGAGGAGATCATCCCCCCCGAAAAGACTCCGGCATTAATGCTGGATATCCTTTCCGGGAAAACCCTCAAATATGTCATTGATTTTAGCGGCAACGGGAATCAATTGAACCTTTTTCAGGGGAAACCGGATCAGGCAAATTCTGAAAAAAAATCAGCTGCTTTGCCGGAAACCGGCGCGGATAATGTCAGTATGGCCGACGCTGCCTTTAGTGATTATGGGGATGTCCTGGATGCCATTCGTCTGGTACCGGATGGCATCAGGGCTGAAGCCGTCAGCAAAATGGATAACAAGACAAAACCCTTAGGGTCTTTGGGGAGCCTGGAGGATCTGGCGTTAAGGATATGTCTTGTTCAGAACACCCTCAATCCCCGTGTGGGCCACAAGTCCATTCTGGTGTTTGCGGGAGATCACGGCATCGTTGAAGAAGGGGTGTCGGCTTACCCCGCCTCCGTAACCGGTGAGATGGTGAAGAACTTCCTTAACGGTGGCGCGGCCATCAACATCTTGTGCCGTCAGTTCCAGATCGATATGAGTATTGTGGATATGGGCGTCAATGCCGATTTTCCGCCCCACCCGATGCTGTTTGACAAAAAGGTGCGAAAAGGGACCCGAAACTTTGCCCTTGAAGAAGCCATGACACCCGGGGAAGCGGAAGACGCCGTCTCAAAAGGGATGGCGATTTTTCTTGAAAAATACGCATCGAATAAAATTGACATGATCGGTCTCGGGGAGATGGGTATCGGAAATACCACTTCCGCATCGGCCATCATCTGCGCCATTACGGGGATTACGCCCATCCAGGCAACCGGGAGAGGGACGGGCCTGGACGACAAGGGGATGGAGCGGAAGGCCGAGATTATCGAGCGGGTTCTGAAATTCCATAAACCGGATTCAAGAGACGGCTTTGATATCCTGTGTAAAATCGGGGGGTATGAGATCGCGGGAATCGTGGGCGCGGTACTGGCGGCGGTTTCAAAGGGCACCGTTGTGGTCCTCGACGGCGTTATATCAACCGCAGCAGGGTTGATCGCTTATACGTTAAAGCCTGAGATCGGGGGTTACCTCATATCCGGGCACAAATCCGTGGAGGTGGCTCAACAGGCGGCCCTTTCCCACATGGGCCTTGAACCGGTCATTGACTTCGGAATGCGGCTGGGTGAAGGTACCGGTGCGGCCATCACCATGAATGTGGCGGATACGGCCTGTAGGATCATGCGGGAAATGGCTTCCTTTGAAGAGGCGGGCGTCAGCAATAAAGATTAGAATTGCTATGGGTTAGCCCAGGCACTGGCTCATAGGGGCTCTTCAGTGAAATTTCACATCAGCGGCCGTCAAAGAGACTTTTACGTTCTTTGCTGCAAGTACTTCGTCTTTCATTTCCCTTTCAAGCTCTTGGGCGGCCTCGGGATTGTCCATGAGCTGTTTCAGCTTTAAGTCAAGTTTCCTTTTTCTTGAATTACTAATAATACCGTCCAAATGAACTTCATAAGGGATTTTTACCCTCCCTATTGTGGCGAGGGAGAGCTCATAAAAAATATTTTTCCCATAAATAATGTTCAGAAAATTCTCGGTTTCAAGGTAAATGACTGAATTGTATTCCGGATATCTTCCGGTATCGTTATGTTTCATTTGCACAAGTTCCGTTTCAAACAGGAATTTGACGATCTTTTTATCCGGAAGCGGCTCTCCTTCGGGGTCGACATCCTCAACCTGTTTCATGGCATTAATGACGGAGAATTCAACTTTGACCGGATCGAAAAGCAGGTAATTAAAAAAAGCGGTTAATGGACCGGACTGGTCCGAATAGGGGATGGATTTGGTGAATGCCTTCTTTGACTGGTCTTCCCAAAATTTTACCAGATGCTCTTCATAATCAAAATAGACCCGAATCCCTGTTTGGTTTTCATAGTCTTTTACATCCGGAAGGATCTCTCGAAATTCTTCAGTCACAAACTTCTCGTTTTGGAATCGAAACCGCTCATGTATCCGCATCTCAACGGACTTCATCATCTCTTTGTACTCGGCCGTGCGTTTGCCATAGATAAATAGCGCAAACTTGCTCCACAGATCTTTTCCAACCGGTTCTTCCAGACTGACAATTGAAAGGTATTTCCCGGTCTCCTTTCTCATCTCCAGGGTAGCGACCATCCTAGCCTTTACAAAGGCCTGTAATTCCATATGGACATCATATGAAAGCTTTATAATCTTGGCTTCTTCAAAGGACCTCGCAGAGAGTTTTTTCAGGAATTGCTCGCCTATTTGTCGGGAGTTATCCCACTGGGAAGATGGCGTTTCAGCGGCCCCTGCTTCAACTGAGACAGACGTCTGAAACACCATGAGAAGAAAAAAAAGTGCCGCATTCACGTAAGAACGAGATATGATTTTGGAAAAAACCATCAGCGACTCCTATTTCTCACGGTAGAAGTGATTGGACTTATCTTCATGAGCTCACGTACCACTGCTTGGGAAGTCCCCGGGGGAGATGGGCTGGCCCCCTATCAGAGATTCTCCATGGCGGCCGACTGCGGAACCTCAAGTTTGAGCCAGTACATGAAATCAGTGCTTGCATGATTTTTGAATATGTTGTCCACATCGCCGGAACCGGTCGTCGACTTCGCGTGACAGCCCAGGCAGTTGGCGCGCTGGTAACTTTCCATGGACGTATTGCCCAGAACAGGCTGTTTGCCGCCTTCGCTCTCCGGCCTGGGCTCGATTTCAAGCTTCAGTGCCACGTAGGCCGAACCGCTTTGGTATTGGATGACATCCCTGGATACATTCCGGCACTCGCGCGCCGCCGGATTATCCGCGAAGTCCATTGTCATCCACTGGGTGGAGATGAGTTCGTAGTTGTTCCAGACCGAGTTTCCGCTTCCCGCTACCGCGATGGCGTCGTGGCACTCTCTATTCCATCGCGCAGAGGAAATGTAACCTCCCTTTGTCTCGTCCTCGCTCACCGTGATCTGGCGGCACAGCCTCGAGAATCCCTTGACCTCGGCCTGGCCCATATCAAGGCACCACGGCTCCGTTCCCGAGTTGCACGCGCTTGGCGGCGGGGTCGTTGAGCCGTCCGGCCTGTTGCAGCAGGTTCCGATCCATTCGGCTCCGTCCGACATGCACATGGCCGTCATGTCATTGCTGGTGGGCGTATCGTTGCAGTGGGCGCATCGGTTGGTGACGGGCGTGTCCGGGTCGGGGGGACAACCGTCGATCCGAGACGAATCGGTGTCGTCGTTGCAGAGCATGGGATTGAAGTTCCAACCCTTTAGGACGGTCGGCGGGCACGAGTCACTCGGCGTGCCGGCTCCGGATCCGCCGGTGGTGGAGGGTCCTTCGCAGTCGGGGGCATTGTCCACGTGTTCGAAGGTGGAATATACCCACGCCGGCTGGGTGAGGGTTTTGTGCATGATGTGCTGGCCCACCAGCCCCATGGTTCGAAGCTCGCAGGTGGCCGTCTGCGGGGTACTCGAGGTCCGGTACTCCGGCGTGTAGACCAGTAGTTCCTCGATGTGATACTTCGCACGCTCAGCGGTTGAGGCGTGGGTGAGGTCCATCCAGGCGTTCTTGATCTGGATGAAACCGCTGTCCTTGTTCGCGGGATCACCGCCGGTGTAGCTCGCCAGGCCGCAGGTCCCGGTAATGTCGCTCATGGCGGGGTCGGTTTGCGGATCGGTGGGGATCGTGCCCGGCACGTTCCACCCGTTGCTCACCACCTGGGTGTACAGGGAAGGGCTTATCAGAATTTCGTAGCGAATGAAGTTGCCGTTCTTGTCGATGACCGGTGAGGTGCTGAGGGCATCTTCGGTGGCTTCCTGGAAAGAATCATCTACCTTCCCCACCTGGTCGATCACCCGGTAATACGCGTAATCTGGAATCGCCTTGCATTCTTCGGGGTAGAAACGCGACCCGGATGGACCCGGATCGGCCTGGTTGAGCAGGTCGGCGGTGGACGACCATTCCCGCCACTGGGGTGTGTTGTCGCCATCCACGTTGATCCGACCACCGACCGACGGTGCACTGAGCGCCAGGAATGACTGCCACGAGAACTCGTCGAAGTCGTTCTGACTGGCATCGCCGGGCGTCTTGTCGACGTCTCCGGGCAGCTTATAGGTAAGACTGCAAGCAAAGATTTCCGGTGCTCGGGCAACGGAGTCGCTGTCACTGCACCCCGTCAGGGCGACCAAAGTCCATATCAGGACCATGGCCATGAGCAGCGGTAACGACACAAGTGTTCTGCCGGCCAACGTCGACTGCCTTTGTTTGAGCCATCCTTTACTTAGAGTCATAATCGTTTCGCGCCTCCCTGTTCCCCGTGAATGTTAATTCGTTAAGCAGCTCGAAGTCCTCTGAACGATACCTGTCCGCTGTCCGTGATATATAATCAAATCGGTAGCATTTTTACGATCGTCTGTAAATAGGAAAAGCGAATGGCCCCTTATCGTCATCGCATGAGCGGTGGGGAGAGGCGCAGCGCCCCGTGGCTAGACCCCCGCTGAGGCAAGCAGTGCATCGATTTTCGATATGGCCTGAGCGTCGGTACTGTGCTTCAAGGTGATGTGGGGGTACCGGGGGACGTTCTTACCACTTAAACATTTAACCGTTATGAAGCAATGAAGCTAAAAAGTTGAGAATGTCCCCTGTTTCTTAGCGAAAGGAATAATTTCATGGACGTCGCGCTTTTCGCCGGAAATGTTCGTACGTGCTGTTTGCTGAAGTTGATTCAAATGATCCGAAAAAAAGGGTCCGAAAGAGAACCTTTCGGACCCTTTTATCGGCAAACGGCTAAAACCCGATCAGTAGTTGACTGCCAAGGGAAGATCCATCTCTTGCTTCTCGAAACTCAGACCCTTTTTCAGGGCCTCCTCGATGGTTTCCACCAGCACAATATTCAGGTCATCACGCACCTCTTCGGGAAGTTCTTCCAAATCCTTTTCATTGCGCTTCGGCAGAATGACGGTTTTGAGTCCGGCACGATGGGCGGCGAGCAGTTTCATCTTGATGCCCCCCACCGGCAGCACCCGACCCCGGAGAGTCACCTCCCCGGTCAGCCCCACGTCACTCTGAACGGGTCGGCCGCTGCAAAGGCTGATGACCGCCATTACCATGGCAAGCCCCGCAGAGGGGCCGTCTTTGGGTGTGGCGCCCGCGGGCACATGGACATGAATATCGGCGCTCGTGAAAAGGGAAAGGTCCAACGACAACGACTTGATTTTGGATCGAACGTAACTGTGGGCGATCTGAGCGCTCTCCTTCATCACGTCCCCCAGCTGTCCGGTCAGGGTCAGATGACCCTTTCCATTCATAAGGGTCGCCTCCACGAAAAGAATATCCCCTCCCACCGCCGTAACGGCCAGACCCGTGGCAATGCCGGGGATTTCAATGGCCTCCGACAATTCCGATTCAAACCGTTCTTTTTTCAGGTAGGTTCGCACCAGATCGGCCGTTACATCAATGTGATCAATCCCGTCTTCGGTAATTCTGACCGCCCCTTTTCGGCATACGGCCCCGATATTCCGTTCCAGATTCCTGACACCGGCCTCCCGGGTATAATCCTGTACGATTTTCCGGATGGCCTCATCCGAAAAACGCACCTCCTCCTCTCTTAAGCCGTTGGCCCGCACCTGACGGGGAACCAGGTATTTTTGTGCAATGTGGAGCTTTTCGTATTCCGTATATCCCTCCAGTTGAATGATTTCCATGCGATCCCGTAAAGGGGCGGGAATCGTTTCCAACTGATTGGCCGTTGTGATAAACATGACGTCGCTGAGATCGAAATCCACATCCAGATAATGATCCCGAAAGGCATGGTTCTGGGCTGGATCCAGCACCTCCAGAAGCGCGCTGCTGGGGTCGCCCCGCCAGTCGTTGCCGACCTTGTCTATTTCATCCAGCATGAAAACCGGATTCCGGGTTCCCGCACGCTTGAGGGCCTGAATGATGCGACCCGGCATGGCCCCCACATAGGTTCTCCGGTGACCGCGGATTTCCGATTCGTCCCGCATGCCGCCAAGACTCATCCGCGTAAAACGGCGGCCCAGTGCCCGGGCGATGCTCTGGCCCAAGCTGGTCTTGCCCACCCCCGGAGGACCCGCAAAACAGAGAATGGCGCCCATACCTTCTATCTTCTCTCCCTGGTCTTTCTCCCCGAGGTTTTCGCTGGAACGCTCCGCCAGCAGTTTGCGGACCGCCAGGTATTCGATGATACGCTCTTTCACATCTTCAAGATCATAGTGGTCTTCATCCATGACCGTGCGCGCACAGCGGGTATCCAGCTGATCCTCGCTTGCCTTATTCCAGGGAAGTTCCAAAAGCCAGTCCAGATAGGTCTTAATGGTCGCATATTCGGCTGCCTGGGGAGACATGTTGGCGAGACGTCCCAATTCCCGCTCCGCCTCCTTCATGGCCTCCGATGGCAGGCCCGCCTCTTTCAGTTTTTCGGCATACTCGTCGGATGCAGGCGGTGCCTCGCAGCTTTCTCCCAACTCTTTCTTGATCGCTTTGAGTTGTTGGCGCAGGTAGTAATCCCGCTGGGCCTTATCCATCTTTTCATGGGCTTCGGAACGTATCTTCCGGTTCAGGGTCAGCACTTCCTTTTCTCTGGAAAGATGCCCCACCAGCATCCGCAACTTTTCCTTTATGCCGTCCATCTCAAGCAGGGCCTGGCCCTCTTTGACGTCCAGATTCACGGTGGCGGCCACGGTGTAAATCAACTGAGCGGGATCCTTGATGTGGCGGAGGAACTTTCCCAATTCCTTTGAAAGATTGGGGGAAAGCTCAATGATTTCTTCGGTTAATTCCTGAAGACTCCGCTTCAAGGCATCCGTTTCCACATCCTCTTCTGCAGACTCGGGAGCCTGGATCGCATGCGCGCTAAGGAAGGGAGTTGTGTCGCACCAATGATCAATGCGAAAGCGTTCCAATCCTCGAACCAGCACCTGCAGGGTATCTCCCGATTCCTGAACAACCTGTTCGATTTTTGCAAGTGTTCCCACCTCGTAGGTCTGTCCGGGGTTGGATTCCTCGATGGCCCCGTCTTTCGAAGCCACAAGACCGATAATCCCATCGCCTTCGGCAGCCGTTTTGATCAACTTGACGGATCGCCGGACCCCCACAATCAGGGGGAATACGGAATAGGGGTGGACCACGGTATTCCGTAACGGCAGGATGGAAATATCGCGGGGCAGCATCGAACCTTTCTGCTTTATCTTTTCATCTTGATGGTTTGTCATATTGATATCCTCTCCTTTTCCCCATCCTTCATGGCAGCAATGATACATGAGAAAAACATGTCATGGCATTATTAATAAATTACAAATTATTTGTAACAAATAAAGTAATGCCGTCTTTGCAGATGTAAAGGAATATGAGTCTCGGTAAAAAATAATTGAGCAGGATGGCGCCGGTTTTTATGGGCAAGAAAACGTGAAAATAATTCCTTGTCTCAGGCTGATTTGTTGCGATTAGGTATTACGCGCCAAAGAAATCGGTGATGGCTTGGGTCAGTGCTTCAATGGTGTAATCGGATGGCATCAGGTCCACGGAAAACCCGTTTGCCTTCGCGGTGTCCGCCGTGATGGGGCCGATGCAGGCCACTTTGACCCCTTTCATCCATTCATTCAACAGTTGTTTCTGGGAACCGAACATGTTGACAAAATTGGTGACCGTGGAGGAACTGGTAAACGTCACCATGTCAATGGTTCCTTCCTCCAGCATATCTCGAACCCCGGCCGTATCACCCGTGGGGCTGACGGTTTTGTAGGCATCCACCACGTCCACCTGAGCGCCCATCTTTCGCAATTGATCGGGCAGAATTTCTCTGGCCTTGGCGGCTCTTGGGACAAGGATGCGAACCCCTTGAGTGTCCCATTGTTTAAAGGCTTCCACCACCGCTTCGGCCCGGTATTCATGGGGCACTAGATCCGGCTCTATCCCCAGTTGATGCCATTGGTCGGCGGTTTTGGGTCCGATGGCGCCGATCTTGATGCCTTTGAGGTCTCGAACATCCTTTCCCGAAGAATGGAGCCTTTTAAGGAAATATCTTACGCCATTGACCGAGGTGAACAACAACCACTGGTAAGATTCCATGTGGGAAATGGCAGTGTCCAGGGGCTCCCAGCTGTCGGGAGGAATGATTTCAATGGTGGGGAACTGAATGCAATCCGCACCGAGAGAAGCGAGTTCTTGAAGGAACCCGCTGGCCTGTTCTCTGGCCCGGGTGACCACAATGCGTTTGCCGAAGAGGGGTTTGGTTTCAAACCAGTTCAGTTCATCCCGCAACCCCACCACATCCCCTACGACGATGATGGCCGGGGGGCGCAACCCTGCGTTTTCCACCCGCTCAGCGATGTTTAGAAGGTTGCCGGAAATGGTCTCTTGCTCTGCCACCGTGCCCCTGCGAATAACCGCCACGGGGGTATCCGCGTTTCTGCCGTGCCGCATGAGGTTAAGGGCGATTTTCTTCAAGTTGCCCACCCCCATGAGAAAGACAAGGGTTCCCACGCCCGTGGCCAGTTTGTCCCAATGAATGTTCGATTTTTCCTTGAAGGGGTCTTCATGGCCGGTGACAAAGGCCACCGTAGCGGTGTGATCCCGATGCGTCAGGGGAATGCCGGCGTACGCTGGAACCGAAATGGCCGATGTGATGCCCGGTAACACCTCGAAAGGTACCCCGTCCGCCACCAGTTCCTGGGCCTCTTCGCCCCCCCGCCCGAAAATAAAGGGATCACCGCCCTTAAGACGTGCAACACTTTTTCCTGTTTGGGATTTTTGAACGATCAGACGGTTGATGTCGGCCTGACCCATGGTGTGATCGCCGCCCTTTTTCCCCACATAGATCAATTCAGCCTGGGGTTTTGCGTATTCAAGGAAGACTTTGTTGGCCAGATAGTCATAAATAATGACATCAGCTTTTGAGAGGATGTCTTTTCCCTTGAGGGTCATTAACCCCGGATCTCCGGGGCCGGCCCCGATCAGATACACTTTCCCTGTTTTTACTTTCTGCCCATCCATCGGATTCCCCATTATTAAACCGATCCTTCGTACAACCGTTTCAGAACATCGCCTCCGCCCGAGGCCAGAAGCTTTTTAGCGACCCGGATGCCCATTTCTTCCGCCTGATCCCGCGTGCCGGTTTCGGTTTCCTTGAAAACCTTCGATCCGTCCAGTTCCGCCACCCGCCCTTCAAATGAAAGGGTGTCGCCTTTGACCCGGGCAAAACCGGCCATGGGCACCTGGCAACCCCCTTCAAGGGTTGTAAGAAAAGCCCTTTCAGCGGCTACCTCGGTTCTGGTATTCTCATGGTTCAAAAAATCGAGCAGACCAATGGTTTTGTGATCTCCCCGTCTCACTTCAAGGCCCAGCGCCCCCTGGCCCACGGCCGGTAGCAACTGGTGGAAGGGGATGGTCTGGGTGATCAGATGGGAGAGCCCCAGACGGTTGAGACCGGCCGCCGCCAGTATAATGGCCTGGAGATCTCCTGATTTGAGTTTCTTAAGCCGCGTGTCCACGTTCCCCCGGAGGGACACAATCGTCAGGTCCGGGCGCAAATGAAGCAGTTGGGCGCCTCGCCTCAGGCTGCTGGTTCCCACCCTGGCCCCTTCCGGCAGTTGATCCAGGCTTTGCTGCTCTGTGGAAATAAGCGCGTCCAACGGATCTTCCCGGCGAGGGAAGGTGGAAAGCGTCAGGCGCTCCGGCAGTTCTGCCGGCACGTCTTTCATGCTGTGGACCGCCACATCGACCCGGGACTCAAGGAGGGCCTCTTCAATCTCTTTCACGAAAAGGCCCTTGCCGCCAACTTTGCTCAAAGGCACGTCAAGGATTTTATCGCCCGTGGTTTTGATCTTTACCAGTTGGACGCGGATGCCGGAATGCCGCTTCTCCAATTGTTCTTTGATCCATTCACTCTGTGTGAGAGCCAGTTTGCTGCCCCGGGTACCGATTCTGACGTCCATGGTCATTTTCCAAGAATTATTTTATATTGAACAGATATTGGGCCAGCGCCAGATCGTGGGGCGTGGTCACCTTGATGTTTCTCTCCGATCCCAGTACCACCCGGATCGGTATACCCAGTTTTTCAACCAGAAAGGCGTCATCGGTCGCTTCGGTCAATCCATTTTTGAGGGCTTCCCGGTGGGCTTTCAGAATATCTTTATAATGAAAAGCCTGCGGTGTTTGAACCATCCAGACCTTGGTTCGATCATAGGTGGCGGTCACCTGACGGTGGTTATCTACCGCTTTAACGGTTTCCTTGGCGGGGAGGGCTGAAATGGCGGCTCGGTGCTTCCTGGCGGCTTCGATGACCGCTTCCACCAGGCCCGGTTCCACCATGGGGCGAACCCCGTCGTGGATCAAAACGAGGTCATGCTGCCCATTTAAGGTTTCAAGGCCCATACGGACCGAATCCTGCCTCAGTTCACCCCCCGGCACAACGTTTGCGACCTTGAAAATACCGAATTTCTGAACGATTTCCTTTTGGCAGTAATTCACGTCTTCCGACGGCACCACCAGCACAATGTCATCCAGTATGACACACTTCTGCAGTGCTTCCAGGGTGACTGCCAGGATGGGTCGGTCTTTCAGATGAAGGTATTGTTTGGCGCGATCCCCACCCATCCGAACCCCGGCACCGGCAGCGGGTACGATTGCCACGGTCTTTGACAAGTTCTTCCCTCGAAAGAAAAGCAGGCCGGGGTCCGGAAGGCTCCCCATGCCTGCTCATAAAAAGCGGAGATTACGCTTGAGCAGCTTTTCGGGTCTGCTTTTTCAGGCGGTTGATTCGTCTTCGAAGGGTGTTGATCTGTTTGGGGTCGCCTGTTTCACGGACTTCTGCTTTTTTGTCCCTCAATTCCGCGACCTTGGCTTTCAGCTCTTTGACGGTTGCCTTGACCTTCTTGACTTTTTTCTTTTTTTGGGCCGTCTCGTCTTCAAGGCCGTAATATTCTCTGATGAGGGAAAGCAAATCAGCTTTTAGCATGGCGGTTACCCCGACGGCACCGGGAATCTCTTTGGCCACCTCTTTTAATTCCACCGCCGTCATTTTGACCAAAGGCTTCTTGAACTCCGGCACCGCGGGTTTGGTTTCTTCTTTAATCTCTTCAATCTCTTCTGCCATTTTCTTGTTCTCCTAAAATTTAAATAATCTGGTGCGCTGAATAAAAAATCCTTCTAGCACATCCGGCCTGAAAAATGCAAGACACCGTCATCTTTTTCACGACCCTTTCTTCATAAAGGGCGTCAAAAGATCAATGGGGATGGGAAAAAGCGTGGTGGAATTGCTTTCCGCAGATATTTCTTTCACGGTCTGCAGATACCTTAACTGAAGGGCCTCGGGGTATTTCTGAATAATCTCCGCAGCATCTGCCAGTCGGGTGGCGGCCTGGTATTCCCCTTCCGCGTTGATAACCTTGGCCCGTCGTTCCCGCTCGGCCTCCGCCTGCCTGGCCATGGCCCGCTGCATTTCCTGGGGAAGGTCGATGTGTTTGACTTCAACCGTGGACACCTTGATGCCCCAGGGATCCGTGTGTTTGTCCAGTATGTTCTGGAGTTGGGTGTTGATTTTGTCCCGTTCGGCCAGGAGTTCGTCCAGTTCCACCTGTCCGCATACGCTTCGAAGGGTGGTCTGCGCCAGCTGCGAGGTGGCAAACAGGTAGTTTTCCACCTCAACTGTGGCGTTATTGGGGTCCATGACCCGGAAGTAGACCACGGCGTTGACCTTGACGGAGACATTATCCCTTGTGATCACATCCTGGCTGGGCACGTCCATGGCCACCAGCCGAAGGCTCACTTTGACCATCTTGTCAATGACGGGAATCAAAATGATCAGGCCGGGCCCCTTGGTTTTGATCAAACGGCCAAGCCGGAAGATGACACCGCGTTCGTATTCTTTAAGAACCCGGATGGCGCTTGCCAGAAAGAGTCCGATGAATACCACCGCCAGAATATAGAACATGACTTTCCTCCTTAGTGTCCACCCACAAATGGCTAATTTGCCCGATTTCTGCGTCAGGCTCAAATTATAATCCTCGAAATACTTCAATGTATTCCTGCGGTTATAATTTTCGCCTTCCTTGAACTCGAACAAATTTTCTCATTTGTGGAAAGACACTCCTTAGTACCTTGTCTTCTGTCACAGAAAACAAGAAAGTTGTCAGTTATCAGTTGGCAGTTGTCAGTAAAAGC
>JAERTK010000091.1 GCA_016844935.1 Desulfobacteraceae bacterium | reverse complement strand
TCATTTAAGGCTACTGATACTGCCGGGGTTTACGCATGGCGCCGGGATGTTTGTCCTGTACCCGGTGATCCCGTGGCTGGGAGTGGCGTTACTGGGAATGGCGTTCGGTAAATATGTTAACTCACCGAAAAGAGTTGATCTAAACCGTTTTTTTTATCCGGGTGTTATCCTTATCCTGCTCTTTTTTACCGTCAGAGTTAACAGCGGGTTCGGAAACATTCGCATGTCAGACGAAGGAGGGGTTATCGGTTTTTCAATGTAGTGAAGTATCCGCCAAGTATCTCATTTCTTCTCATTACACTGGGGATAAACCTGACCATTTTGAGTTTTTTCAGTCTTGAAGGACGAAGGGGTCGCTGGCTGATCACACCACTGGCAGTTCTCGGCCGGGTACCGTTATTTTTTTACCTTCTTCATCTGTTTTTGTTTGCTTTGATCGGCCGTGCAATCGGTCCTGAAAAAATATCCCTTGCAGTCATGTATGGTTTCTGGATATCCGGGCTTGTCTTCATGTACCCTTTTTGTACCGTTTATGCCCGTCTAAAGCAGCAAAGCAGTCCTTCATCCTTCATGCGCTACATCTGAAGCGTGTATTTCACGATCACGACCGTTTTTCATTGACATACACTGCTGGCTTCTTATAGTGCTGTTGGAACATATTTGAAATAAACGATAATTTGCCCGATACGGGCAATGCAAAATATCGAAGGATCTGCAAAATGAATGACACACCGGGCCGACTGCCGCAGAATTTGCCTTTTCCCGAATTGCCGGGCTTTTTAACCCCTCAAGAACGGGAAAAGTACAGACAATTGATCCAGGAGCGGCTGACCAAAGAGAATGCTGTCCTGATCGCCCATTATTACACGGATCAGGAAGTGCAGTCGCTGGCTGAGGAAACCGGCGGGTTCGTGGGCGATTCACTTGAAATGGCACGTTTTGGAAAAGAGCATTCTGCTGATACCGTGGTGGTGGCGGGTGTAAAATTCATGGGAGAAACAGCCAAAATTTTGACCCCGGATAAAAAAGTGCTGATGCCGACGCTTGAGGCAACCTGCTCCCTGGATATCAGCTGTCCTGAAAAAGAATTTACCCGGTTTTGCGATTCTTATCCCGACAGAACAGTGGTCGTTTACGCCAATACTTCTGCGGCAGTGAAAGCAAGATCGGACTGGGTGGTCACATCCAGCATTGCGGTCAGGGTGGTGGGGCATCTGGCCGAGCAGGGAGAAAAGGTAATATGGGCACCGGATCACCACCTGGGACGGTATGTGCAAAAAGAGACCGGGGCCGATATGATCTCATGGCAGGGCAATTGTGTGGTCCATGATGAGTTTAAATACCAGGAACTGATGGATATGAGCCGGGACAATCCTGATGCCATGGTGCTGGTCCACCCGGAATCACCGGAACCGGTGATCGATCTGGCCGATTTTGTGGGGTCAACCTCACAGATCATCAATGCGTGCAAAAAGTCAGATAAAAAGCGATTTATCGTGGCCACCGATAAAGGGATCTTTTTTAAAATGCAGCAGGCAGTTCCGGATAAAGAACTGATTATTGCGCCCACATCCAGCGAAAGCGCAACCTGCAGAAGCTGCGCCCGGTGCCCCTGGATGCAGTTGAACGATTTAAAGCGGTTGTCGCAGGTTTTTGATACCCCTGGCAACGAAGTCCATGTGTCACCTGATATTGTTGAAAAGGCACTGGTTCCTTTAAACCGGATGTTTCAGTTTATGAAATCCTGACAATTGAACTCCTTACAAATATAAGATGAGACTTGTAAAAGCACACCGTTTCAATCCGGTTAAGGCATACGAACTGGGATGGTCACTGTTTGGGCCGCCTTTGATGACCACCCACTTTTATGTAATCGGAGATGTGATGGTGGATACGGGCCAGTCTCACATGAGAAAAGAGGCGCTAAAAATCGCTTCGGTCCATCGAATAGAGCGCATTTATCTAACCCATTATCATGAAGATCACAGCGGCAATACCGCAGCCATAGTAAAAAATCTTGATGCAATGGTTTGCGGCCATCCCGGGACTGCAGAAATGATGGCCGCCCCCTTTAACATTTTTTTCTATCAAAAATATATGTGGGGGAAGGCAGAACCTGTTAAAGTCGAGACGGTGCCGGATATCATTGAGACCGAACTCGGTTTGATGGAGCCTGTCCACACACCCGGACACGCAGAGGATCACATCTGTTATTTTTTAAAAGATGAAGGCATCCTGTTTTCAGGGGACCTGTATCTGGGTGACAAAATAAAATATTTCCGCTCGGATGAGGATATGGGATCTCAGATACAATCCTTGAACAAGGTGTTATCACTGGACTTTGATGCTCTGTTGTGCGGTCATGCGCCGAAACAAAAGAACGGTAAAAAGCATATCAGGAATAAACTTAATTTTCTGAACGATTTATACGGCAATATTATCCGACTCTGGGAAAAAGGGATTCCGGAGAAAAGGATTTTGTCGATCTTGAATCTTAAAGAAGAATATTTTATCCAGTCTTTTTGCATGGGCGATGTCAGCATGATCAACGGTATCAGATCAGCCGTCAGGCATCACACGTCAAAAACCGTCCGAACAATATGATAACCAATCGTTATTTTAAGATAGTTGGAGAATATTGCTTATAATCTCATGAAATATCCGGGCGTGCGTCCTGAAAGCTGTGAATTTTCCAAGTCGGTGAGAGGCCGACCCGGTAATCCAAAGGCATGGAACCGGTAACCGAGTCTTGCGTGGGCGTCAGTAATGGCGTGTGCGAAGCGTAGACAGGAAGGATAACGAGGTGTGAGGTTAAACCCCGAAAAAATTATCGTTGAAGGTGCCGATAGTTGCGCCCGAACTGGCAGGCAACACCAATCGCATTTAAGGCCTGTGCGAGAGGACCTTCCGGGGGCATGGGCACATGTCGAGTATCCAGGGAAAACCACGGAACAGGAGAGACCCATAGGCAACCATATCATGGTCGGTATGGACGTAGGTGAGCAAGGGAAGACCGGAGTTCACCGATGTAAAAGGTCTATGGGAGTCGGACTCTTTCATAGTAGTGCAGACCCCCATCAAGGAGGCAAAAGCTGACGAATGGGACGAGCGAAGGGAAGAGCCGTGCAGGGAACCTTGTGGAAGGAAACGACGCCCCATACACAGAGGTGGGAAAGTGTCTACCCGCAACTTCGCAAGGTGCAGGAGAAAGCCAGAGCAAGCAAAGAAGAGCAGTTTACAAGCCTTGCGCATCATTTAACGGTTTCAATGCTGAAAAGTGCTTATAGCCATCTGGAATTAAAGGCTGCTCCAGGCATTGACGGGGTAACCAAGAAAGACTATGGACAAAACTTGAAAGATAACCTTCAAGACCTCCATGGGCGGTTGAAAAGCATGAAATATCGAGCGACTCCGGTTAAACGAGTCTGGATCGAAAAGCCGGGTGGCCAAGAACGCCCTCTGGGACTACCGATAATTGAAGATAAGATAGTCCAATGGTCGGTTGCAGAAATTTTAAACTGTATCTATGAAGAAGACTTTTTTGGGTTCAGTTATGGATTTCGGCCCGGACGTAATCAACATCAGGCGCTTCGAGCGCTTCAGACCGTACTGCAAAAGGGGAAAGTGAACTGGGTGCTGGATGCAGACCTGTCAAAGTTCTTTGATACAATAGACCACAAAGAACTCATGGCTGTAATGCAGCACCGTGTAAAGGACCGGAATATACTCCGGTTGATTGGGAAATGGCTTGCAGCCGGCATTGTTGAACCAGATGGGTGCAGGGTACAAAAGAAGGTCGGCACACCGCAGGGAGGAGTGATCTCTCCGCTGTTGGCCAATGTCTTTCTTCACTATGTCCTGGATCAATTTGTTCACGAATGGCGGCACAGCAAAGCCAGAGGAGAGGTATACATAGTCCGATATGCAGATGATTTTGTCATATGCAGCGAACTTGAGGAAGATGCCCAAACCCTGTTAACAGATCTGGTTGTCAGATTTGATGCGTATAAGCTTAAGCTAAACCAGGAAAAGACACGATTGATTCGATTTGGAAATGGAGGGTCGGGAGGCCCAAAATCAGGAACATTCGACTTTCTTGGTTTTACGCATATCGCTGGTAAAGATCGAAAAGGCAGATATTTGGTTCAACGCAAGACCTCACGCAAACGGCTATGCAGGAGTGTAAACGCGATAAAGCAATGGTGCAGTAAATACCGGCACAAGCCATTAAAATGGCAGTGGGGTAAACTTTACACCAAGCTTGTAGGTCACTATGAATACTACGGAGTCAGAGGAAATTATAAAGCAATATCCCGGTATCGTGGAAGTTTTCAAAATTCTGTGTCATTTTTTTAGGCTTTAATCTTGCCACGGTAGCCAGCGGAATCAAAAGTTAATTCTGAGAATGGGCCTTTAAATTTGCTCGTCGGAAGAATTGACTTTTGCTGGAGCGGGTTTAACCGA
>JAERTK010000090.1 GCA_016844935.1 Desulfobacteraceae bacterium | reverse complement strand
CGGAGGGCACAGAGAGGGATTGCATCTCCGAAAGAAAACGGATAAATAACGACCGGATTCGGTTCTGCCGAGGGCACTCATTTTCCTTGCAGTTCCGTCTTCTATCGATTACATTCGGCTTATGTATACCATAAAGCGCCTCCCTGAATTTGATGATTGGATCGACAGTCTGCGTGATCGTCAAACCCGGTTCAGATTGCTGCGACGACTGGAAAAGGCCCAACGTGGCCTATTGGGTGATGTGGCTCCGGTGGGAGGTGGCGTTTATGAGATGCGAGAATTCTTCGGCCCTGGATGGCGCATGTACTACATGCAGTTGAATGACGTAATGATCATTATGCTTGGCGGCGGTGATAAAAGCAGCCAGGCGTCTGACATCGTCGCAGCTAAGGCGCTGGCAGACACTTTTGAGGAATAGAAGATCATGACTAAAAAATATAAAGTCGATAGATTAGCCGAATTCGATATGGCGCAATACCTCAAAAGCAATGCAGATATTGCGGAATATCTTCGGCAGGTGCTGGAGGAGGGGGACCCCGGCGAACTGGCCGCGGCTTTGGGTCACATTGCCAAGGCCCGAGGTATGACAGAGATTGCCAAGGCCAGTGGCATAAAACGTGAAGCTCTTTACAAAGCACTGCGGCCGAACACCAAACCACGGTTTGATACCATTCAACGGGTCTGCAAAGCTCTTGGAGTAAAACTCACAGCTGAACCCGTGCATGGGTAGGGAAAATGGGGGTCAGGCTTTCCTTATTGTCGTTGTTGGAGGTGAAAGCTGAAAGGTCAAAGGTGAAAGGGGAAAGGGCCGGAGGACGGAGGACGGAGGGCAGAGGGCGGAGGGCGGAGTACAGAGGACAGATGACAGAGGGCAGAAAGCGGACGGCGGATGACAGATGACGGAGAGTAGGGGTCGGGTGTGAAGGGGGTCAGGCTTTCCTTATTGTCGTTATTGGAGGTCAAAGGGGAAAGGGAGAGAAGGTGAAAGGTCAAGGGTCAAAGGTGAAAGGGTGAGAAGGCGTAAAGACAGTCTACGGAGTGTGGGGGAGAGTTCTTGAATGGGTTGACATTGAAGAAGATGCGGAGGCATATTAGAAAGCGCCCCGGTTGAAAACAGGCCAGATTACCATTCCCGTAGCTATCGCGCGCTACTGGAGCGGGATCTCCGCTTCCACATGAGAGGTAGAGGCGCCCAAATAGACATATGAACGCGGATTTTGCAGAGAGGGGACATGCTGACTGAATGGCTACTTTGACACACAACGACAAATGTGCATGTGCATTTGTTTTGGCCCTTTCAGGGTGGGAGCGTTATGGCACAAGAATGGGTGGTAATTCCAATATTGAAACGGTGTCGTCAGGTGAACCCTACACCTTGTGGGTTGAATATCGTATGGCACTTCAAACAGGAGATCGTATTTTATATCAAAGCCAAAAAGATACGACCCTTGTCCTCGAGGATGCGAGGGCATTGATTGAAAACCTTCGGAAACTGGCAAATTTTGAGAAAGACCGGATCTCATTCGATCCTATTGAACCGGACTTTGGGCTGAATATTCGTAACCTGACGGAAAGTGATGCGGCGGTAATGATTTCTTCGGCGGCCGAGATGCGTTCGGATATGCCAACGGGGGCGGTGAACCGTTCCATGGAACCGGTTGATTTGTTCGACGTAAATGTGTGGATTGATCACCCCAATCAGGTAGATCGGTTTTATGGCGGTTATGGGCCTGGGTTGTATTTTTTTGTGGGAGCCAATGATATCGCCCGATTCGCTGATAAATTACAAGAAGAACTGGACGGGCTCGGTTCACACTTTTCAGGCAGGAAATGAGGGGTTGGAATAAGGCAGGGTTTGGATCTGCCGGCAGATTCAGTAATATTGGGGTCAGGCTTTCCTTATTGTCGTTATTTGTCAGTTGGAGCGTCGGGGATGGCGATGGGTGATGAAAATATTCGTCGGGTGCCCCAAAATCACTGATAAGCTGAATCATGGTCAGGATGTAACGACAAGAGGCGCAGCCATGAGCCGTCACGATATGCTATTCCCCGAAATCCCTTGCCGATTCGAAAACTGTAAATTTTGTTACCTCCTGGTCCTTTTTGCGATAAAATAGCTTCCCATTTCAGACCGTGATCTGAATATACCTGTTGCCATGTCATGTTTGCAAATTTCCGCAAAGTATTGAGGGCGTTATGCTGATTGCTCTTGGACAGATTGAAAAGCAGGCGTTGAAATACAGGATTGTTCAAATCTAAACGTATGCGTTGATCTGTTTTCTGGTTCATCGTTTGATCCGGGCTTCTAATTCCTCAAAGTTTGTATCCTCGGGTGGATTTTTTTCTGCCCAGGCAATTGCTTCGTTGAGTTTGGTTTGGACATCCGGCCTGTGAAGCCACCTTTCATTATCGGGAATGAATCGACCAAGTTTGACAATCCAAACGCCAGTGTCGATTTCATCCAACATTACAGTTTGACCTGCGAATTTTTTACCGAGGGAGATCTGGCCGCTACTGCCGACTGTTTTTATAATGTTCATAATTTCTCCTAAAATTAATGTTGTGATTTAAGATAGCATGAATGCATGAAAAGTCAAAGAACGAAATGTGGGGTTTTCCTTATTGTCGGGGGAAAATGGGGGTCAGGCTTTGCTTATTGGCGTTGTTGGAGGTGAAAGGGGGAAGGTGAAAGGGGAGCGGTGAAGGAGCGTAATTCCAGGGCAACGGCCATGTTAAAAATCCTTATTAATATTTCATAAACTTATCGTTTATAATAAGTTCATGAAATATCAAGACTTGGTATCCGCTATGGAAGGCCCTGTTTTTTCCCGGAATGACCTGCTATTAGCCGGTCATAAGGTGTACGATTATCAATTGAGCCTCTGGGTAAAAAAGGGGTATCTGATCCGGCTTAAGAACGGGCTCTATGCATTTGGCCGCGAGATGGAGAAGCTTCGAGGCGAGGAGATTGCCTTTCTACTATGTCAGCCCAGCTATATTAGCCTGGAGAGCGCCTTGGCCTGGTACGGTTTTATTCCGGAAATCGTTTATGCTTTTATCAGCGTCACTTCGCGGGTGACCCGCACGTTCGAAAATCCATTTGGCCGTTTCATCTACCGCCATGTGAAAAGTGCGCTTCTGTGGGGTTACATCGAAATGAAGGGGAAACAAGGCATGTACCTCCTGGCCGAACCCGAAAAGGCCCTGCTGGATTATCTTTATCTCAACCTGGGTCGAATCAACTCTGAGGCTGATTTTAAGACGATTCGATTGAATCGGGGTGAGATGGAACAGACGCTGGATACAGAAAAATTCCTGACATACCTGCAGGCTTTTGAGATCAAGAAGATGGAGCGGTGGGCTAGATTATGCTTACCCTAGAGCAGATTTCCAATCAATTCCCGCTTTCTGTACGGCAGATAAACCCGCGTGGAATGCTGGTGGAGTATCTGCAGTATGAGGTGCTGGATTCACTTTTTAAGGACCCTGCCGCCGCGGCGCTCAGCTTTATGGGCGGCACCGCCATCCGGGTACTCCACAACAGCCCCCGGTTTTCAGAAGATTTGGATTTCGATAACTTCAGGCTTTCTTTTGAGGCGTTTGAGAAGTTGTTGAAGGCGGCCTGCCGAGATATGGAATACAAGGGATTCGTCATTGAGTACCGTGGGAAAATCGGGGGTCAGGCTTTCCTTATTGGTGTTATTCAAGTTGAAAGGTCAAAGGTGAAAGGGGAAACAGTGAGCCGTGAACCGTAAGCAGGGAGGTGTTATGGGAGGTGGGTTTGAGAGGTTGGAGGTTTGGAAAAAGGGGTGTCGGCTGGTAGTGGATATTTATGGGGCGTTGAAGAGGTGCAAGGATTTTGGGTTTAAGGATCAGATTTGCAGGGCCGCTCTTTCCGTGCCCAGTAATGTGGCGGAAGGGTATGAACGGAATAGCCCTGGTGATTTCGGACGTTTTATCAATATTGCCAAGGGATCTGCAGGTGAACTGCGGACACAGTTGTATATTGGGAAGGAGTTGGGGTTTATT
>JAERTK010000089.1 GCA_016844935.1 Desulfobacteraceae bacterium | reverse complement strand
CAACAGAAAGCATGATTGCCAGGACGCTGGTATTTTCATTTTTGCGCCGTTTATTCAACAACTGAACATGCCCCAGATTGTTCAAAAAGCCGGATTGCCTGGAAGTAAGGCGATCCCCGCTCTCAGCTATTTCCTCTCTTTTCTTGCGGCCAAACTTGTTGGAACCGAACGATACGCTCATATGGGTGAACATGCCTTTGATTCTGGACTCGGACTTTTTGCGGGACTGAATGTCCTTCCCAAATGCACGGCCATGTCCACCTATTCCTATGGCCTGGACTCCTCTGAACTTTTAAAATTGCAGCGTACTTTCGTAAAACAGGTGAACAAACTCGGTTTAATCGACAAAAGCGTGATCAACCTGGATTTTCACACCATCCCGCATTTCGGTGACGAGTCTGTTCTTCAAAAGCACTGGGCCGGTGCTCGAAACAAAACAATGAAAGGCGCCTTCACGCTTATTGCACAGGATGCCGCCTCGAAGTTGATTCTTTATACGGCAGCCGATATTCACAGAAATGAAGCGGATGACCAGGTGCTCAGTTTTCTGAAATATTGGCAGGGCATCCAGCGCCGCATTGACCCTACATTTGTTTTCGATTCCCGGTTCACAACCTACGCAAACCTTTCCGCCCTGAACCAAAAAGGAATCAAGTTCATAACGCTTCGCCGCCGAGGGAAAAAATTAGTCCAAAGCGTCAATAAACTCGGTCCCTGGAAACGCATCAATATTCCTCATGCAAAAAGAAAATTTCCGAACCCGCTTGTTCACGAATCAGACATCGAAATCAAAGATTATGATGGCTTCTTGCGACAGTTGATCATGCGCGGTAACGGCCACGAGAAACCGGTCTTCCTCATCTCCAATGATTTCGATTCTCCGGTAGAACTGATTGCAGGCAACTACTCCAGAAGATGGCGCGTTGAAAATGCCATTTCTGAAGCAGTCAAGTTTTTCAACCTCAATGCCCTTTCATCGCCGATACTCGTCAAAGTCCATTTTGACGTGATTATGACGATGATTGCCGATACCCTGTACAGCATGCTGGCGAAAAAGCTGAGGGGCTTTGAAGACTGTGATGCGCCAAAAATATACCGGCATTTTATCAGGGGACGGGGCAAAATAATTTCAAAGAACGGAAAATTGAATGTTATATTTCCAAAAAGAGCCCATAACCCGATTTTACGAGCAGTTCCCTGGCACCGTTTACCAGGCGCCCTCAGTTGGTTAAACGATGCAAATTTAAATCTGGTTTTTTCATGAATTTAACAAAAAATTCTTATATCGTCGTGACGGTTAAACGCTACGCGAAAATCGGTGTTCAATGTATATTTTATTTGATTCGGGTGAAAGAGGAAAAAATCCATCATTTTTCCAGGGTAATCCATCGAGCAAGGAGTTACCTTGAGAATCTCTAGCAATTACCATTTCTCTCTGTTCTTTACTCAATGCCTGTTCAACCTGCAAAAGAAAGAAATTTAAATCATTGAAATTGAAATAACGCCTCATGAATTCTTTTACGCCTATCCATTTACTTGTATTATCTCCATGCATTCCTTCCATCTCCGCCTCCTGAAACGGCCTGGTATTATTCCGGGGAAAGCGGCCCAGGAAAGCCGCCGTTCGGGAGCTACCCTATCCCCAGAAATTTCTATACTCTACCGTTCATCTGTATGGGGATCACACCCGCATGAACATTTCTATCAGCTTCCTCCAACTTTTTGACAGCTTTCTGCAAGGTTTCCGGTCTCAAATGACTGTACCGCTTCGTCATAGAAAGATCACTATGGCCCATCAATTGGCCGACCACATAAAGGTCAACGCCTCGCGACACGAGCCTTGAGGCATATGAATGCCGCAAACTGTGAAAAACCAATTTATCTTTACGGCTATTGACCCCATCATTCCATCCTAAAGCATCGACCTCCCTGTTAAAAGCATTTGATATTTCTTTGATTTGTTCCCCTGTACGGCTCTTAAACACCAACCCCTTATCTCTTGGCAATCGCTGGAGCATTTCAGCCGCCCTGTCAGTCAAATAAACAACTCGGTCCTTGCCTTTGGAATCAAAAACCTTGATTGTTTTCTGATCAAGGTCAACACGGCTCCATATAAGAGAAAAAATTTCATACGCCCGCAATCCGCTGTCAAGGGATAGCAGGCATATATCATGTAATTGCAGGCTCCGTTCTTTTAGGCCCGCCAATAACTGATTCCCTTCCACATCCGTCAAGAAACGCATCCTCTGATTTTCAACCTTTGGAAGTTTTACTTCTTTTCCCGGCCATTCACCAACCACAAGCCCATCACGCCGCGCATAATTCCAAACCTGGCGCCCTGTGGCAAATACATATTGAATCATCCGGGGAGATCTGGCTTGTTTTTTCGTTGTCTTTTCCGGTTTTTTCTTTCTGGATATGGCTGGAGCATTTAGAAGGTTCCTCTTGACCCTTTCTAAATGCATGGGCCTTATGTCTTTAAACCTCATGTCACCAATAACCGGGTTCAACCATAAATTGAAATGAGATAGCTCTTGTTCATGGCTCCGTTTTTTCTTTGAAGTTTTGGCAATGGGATAATATGTTTTCTCGAAATATTCGCCAAAAGTGATTGATGCCCTTTCCACCGCAGCCTTGGCTTTTTCATCAGCTTTGGCCTTTTCTTCAGCCAATGCCCGATCCTCTTTGAGAGTAGACGGCCCCCGCCCCTTCTTGGCATTTGCTCGCAGCCGTTCGAGTTCGCCTGTGGCATATTCCAATAAAGAGCGCTTGCCTATACCACCACCATAATTTTCAACCCTGGCTTTTTCAGCCTGTGCAAATTCACTCTCCCACCCAAAAGGGATAATTCGGAATTTTCCATCAACCATGTACCGCGCCCGGATAAACCTATCAAACCGTTTTCCATACTTCCGGGTTTCATGGTCTCTTGCTTGAAGCCCTTTGCCGATTTTGTACCATTTAATGGCCATGGTTGCCCTCCCGGAACATTTTAGGTCAAAATTAGGTCAAAAAGACTTCTGACACAGTGGGTTTTTTTAAGGAAGCTCTAGGAAGATATTTTAGATTTAAGCTTTTGATATGTCAAGTTTATAATGACATTCAGGGAAACTATGGGAAGTGGCATTTAACAGACTACGAATCCGTAGGTCGCAGGTTCGAATCCTGCTGGGCGCGCCAGTTAAATCAAGGACTTAGCCATTTTCGGTTGAACCCTTTTCTGGTTTTGACTCCAGTTTGGTACACTCCTGGTACACTTTTTTTACTTCTAACCCCCGATAATTGTCTAAAACTCCGATATAAGAAATAAGGCGATCATTAGCTTTCGGGAAAGAAGCCCGTCAAAAATTTTTCAGATTTTATTGTCACCCAGCGGTTCGGTGTACTTGGCGTAGATCTGGTCCCGGTTGATATTGAGTTCTTTTTCCGTATCGCGGATCGGAACATCTGCCAGCATGAAAACCTCATGCGAAGGAAAGATGCCGAAGTAATCGTCTGCGAAGACAATCAGTTTGTTCTGATTGAGGACCTTGAGCTTTCGCCGATACATCTCCCAAGTGCTCGGTTTTCCCAGGGCTTCCAGTTTCAGTTGATCTTGCTGCCATTTTAGAAAGGCGGTGGTGAGCGCCTTCATGGCCATGGTCATGAATATTTGAACATGGACCCCCTCTTTGTTTTTTTTAGGCGGGTGTTCAAAGTGCCAGTTTTGTTTTACCTCACGGAAGAGTTTGTTTTCCATGAGGCTTCGGTCATCATAGCGGTCAAAAGTTATGAACGGGTCTTTTACATCAATGTTCGTTATGAATACAACCTGCTTCTCCGGTGGGGGAACCTGGTTGTCCCA
>JAERTK010000088.1 GCA_016844935.1 Desulfobacteraceae bacterium | reverse complement strand
GCCCAGGCGGGGCTGGTGGGAATCGATCTCATCCTTTACGCCATCATTATCATGCTCATATCCGCATTTGAACCGAGAGGCGTATGGGGCATTGTTGAAAAAATCAGGCGGAAGAGAAGAAAATAAAAATGGCATTTCTGGAAGTCCATAACCTGGTGAAGGATTTCGGGGGTCTCCGGGCCAACAACGATATTTCTTTTGAGGTTGAGCGGGATGAACTCATCGGCCTGATCGGCCCCAACGGCGCAGGCAAGACCACCCTGTTTAACTGTATTTCGGGGCTTCACACCACCACGTCCGGTGAAGTCATCTTTGACGGGGAAGATATTACGGCCCTCAAGGCCCACGAAGTGGCGCGTCGGGGGCTGGCACGGACTTTCCAGGTTTATGTGGCCGCGGGGGATTTAACGGTTCTTGAAAATGTCATGGTGGGATGTTTCATGAAAACCCGTTCCCGGGCCGGTGCCAGGCACAAGGCCATGGAAATCCTGGAAGACCTGGGTATTGATGATCTCTCCCATTCTCTGGTGAACGAGCTTCCCGTAGCGGCACAGAAACGGGTGACCATGGCAACGGCCATCGGTTCCGAACCTAAAATGCTGTTGCTGGACGAGGTGGCTGCCGGGTTGAACCCCAATGAGATAGACGGTATCATGGCCAGCATACGGCATGTGCACGACCACATGGGCATCACGGTCATTTTGATCGAACATGTCATGGAACTGGTTATGAACGTGAGTCATAAACTGATCGTTCTGGATTATGGTGAAAAGATTGCCGAGGGGGATCCCCAAACGGTTTCTAAAGACCCCCGGGTCATCAAGGCGTACCTGGGCGAGCGGTATGTGAAAGAACATGGGGGATTGAATCAAGAGCAGCAAAGCGAGATCGATCCATGACCGAGCTCATTCTTGAAGTGGAAAACATCAAAGTCCGTTATTCAGGCTTGCCTGTGCTGCAGGGTGTTTCCGTGAGCGTCAAGCCGGGGGAGACGGTCTGCGTGGTGGGTGCCAATGGGTCAGGAAAGTCAACGTTGCTTCGGGCCATCATGGGAAGCCAGCGCGTTTTTGAAGGAACAATCAAATTCAAGGGGAACGAGATACAGAAACTGCGCACGGAAGAAATCGTCCGTATGGGGATTATCTATGTGCCGGAAGAAAAGATGCTCTTTAAACCCCTGAGCGTGGAAGAAAATCTTCGCCTGGGCGCTTATGTTTTAAACAGCAAAGAAAAAATTCAGGAAAATCTTGACATGATCTTTCGCCTTTTCCCCCGGCTGAAAGAACGTCGAAACCAGGCGGCCTCAACCCTTTCAGGGGGTGAACAGCAAATGGTGGCCATCGGCCGGGGCCTCATGAGCAACCCTGCTGTCCTCATGCTGGATGAACCGTCCCTGGGGTTGGCCCCCATCCTGGTGGATGAAGTTCTGGATACGGTGAGACGCCTCAAGGAAGAGGGCATTACCATCCTTCTGGTGGAACAGAACGTCCGGGAGGCCCTGGATCTGGCGGACCGCGGCTATATCCTTCAGACAGGCCGGATCACGGGGGAGGGTACGGGTCAGGAACTTCTAGCCAGCGACATCTTCCGTTCGGCGTTTCTGGGGATCTAAATGGGGAATTGGACCTGACCCCATTAAAAACATGAAAAAGAAAATTATCGGTATCATGGGCGGCATGGGGCCGGAAGCAACCCGCGATCTTTACGCCCACATCATCCGCCTGACGCCTGCTCGGAAAGACCAGGACCATCTGCACACGGTCATCGACAGCAACCCCGGAATTCCGGACCGCACCGCACATATTGTGGGTGACGGTGCGGATCCCGTCCCGGCCATGCTGGACAGCGGACGGCGCCTGGAGAAGGCGGGCGTTGATTTTATTATCATACCGTGCATTTCCGCACACCACTTCCTGGCGTCTTTACGTGACCAACTTCGTGTACCGGTCCTCTCCGCTTTTGAGGCGGTGGCCCGGGCCATTGTCGATTATCCCATTGACGGATCGGTGGTGGGGCTGCTGGCCACCGACGGAACCATTCGGGGGGGTAAATTTGCCGCCGTGTTGGCGGAATACGGCTTGACCACACGGGTTCCGGAAAGCGCTTTTCAGCGACAGGTCATGGAAGGCATCTACAAGGTTAAGGCAGATCCTACCGGTGAAAAACGGGGCCATTGCCGAAAACTGTTTGCAGGCGCCGCCGAACATCTTATCACCCGGGGCGCGTGCTGTGTGATAGCCGGATGCACCGAAATACCGCTGGCGTTAATGGCCGGGGATGTCGCCGCGCCGCTCATGGACCCTCTGGAAATCCTTGCGGCGGCGGCGGTGGTCCGGGCCCTTGAAGGGCTAGAAAACTGACATCGGAGTGGGTTCGGGGTCAGCCCTGTTCCCCCCGATACCAGCGGCCGGTTTCCGCCAGGCCGTTTTCTTCCTCCGTCAACTCACCCATGCCGTAGAACAGGTGGATCATGCCGGGGTAACAGGCGTATGTGGTCTCCACGCCGGCTTCCTTCAGGGCCACGGCCATGGCCTCGCCCTCGCTGGTTAACACATCATGCTCGGCGGTGATGATGAGCGTCGGCGGCAAGCCTGATAAATCCTCGGCAAGCAAGGGTGAGGCAAGGGGGTTTGCCGCGTCTTCCCCTCCTTTGAGGTATTGCTTGCGGTAATAGTCGCAGACCGGGCCACTGAGGATCACCTTGTCCCAGTATTTCCTAAAGCTTTCCTGTTCAAAGCTGGTGATGTCTGTGGACGGGTAGACCGAGACCAGTTTTTGCAGAGTTGGCCTGCCCTGGTCTCTGGCCAGCAAGGCCACCGAGAAAACCAGCCCGCCGCCAGCGCTGTCGCCGCCCAGGGTGATGCGGCTGGCATCCAGATCCAGGGATAGTGCGCTCTCAGCCACCCACCGGGTGGCTGTCAGGCAGTCGTAGACCGCCACCGGAAACTTGTGCTCCGGGGCCAGCCGGTAATCCACCGAGGCCACACAGGCCCCCGTGCGGGTGGCAATCGCCCGGCAAGGGCTGTCATGGGTGTCCAGGTTGCCCACCATCCAGCCGCCTCCATGGAACCACATGAAGACAGGCAGGTTAGGGTCGTCGCTTGGGTAGTAAAGGCGGAGGTTGATTTCACCGCCTTCGACCGGTACGCGCCGTTCAATTACCCTGGCCACCTTCTCTCCCGGTCCCATCAGGTTGGCGATCAACTGGTTCCGGGTTTTTCTGACCTCTGCTGTGGTCAACTCCCACATGGGAGTCGCCGGATTGGCGAAAGCTTGCTTCACAAGACGGCCCACATAGGGGTGAAATCTTATGTCACTCACGAAAGTATCCTCCTAACCCAAATTACTTGACTCATATTCAGCTCCTTTACTGGTTGAATTCAATAGATGAAAGGGACCCCGGTCGCTCCGTTTTTTCAAACACCGAAAATGAGCTTCCCCATCCGATTTCTTAGAGCGATCACCCCATGTCGCTAAATCAAGTTTTCGCAATTGTCGGACAAGACTACTTTCAGACCGGACGTGTTTGAGAAACTGGCCAACCGCCTGAAAACTTGATGATGGAACCGGTGAGGAACGAGCCCGTCATGGTTGAAAGATACTTCACCAATTTACCCACTTCTTCATGGAAGTCCCTATTGCTTTCCACATTTCTCGGTCAAAGGCAGGCCAGGGGTATGCCGGCAATCTGCTCGTCGTAGAGGCGGGCACATTCGTCATTGTTGATGACAAGTCCAAAACGGCAGTTGTGATCTTTAACAAAATCTTTTATTGACCGCAGGTGTTTTGCCGGTACGGTCTGGGTATATTTTATTTCAACGGGAATCAACCCGTATTCCCCTTCCAGTACCAGATCGACTTCCGCACCCCCGCCTGTTCGATAATAATAGTAGTCGAATCCCTCACCGGTTGCGTTGAGGCCGCGGATGATTTCCTCAATGACAAATCCTTCCCATGAGCGGCCCATCATGGGATGGGAGGCCAGAAGGTCCACGTCCGGAATCCGCAAAAGGTAATGAAGAAGGCCGCTGTCGCGAAAATATCCCTTTGGATGTTTTACAATGCGTTTGATCGTATTTCGTGTATAAGAGGGGATCGTTCGCCACAAAAAAGTCCCGTCGGCGATTTTAAAATAGTCCCGGACCGTGGGTTGGGATACGCCAAGTGATCGCGCTACATCGGAATAATTGATGACATTTCCGGAGAAGCCGGCCAGGATCTGCACGAACATCCGGAACCTGTTTTCGTTTATGCCGGGGAATAGTTTTGCCACGTCCCGATACAGATAGGTATCGACATATTGATTCATCCAGAGCGAACGAAATCGTTTGCTTTTTTTCAGCCATGGCTCCGGATATCCGCCCTCGAACCAGAATTCATGAACATCCCGAATATTCCCCAGCGGCTTGAGTTCATGGATAACATCGCGAACATGGACCCTGTCGGTCAAAAACCGGAAAAATGGCGGTGATAATTCTTTCCTGACTTCAGGAAAAGAAAACGGCGCCATTTCGATGATGCCGATACGGCCGGCAAGGCTCTCGGAAATGGCGCGAACCAGTTTCGGGGAGCTGGACCCGGTGATGACAAATCGGCCGGTTTTCTGCCGGTCTCTGTCGATCGCCACGCGTAAGGCAGAGAACAGTTCCGGTTTTAACTGAGCTTCATCAATGGCGATTTTGTCAGGATTGAGTCGAAAAAACAGGTCCGGGTCCTGGGAGAGGCTTTGAAAATCACTCTGTTTTTCAAGGTCAAAAACTTTCCAGTCCCCGGGGAGCGTCTGAAGCAGAGTCGTTTTTCCGCACTGCCGGGAACCAATGAGTGCGACGCAGGGAAAAAATGAAATATATTCCTCAAACAATCCTTCGTATATGCGTATCATAGCTTGCAGTTTAAAACACTGTCTTTGAAAATGCAAGGTAAATCGTGGCCTGTCCGAGTCCCTCTCCATGGATAGTATTGGTCCTGTTCTTCAGGGCCTGCTCAACCTGTCCGGGCTTGCCGGCAGCAAAGTGGACATGGACAAGACAATTCCCCAGGCCCTGAAGAACAGAACAAATACCATACATGTTGTGGTCCTTTTTTCTTGACCTGCAATCCTGCTTTTTCTATAGTCAGACGCCAGAAAAGCAATGTCTTATCACCTCACCAGAGATTTAGCGCTGGATACGGACACGGTCCTGCGTGAGGTAAGCTGGCATTATGGTTTGACCCCAAACAAAATCCCGGCGGAGAAATTTACATCATGGATTGGCTGGATCAGACCTTAAGCGGCGTCGCCTCCCACAAAATCGCGTACCCAATCATCGTTGTCATCAGCCTGATTATCGCTGTTTGCCTGATCTACCTGTTGTTCAGGTTTCTGATCTTAAGGCCCATTGCCAAGAGCTGACCCCGGTTACAATCCGGGAAGCCATTCCAGGAAAACAAAGTGCTCAGAGCAGGCTATGCCTTTCAGCAGGCGACTGACTGGCACACCCGGACCCCTTTTCCATAAGAAAGGAGGCAGACATGAGGTTTTTATTCATCGGAATTATTGCATTTTTTTCTTGCTTTTCAGAAGTCTCTGCAAAGGAGAAGATTACCTGGATGGTGCTGGACTGGCCCCCATGGATAATGCTGGAAGGGGAAGACAAGGGGAAGGGCCGGTTCAATTACATCCTTAAAGAGGCCCAGGAGAATCTGCCGGAGTATGAGCATGTGAACGTGAAAATGAACTGGGCCAGGTTTTGGCACGAAGTGGAAAACAAAAAGAATGTCTGCTATGTGTTTGGGCTGAAAACCGGCAAGAGAGGGGATCTTGTCTATTATTCGGAACCGCACACTTTCGTCCTGCCCAACGCCATCATCATGAAATAAGGAGACTCTTTCAAAACTGGGGAATCCGGACTCACATTCCATCATAGAATTATTGCGGGATAAACGGTTTAAAGGGGCTGCTGAAAAAAACAGGTCCTTTACATCGACCATCGACAAAATCCTCAAAACCCATGAGCCGGGTTCCAACCTGAAACGCGTTTCGGTGAGCCCTGAATCTTTAATCAAAATGGTGAAAGCAGGAAGAATCGATTACACCATCGAGTACCCCATCGTCGCCGGCTATTACGACAAAAAACAGGAGAATCCCGGTTCCATCGCCAGTATTCCCATTTCCGAAATGGAACCGTTTGCCTATGTTTACATGAACTGCACCCGGAATGAATGGGGGAAAAAGGTGATTGAACGGTGGAACGAAGCCCTTCACAAAATCAAACCCACCCGGGAATACCGCCAAATCACGGAGATCGGCCATACCGATGAAAAGGAATTGAAGTTCATCCGAAAATACTACGATGAATTCTTGAATGCGAAATAGGTTGTGTGCGGGGAAAAGGGGACAGGCCAGGAGCTTCTTTTTTGTTGACCTGCAATCCTGCTTTTTCTATAGTCGGACCCTAGAAAAGCAATGTCTTATCACCTCACCTCACCAGAGATCTCGCGCCGGATATGGACACGATCCTGCGTGAGGTAAGCCGGCATTATGGTTTGACCCCAAACAAACTCCCGGCGGAGAAATTTACATCATGGATTGGCTGGACCAGACCTTAAGCGGCGTTACCTCCCACAAAATCGCGTACCCAATCATCGTTGTCATCAGCCTGATTATCGCTGTTTGCCTGATCTACCTGTTGTTCAGGTTTCTGATCTTAAGGCCCATTGCCAAGAGTAAGTTTACTGCCAAGAATGTGAGGCTGAATCAGCTCCTGGGGAGCAAAGTGCTGGGGAGCATAGCGAGCATCGTCGCCATCGTTCTGACCAGCGCCATTCTTGAGGCACTACCGAAACTCAGCAATAACTTCCACGATCTCTCGCACCGAGTGATCGACGCTTTGCTGATTTTTGTGATTGCCCGGATGATTGTAAGGATTTTTCGGTTTGCAGACGATTATTACTCGAGTTTGCCCTCCGTCAATCGAGATAAAGCTTTTGAGGGATATGTCATGGTGGGCGCTTTCCTCATCCATGGCGTGGCTGTTATCCTGATCCTTGCCGCGCTGCTGGGGAAATCTCCGACCTACTTCCTCACCGGTCTGGGAGCCATGTCAGCGGTTCTCCTCATCGTCTTTCGAGATACGCTCCTGTCCATGTTCGCCAACGTGATCGTCACCACCGGCGACCTGGTACGCGAGGGAGACTGGATCTCGGTAAACAACACGGACGCGAACGGGTACGTGACTGATATTACATTGAATATGCTGAAAGTACAAAACTTTGATCATACCATCACGAGCCTGCCGACCTATACCCTGCTCCAGAACTCCTTCACCAATTGGCGGGGAATGTTCGACTCCGGGGGAAGACGCATCAAGCGATCCATCATGCTTGATATGCGGTCCATCAGAACATTGTCCGAGGAAGAGCTTGTCCAGCTGGAAAAAATCCCCCTTATGGACAAGGCCCTGGCACTGGAAAAGCAGGCTGTCACCGGTAATCCTGAGTGTGCCGGAGGTCTGCTGATCACCAACAGCGGCCTTTTCCGTCAGTACTGCCTGACCTACATCCTGCAGCATCCGAAGGTCCACCACGATGCCATGACCCTCCTGGTGCGGCAGCTGCAGCCGACCGAGAATGGCCTTCCCCTGGAGTTGTATTGTTTTGCCACCGATACGCGATGGGCGTTTTACGAAGGCATCCAGGCGGGAATCTTTGACCACCTGTTGTCTCTGCTTCCTGTCTTCGGATTGCGCGTTTTCCAGTCAGAGGGTGATTTTGCAGAACCGGACCCCATCGCAAGAAAGATCAACCTTGAACCCGACGCCCTCGTCTCCATAAAAGTCCGGGAGAGGCCGGATCAATCTTCATGAGGCAATAGCATGAGCAACCATAACATATGGGACACTTTTGTCACCGTCTGGAATTATGCCCTCTGGAAGGTTGACCACGACAGCGTCACAGTCGGCCATTTGGTGATCGCAGTTTTGGTGATGTTCGCGGGCATACACGTTTCGCGAAACATCAAGCGCCGCCTTCGCAAGCGGCTCGAAAGTAAACGGAATCTGGACGCGAGCGGAAAGCTGGCTCTGGAGAGGATTATTTTTGTCACAATGATCAGTGCTGTTCTGTATACAGCACTGGCCATATTGAGGATCCCGTTGACGGTTTTTCACTTTGCCGTCGGGGGCCTGATGATCGGGTTTGGTTTTGGGGCAAGAGAACTTTTCAGCAACCTGATCAGCGGTATCATTCTCATGGTGGAACGCCCTGTCAAGATCGATGACGTTGTTGAGGTGGAAAACGAGGTGGGGAGGGTCTTCAATATCGGTCTTCGGAGCTTTCAGATTCATACGGAGAACAACATCGATATCATGTTACCGAACAGTGTGGTGCTGAATCAGAAACTGGTGAACTGGACGAAAGACGATCACATGATCCTGACCAAGGTTTCCATCGGCATTGCGTACGAATCTGACATCCAAAAAGCGACGGAGCTGATGGTTGGAGCCGCTAGTAACGTCAAGGGCGTTCTCCAGGAACCGGCCCCTTTCGCACTTTTTAAAGAGCATGGCAAGAGCACGCTCAACTTCGACGTGTATTTTGCTGTAAACGTGAAAAACAAGATGGAATCCTGGGTCTTTGAGAGCCAGGTCAACTACAGCCTCAACGACACCCTGCGGGCTGCCGGAATCAGAATTGCTTTCCAACAACTGGATGTGCATCTGAAAGAGGATACAAGAATCCCACAGCAGGCTTGACCGCTTTTTTCATATCCGGTTCCGTGGCAACCAACTACAATAATGCTACGATATTGCACCCATAAAGTCAGCGATATGGTGCCCTAACTTTTGAAGTTTTTTGCTATTAAGCAAAAAATAACGCGAATTATTTTGCTTTTACGCAAACATTTCTTGCTTTTCAGTCTCGTACATGCAAAGATAGCTTCATGTTAAAAGACAGATACTTAACGAAATGTATCCTTGAAGACCTGGCAGAAAAAATGGCGTTTGTAGGTGGAGCGCGTCAGGTCGGCAAAACAACACTTGCAAAGGACATTGTTGCCTCACATTTCTCTGCGCCATCCTATTTTAACTGGGATAGCCGAAACGACCGGAGAATGATCATGCGGTCTGACTGGCCGGGAAATGCTGATTTGATTATTCTTGATGAGATACACAAATACAAAAAATGGAAATCGTTTGTAAAAGGGGAAT
Organism: Desulfobacteraceae bacterium; assembly: GCA_016844935.1. GTDB lineage: Bacteria > Desulfobacterota > DSM-4660 > Desulfatiglandales > Desulfatiglandaceae > NaphS2. The sequence goes on along the minus strand of JAERTK010000088.1, from coordinate 14,927 downwards.
ACGATACCCTTAAAGACAGGTTCAGATTTATGGTTACCGGAAGCGCTCGTCTTGACCTTTACAGAAAGGGCGGGGATTCCATGCAGGGTCGATATCACTACTATCGGCTTCATCCCTTTTCCATGGCTGAATTAACAGGGAGCCAGCGTGTGCCGGCTCTCTTCGAGGAGTTGGCTTTAAGCTCAAAGAGCAATAATGATATGCTTTTGTCTCTCGATAGATTCGGGGGTTTTCCCGAGCCTTTTGTTAAACAGAATGAAAGAACCCTGAGAAGATGGCAAAACAATAAAATCGACAGGCTGTTTCGCGAGGATATCAGGGACATCCGGCAGATCAGGGATATGGCGGGAATACAGCTCCTCTGCGATATGCTCCCTGAAAGGGTCGCATCGCTCTTGTCTGTAAATGCCCTCAGGGAAGACCTCGAGGTGAGCCACAGGGCCGTGACAAACTGGCTCAATATCCTTGAGGCCTTTTACTACTGTTTCAGAATTTATCCGTTTGCGGGAAAAGGTTGCCGATCCCTGAAAAAGGGACCCAAACTCTATCTCACGGACTGGTCGGAAATCAGGGATGAAGCCAAGCGATTTGAAAACCTGGTGGCTTCCCACCTGTTAAAACTGGTCCATTTCCTTTATGACTATGAGGGCTATAGAGCGAATCTTAATTTTCTGAGGAACGTGGACAAAAAAGAGGTTGACTTCCTGGTGACCGCGGATCAAAAGCCGTGGTTTGCTGTTGAAGTTAAGACAAATGAGATAAAGGTCTCGCCCCATCTTTATTATTTCAAAGAAAGACTCGGCATTCCATATTGTTACCAGGTGGTCAAAAAACCGGGTGTGGACCGGCTGGTTAAAGGGGTTCGCGTTGTTTCGGCCGACAGGTTCCTGTGCGGGCTGATTTAGATGGAGGTCAGTATCAGCAAACTGGCAGGCCTATTAGGAATGACGTTGAGCCCTTTTCTATAAATAGCAATTATGGAAAACAGCGTGCAAAGGCTTTCATGAGACTGGGTGAACCCTTCATTTTAAGTTTTCGCTGGAGCAATGCCAGAATAAGATTCTTCTCCCCTGCCAGGAAATCAAGCCAGGTTTGGCTGTCAGCAGTCATATGCATATCAGCAGTACCAACAAGACCATCCTGGACCTGAATCGTTTTGTCTTTTATGACCACCGTCCCTTCACATTTTTCTTCACCCGTAAAGGTGAAATGGTATGTTGCGCTGAGCCCTTTGGATTGGTCACGCTGGAAAATAATGGGTAGCGCCTCCATGAAACTCTTTACTGAATTGGGTCTGAGACCGTTCTCCACGCTTTTGATGGTTTTGTGGGGAAACTTTTTTACCACATGGGTCTCGGCATCTGAGCCCGGAACCACATAAATGGTCTCGATCTTTTCTTTAAAAGGCTTAACCACCCGGGCAAGGAAGCCCTTACGATCATTCAGAAACGGACCGATGACGGCTTCCCCGGCAGGACAAACGGCCATACAGTACGATGATTTATTGCAGATCCCATAGCTCAGGGACTGCCACATGGAAACCGTCTCGGAGTCGCTGACCTTCTTGCGGTAAGTCCTGACGCCTCTGCTCGAGACCATATTCTCCACCCAGTTCATGAAGCCGCCCATGCGGTCCCGGTAGTTGTGGGTCATGCAGGTGGTAAAATTGAAATGACCATCGGGGCAAATGGCGCCCACCGGGCAGACGGAGACGCACAGACCGCATTCAATGCACGGGCTGAAATCAAGTGGCCGGTCATAGTCCGAGGCTTCCCGATCCAAAAGGATCGTGCCCAGAACGATGAAGCTTCCAAAGCGCGGATGAATAAGGAGGCGATGGTGCCCCATCTTGCCCAGACCCGCAGCCTCGGCAATGGGCTTATGGGAAAGGGGCCACATCTTGCCCGGCCACTTGGACATGTCCATGGGGAACCCGGCGGAAGGGCTCAAAGCCGTGATACCTTCCTCATTCAGAAGTTTTACAATCCGGCGTGACACGGCGTTCGTTTCTTCAAACGTCTGGAGAAACTCCAGGTCCGAAATATCGCGGGAAAGACATCGAATATTCTCCGGGTTCATCTGGCAGACAAAGCTCATGATGCTGCGGGTTCCGGGAAATATTTTCAAGATATCTTCTCGCTGATCCGCCATTTCGGTCCGATCGATTCCCACCAGACCGGCATCATCCGCTCCTGCCTTAAGGGCCACAGCCTTGAGCCACGCCAAATCGTGTTTTTCCTGAACCACGAAAGGACCGTTTTTCTCAACATTTTCCCTGTACTGCACAACTGTCGGGTGTTTATCAATCTTCATAAGGCATCTCCACTTTCATATTATGCTTGATCTTAAGCCTCCCACACCTCCGGCGGGGTCATTCCCATACCCTGGTATTCGATACGGTAGGGTGTGATTTTGCAGACACAGTAATTTGGATCGTCGGGACCTGAAAAAATGTTTTCAAGGTGGGGGTTCCAGACTGCTTTCTTGGTCTGCTCATCGGTCAGTATCTCGGCTGTGCCTTGAATCTGAAGGTAGGACTCCGCTGTCTCCAGATCGACGACGCCGGTGGTCAGGTGGACTTCCGGGTTTTTGCGGACCTGGGCCACTTTGCGGGAGTTGACAAAGGTGGCCATCCAGAGGGTCAGATTCTCATCCGCCATGGGGGTGCAATAACGGACCCAGGGCTTTCCATCCTCCGTAATGGTGGAAAAAGCGGATAAGGTCGGATGATCGATTTTTGCCAGAATCTTCTGTTTCAGTTCAGACATGGGTATCTCCTCTCTCGATTTGGGTTTTGATGGTTTTAAAAACCTGCTTTGCCAAAAAATAAATACACGGGGCTCCCCTAGAATATTTCTGTTCCTAAGGGGTCAAAATATGATCAAATATGAAACGTTTATGGTTCTCGAGTGGCTCAGGTCCCTTCATGGCCTTCATGTGTATGAGTGCACCGTGCCAGCTGCTTACAAGGAACCGTGCCGCCTCATGCACATCCAGGTTTTGGGCAATCTCGCCCTCCTTTTGCGCTTGGGCCAACAATCCGGAATAGGTGTCAATCAAAATGTTCAGCGCTGACTTTAGTTTATCTCGAAATGCCACGCTCAAATCACCCATCTCCTGGGCGAGATTGCCGATGGGGCAGCCATAGGTGTAATCCTTGGACTTGAAAAATTCCATGAACCACTCCAGTAGCCTTTTGATTTTCTGCAGGGGCGAAAGGGTGGGATCTTCCATGATCGGTTGTGACATTACAGTATAATATCCGACGAAATAGTCGATGACCTGAAGACCGAAATCCTCCTTATTGTCGAAATAGTTGTAGAACGATCCCTTGGGCACCCCGGTGGCCTTGAGGATTTCCTGAAGGCCTGCGTGATTGAACCCCTTGAGATGGATGAGTTCCGCTCCGGTTTCAAGGATTTTTTGTTTGGTATCCGGTTTCATAATCTCTTTCTCGCTGAATGCATACTAATAATAGACCGGTCGTCTACTAATGTCAACAAAATTTTTGGCAGGGGATCAAACGCCGTGGCCCTGACGCTGGCCCCTTTATGGGTATGGCCGCGCTCGTCTTCTTATTTAAGGGAACTGGAAGAAAATAATATACGCATATCGTGCAGAACTTTTGTTCGTCATCAAGGCGTGATGGCAGGTGCATAGTGAGCTATGTGCCTGTTATCACAACGTAGAAGACGGGCAAAAGGGCAAACAGGATGCGTAGATTATTTTTTGGAAGTTCCCTAACTGTTCACGCCAGGGCCCAGGCCCTTTGCATCAGGCGTTTTGCACCGGCGATCATTGCGGAAGAATCCTGGCCTTCAAAAGGCTTTATTTCGAAACTGACCATGGGACGGGTCTGTTCATTGAGGAAATTGATTTCTGAGAGGGTTTTCAGGAAATTAACCATCTCCTTCAGCCCGTTCGCGCTGCCAGGGGTCCCGAAGGCGGGATGGTTGTCCCCGTATCCGGTGAGATCCGGGTCCGTTATGGCGTTGCCCATGTGTGCGTTAGCCAGGTATTCTTTCACCGGGTCAAGGGCTTGGTATGGGGATTCTTCAAGGAGGGGGATATGACTTAAGTCCACCAGAATGCCGAAATTATCGTTTTCCTTCGCAACTTCTTGTCCGATACGTTGACCCATATGCGCCGGACCGAAAAGGCAGCACTTGTCAACCGAATGGTCGAACCCTTCCAAAACAATTTTTGGCCCGTTTTTCCGTTTCGAGTAAGCGCATAGCTCATTGAGGGATTTGACCAATGCCTTCAGCGCGTCATCACGCCCCTCAAGGCCGGGATCCTTGCCCGAAAGAAAAACGAAGCTTTCCGCGCCCATATAATTGGCCTCGTCCAAGTGCATCATCAGCACTTTGCACGCATGTGATCGCGTCGCCTCGTCAAGGGCGTTGATGTCAAGCCCCTGGCCGAGAATGGCGGGGTGGGCGCCGTAGCCCACTGCCAGACCGGATAACTGTATAAGCTCTTTTACAGCATCCCGGGTCTCAGGATCTTCAATGTGGGTGATTTCAATGGCGTTGAAAAAGGGATCCAGTGCGATTTGCCGGACCGTATCCACCCATGGCCCTTTGCCGCCGGCAAGTTCAGGGAAGGCCATGAAATGGACGATGCCCATTTTCATAAACGATGCCAGATTTTTTTCCATTTCTTCTCCAGAAGGTTTTAAGCTTTCTCACAACTAATGGATATATTAAACATCAATGGGCCTGAAAATCAGGACCACGGCCATGACCACGTACACCATGGCATCTGCCGCCGGTCCCCACATTCTGCCCGTAATGGCCATGACCATGCCCAGGACAAAGGCGGCTATGGCGGTTCCTCTCAGGTTGCCCATTCCCCCCACAATGACCACGGCAAAGCAGAGAATCAGAATGTGAAAACCCATGTAAGGGTCGAGAGTGCTGATGGGGGCGTAGAGCACGCCGCCCAATGCGGCGAGGGCGCTGCCCAGAATGAATATGATGGCGAAATATTTTTCCACGTTAATGCCGAGGCTCCTCACGGCTTCCTGGTCCTGAAGGCCCGCCACGACAATTTTACCGACAATGGTTTTTTTGAAAAACAAAGACAGTCCGATGAATATGAGAACTGAAATTCCGATGATAATGAGCCGATACACGGGCATTTCCAGGGACATAAAGCTGATGGACTCGCCCACGGGATCGCTGATGGGCAAGGGATTGGGGCCGTATATCCATTTGATGGCATCCACGCCGATGAGCAGTACGGCATAGGTGGCGATGATGGCATAGTCAATGGATTGTCCGTAAAGTTTTCGGATAACAAATTTTTCAATGACGTAGCTGACGGGTATGGCAACCAGGACGGCGAGCAGGGCGCCTAGGAAAAAGTTCAGCCCAAGGGAGGAGAGCGCAGTGTAGAGGATGTAGGCGCCGATGGTGTAAACCAATCCATGGGCGAAGTTGACGATTCCCATGGCACCGAAGGTCAGGGATAGACCGATGGCGATAATATAGAGGATTCCTCCGGTGGTTAAACCGAATAAAATGGACTGTAGCATTTTCGTACCGTGCGATAGGGTTTGTTGTTCAAAAGGCCATTCCTTTTCAAAAAACTACACTTTCCTCACATATCCCCAGATCCCCTTCCTGAACTTGAAGGCGAAAATGAGGAGGGCCACCCCTAAAAACATTTCCCACCGGATAATGTATCGGGCCAGGTAGTTGCTGATGGTCATGAAGGCCGTGCCGCCGATGACGGCGCCCATGACGTTGCCGGCGCCTCCCATGAGGGCAGCGAAAATCACCTCCACATTCCGTGTGGGATCGATAAGGCTCGGGTTGGTATAGGAGAGGTTGATGGTGTTCAAAGCGCCTGCAAAACCGGCAATGGCTCCGGAAAGGATAAAGGTGATCAGTTTGTAGACGTAGGTGTTGTACCCCAGGAATCTCACCCTGATTTCATTCTCCTTTGTTGCTTTCAAAAAGACGCCGTAGGATGATTTGACAAAGCGCATGATCAGGTAGCTGACGGCCAAAAGGGATGCCATGACAAAGAAAAACAGAAAAGTCGGGTTTGCGAAATCCAGGAACCCGTAACTTTCAAAAAACAGGCTCAGCCCATCTTCCCCTCCGGTCCATTCGGGAAAGGGGACCAGAACCATGAATGCGCCCACTTCGTTTAAGGCCAGGTTCAGGAGGGCGAAACAGGCGCCGGACGTTCGCACCACCACCAGGCCCAGAATCAATGCGATCAGAGCAGCCGTCAGAATGCCCACGGCGATCCCTAAGAATGGGTTGGGGCTGACCGAGTTGGCAAAAATAGCCGTTCCATAGGATCCCGCACCCAGGTAGAGCATGTGACCGAAAGAGAGCTGCCCCATGTGCCCGTAAATCAGATCAAAGCCCAATACGAAAATGCAGAAAATCATAAAGTCGGTTATTTTAGGAAGGGAGGTGGAATATCCGAAAATAATAAACCCACCGGCGATGACAGCCAGGGTCAGGAGCGGATTTTTTTCTATCTTACTGAACATGGGCGATGAAGTTTCCTGTTCCTATAGGTCTTCCTCGAAAAGAGAAGGATTCTCGATGGTTTCCCGGTCGGCAATGTCTCGGATGATTACGCCTTCTTTCATAACATAGATGCGATCGGCCAGACGGGAAACGGTGGCCAGGTTCTGTTCCACTACGATCATGGAGAGCTTGCTTTTCATCTGCAATAAAATATCAACGATTTGTCCGATGATTTTGGCTGCAAGACCCTCCGTGGGTTCGTCGATTAAGAGTAGTTGCGGGTTGCCGATCAGCGCCCTTCCAATCAGTAGAATCTGCCGCTCGCCGCCGCTCAAGCCCTTGGCTTTTGAATCGAGAAGCTTTTCCATTTTCGGATGAATGTTAAGGACCTTGCCGATGGCTTCATCCATGGGCTCCTTTACGGGGAAAGCCGCCAGTTCGATGTTCTCCCGCACCGTGAGTTCCCCAAAAACCCGTTTGTCCTGGAACACGTACTTGATGCCCTTGAGCGCCACATGTTCCAGCGGCATTCCATCAAGCTTTTGATCACGGAAGGTGACGGTTCCGGAGGACGGCTTCATGAAACCGCCGATGGTTTTTAAAAACGTTGTTTTCCCCGCACCGTTGCGGCCCACCATGCACACCAGCTCTCCCTCTTCCACATGGGCGGAAATCTCGTGCAGGGCCTGGGCCCGTCCGTAGTGGACATTCAGATTTTCAACGCTCAGTAGCATACCATGTCTTCTTTTCCCCAGTAGCACTCTCTGACCAGGGGATCACAAATGACTTTTTCGGGGTTTCCGCCACATATGAGTTCCCCCTCGTTGATAACATAAAGCTTGTCCACCAATTCCATGAGTTTTGAGATTTTGTGTTCCACAACGGCAATGGAAAATTTGCCTTTCAGTTTCTTTATGACGTTACTGATGTTGATGATTTCCACCTGGCTGAGTCCTGCAAAGGGTTCGTCCAGAAGCAGCACTTTCGGGTTCAGGGAGAGGGCAAGGGCGATTTCCAGTTCCCGTTTTTCTCCGTAGGAGAGATCCGAGGTGGTGATTTCGGCCTTGTCTGAAATACCCATCATATCCAGGGCCTTCAAGCACTCGTCCATCAAAGCGCGGTGGCGGACGTTTTTAAAGAAGAACCGGAATTTTGAGTGATAGTTCCGGCCCATCCTGATCCTGGCCAGCATCATGTTTTCCAGCACGGTCATGGTGTCGAAAACGGAAACCAGTTGAAACGTCCTGGCGATGCCCCGGTTGACCCGCTCGTAGGAGGGCATTTTGGTAATGTCTTTTCCGTGGTAGAAAACCGAGCCCTCATCGGGTCTGAAAAAACCGGTCAACAGGTTGAAAAAGGTTGATTTCCCAGCCCCGTTGGGACCGATGATGCCAGCCGATTCCCCTTCCTGTAACTCGTAGGTGATCCGGTTAACCGCCACCAGGCCGTCAAAATGCTTGGAAGCGTTTTCCGTGGAAAGGATGGTGTTGGCCATTTGTTTCCTTACTTAAGGGGGAAGGTGAAAGCATTCCGCTTTCACCTTCCCTTTTTCTGCTTCGCTGTTACCTTGCTGTAAGAATCAGTACCCTTCGCTGGCCAGGGACGGCAGGTAATCGTCCCCCGTGTAGGCGCCGATCACTTCCACCAGGTCCCATTTGCTCTTTCTTTCGGCGGCGCCCTTGCCCTTCACCACGAAAGCACCGTACTTAAAGACAGGCTGATGGTCAATGCGCCAGGTTCCCGGGCCTTTCATGGAAGGGAACTGGGGTTTGGCCATGATGGCCTTGGCAATGGCTTTGGGATCGGTGGACTGGGCCTGTTCGATTCCCCGGATCAGCTCTTTGGTCCCCACGTAGGCCATGCCCGCATAGGGATCCGGGGGATCGCCGTAAGCGGCCTCGTACTTGTCCACGAATTCTTTTCCGGCCTTGACCACTTCCGGATCTGCAAAGCCTTCCAGGTTCCAATACCAGCTCATGAGTGAGTAGACGCCTTCAAGGGCTTCAGCCGGTACGCCGCTGCCGAAAACGTTGGTCATCCAGTTAAACCAGATTTTGGTCTTCTTGTTCAGGCCCAGTTCGTAGGACTGTTTGAGTACCGCGATGGCGCCCGTTCCCCACTGGGCCATCATGCAGATGTCCGGTTTGGCTTCTGCGATTTTCTGAATGTAGGGGGTGTAATCGGTGGTCTTGACCGGGGCTTCGTCGTACTGCACTTCCACCCCGTATTTTTTGAAAGCGTCTTTGGCACCCTTGAACTGATCCCGGCCGAAAGAGTAGGCCGGGGCCAGGAAAAACACCTTTTTCAGTTTCAGCTGGGTGGCGATGTAGGCGGCGCCGGAGTACCCGATGGAGTAGGCTGTCCCGTGAATACCGAAGGTGGTGGGTGCCAATTTGCCCTTTTCAAACATGTCCATGGGTGCCACACAGGCGGATACATACGCCATGGGCAATCTTCTCATCTGAGTATTTAAGGCCTTGGAGATGCCGGCAAACGTGGAGCCTACCATGGCATGTACCTTGTCTTCATCGCGCAATTCCTTGAAACGCCGAACCGCCACGTCCCCTTTGGTCTCGTCATCTTTTACAATCGCCACCACGGGAATCTTCTTTCCCTTGAAATTAACGCCGCCCGCATCGTTGATTTCCTTGATGGCCATCTTGGCGCCTTTCATCTGCACCGGCCCGATGGGAGAGGCAGGGCCCGTTAATCCAAACATCAATCCGATTTTGATCTTATCGATACTTTCAGCGTTGGCTGGTCCCGAGACCCCGAAAAGCAGGGCGATCGCAATAAAAAAAGTTATGGAAAAAACTGTTCTTTTCTTCATGGCATCCTCCAAATTAAGCGGCAAGCCGCAGTTTTAGGTTTTAAGTTTTAAGTTTTGGATTTTTCACCCAATGAACTTCAAACCTTAAACCTTAAGCATTACATCTTATACCTTACACCTAATACCTTACGCCTAAAATCTCATCTTTCAGGCGGTCCCCCGGCTTCCCTGATGGCCATGAAAACGTGTTCAGGATCCGCCGGCAGGGAGCGCACCCGCCCGCCGCATGCATCGGTTATGGCGTTCAGGATTGCGGGGGTCGCTGGAATGTTGGGCATCTCTCCGATCCCTTTGGCCCCGTAAGGGCCTAACTTGTTTTCCACCTCAAGAACGATGGGTTTAACATCCGGCATGTCCAGGGTGGTGGGAATCAGATAATCCTGCAGATTGATATTCTGGGGGATTCCTTCCACCATGGCCACCTCCTCCATGAGGGCGTAACCCAGACCCATGGCCACGCCACCTTCGATCTGGCCCTCCAGCGCTTTCGGGTTTATGGCTTTCCCCACATCAAAGGCCGCCACATAATCAGTGACTTCCACCTCTCCCGTTTCAACATCTACCAGGACTTCGGCCATGTGGGTGGAATAGGTATAAACGAAATAAGGGTTCCCCTGGCCCGTTTCAGGGTCCAGGGAAGCGGCCGGCGGTGTCCACCACCCCTGGCCGATGAGTCGTTTTCCCGTGGCCATACATCTGGCGGCCACTTCTTTGAACGCCAGGGATTTCCGGGTATCATCCCGGTCGTAAACCAGCCGATCTTTTGCTTCCAGCCGTTCTGCGGGGACCCGCAGCATTTCGGAGGCCATTTCAAGAATGGAAGATTTCACCTGGGCTGCCGCCATGATAATGGCGTTTCCCATGAGCGTGGTGGAGCGGCTCCCCACGGTGGGGCCCGACTCGGGTACCTGGTCCGTATCGGGTTTTACCAGGCGTACGTCTTCCATTGCCACCCCCAGCGCTTCGGCGCATATCTGGGGGAGCACCGTGAAGGCGCCCTGTCCCATCTCCGTGATGCCCGAATAGAGGAGGACCGAACCGTCTTCGTGAACGGATATGTTGGCACCGCAGCCATCGCCGGCCGTACCGATACTGGTGCGATACCACCCCATGCCGACGCCGATACCGCGACGCTTGCAGCTTTCTGCATCCACATATTCATTTTGCCCAAATCTCTCTTCCCAGCCGAAAGATTCGGCACAGGCATCGAGTGTGTCCAGCAGCCCTACACTTTGATCCAGCACCTGTCCCGTGGCTGTGGCCGACCCCAGCCTGAAAGCGTTGATGCGTCTTATGTGAAGCGGATCCAGTTCCAGTTCAGCGGCCAGTTCATCCATCATCTGTTCGTGGGCGATGTGTACCTGGGGTGCTCCGAACCCGCGCATGGCGCCGCCGTAAGGATGGTTGGTATAACAGAGATAAGCGTCCACTTTTGCGTGGGGGATCTCGTAGGGGCCGGGCATCATGACCATGGAGTGAATGTGGGAGCCACCCGCCGGCGGAATGATCGGCCCAAGTCCCGCATAGGCCCCCTGCTCGTCATAAATGACCCCTTCAAAGGCCAGAAGCTTCCCATCTTTCCTGGCCCCGATCTTGATTTCCATGATCATGGGGTGGCGCTTGCAGGTCTGAAGGGTGACTTCTTCCCTTTCAAGGGCAATGCGAACCGGGCGACCCGTGTGAAAAGCCAGAACTGCGGCCCGGCACCCGATATCGATGGGGGAGTCCTCTTTTCCGCCGAAACCGCCGCCCATGTGTATCTGGCGTGCGCGCACCCGGTTTACGGGGACACCCAGAACCGCCGCAAGGTTCCGGCGCACCGTAAAGGGGGCCTGCATGGGCCCTTCCACCAGCATGGTTCCGTCCGGCTGGGGAACGGCGAGGGTGACATCCGGTTCAAGGTAGGCATGTTCCAGGAAAGGGACCTGATAGGTCCTTTCCATGATGATATCCGCTTCCAGGAAACCCTTTTCCACATCCCCTTTTCGCAGTTTGTTATCCGACAGCAGATTCCCCGCCTCATGAACCTTTGGGGCATCCGGTTTAAGGGCGTCACGGGGGTCGAAAACCGCCGGCAGGACCTCATATTCCACCCGGATCAGGGAGAGGGCCTCATGGGCGATCTCTTCTGTGTCGGCCGCCACGAGTGCAACCCCGTCGCCCACATAGCGGACCTTGTCTTCGCAGATGACCGGCTGGTCGGGCAGGATGGCGCCGAAACCGTTTCTCCCCGGTACGTCTTTCCCCGTGAGGACTGCGGCAACGCCTTTGAGTGCTTCTGCTTTTTTCGTATCAATGGATTTGATGAGCGCGTGAGGGTGGGGGCTTCGGAGGATTTTTCCGTGCAGAAAACCTTCATGGGCATAATCCGCCCCGTACATCAACCCTCCGGTGACCTTGGCCGGGTCATCGGTCCGCGTGACGGATTGACCTGCTACGACCAGGTTTTTTTCAGATGCTCCAGATTGCTGGTCCTTCGGCTTTTGTTTCCCTTCGGTTTTATCTTGCATGATGTTACCTTTCGAGGATGGGCTTTTTCCTACCTGTCAGCCCTGTGACTTTTTCATCTCGCCGGCCGTAACCACTGCCTGCACTATTTTCCGGTAGCCGGTGCAGCGACAAAGGGTCCCTGAAAGGGACTCCCGGATCTCCTGATCATCCGGTTGGGGATTTTTTTCCAGCAGAGCCGTTGAATTCATGATCATCCCGGGGGTACAGAACCCGCACTGGGCGGCGCCCTCATGCATGAAAGCCTCCTGGATTTCACTGAGCTGGCCGTTCTCATGCGCCAGACCTTCTATGGTGGTTACGGATCTGCCCTGGACCTTGGCCGCCGGCAGAATACAGGAATTAACGGGCGTGCCATCCAGGAGAACGGTGCATGCGCCGCACTCCCCATCGCGGCATCCCACCTTGGTTCCGGTGAGCCTGAGGTTGTCCCGCAGTAGGTCAACGAGCAAGGTGTTCGGGGAGATCTCTATGGAAACCTCGTTGCCGTTCAATGTAAATGAAAGTGTAAGGGCATTCATGGGGGGCCTCCTATGAACCAATTCGCGAAACGGCCGTTTTCAGGCCGCGCTGGATGAATACTTTCGACATTTCCTGTCGGTAATCGCAGGATCCTCGAAGAGAGCTGTCTCTAGGGGTGCACTCCTGCATGCCCATGTTGGCCGAGGAGATAAAGGTTTCATCGCTGATGGGCGCCCCTTTCAGAAACCCTTCCACGTTTGTGGCTCTGTAGGGGACCGGCGCCACCGGACCCATGGCGATGGCGGCGCGGTTGATGATTCCTTTTCTTTTATCCGCATTCACAACGGCAGCCAGGACCAGCATGGGTAATGTGAGGGCCTTTCTCTTGGCAAGTCTCAGGTAACATCCCCCCTCATTTCCCCCGAGTCCCCTGAATTGAATACGGGTCAGGATTTCCCGGGTACAATCCAGCACGGTTTTTCCCTTATCCAGGAAAAACGCCGTGAGAGGGACCTCCCTTTCACCGTCCTTTCCGGCGATGGTGACGGTGGCGTCAAGGGCCAGGAGCGGAATGCTCGTATCGGCGGCCGGCTGGCCGCTGACCAGATTACCCGCCACCGTGGCCACATTCCTGATCTGGGGTGAACCCACGGAACCGGCGCCCTCTTTTAGAAGCAGGGCTTTGTCCCGGATCAGATTGGAAGAGGCCACCTGTGCATGGGTGACCAGGCCGCCCAGTACAATGTTTTCCCCATCCTCTATAATGCCGTCCATCCCGGGAATACGGGTGATGTCAACAAGGGCTTCCACTTCAATATCCCGCCCGCGCAGTTGGGGTACCACATCGGTCCCGCCCGCAATCACCCTGGCCTTTCCCTCAAAATTTGCCAGCATTTCCAGCGCTTCTTCCAGGGTTCCCGGCTGCAGGTACTGTTGGACCTGTATGTTCTTTGTCCAGTGAAGGTCTTTAAATGCGAGTGCCATCTTGATCCTCTCGGCTTTTAAGTGTCAGTTCTATTTGATCCTGCATCCTTTTATTGTGCGTCTTCATAATCTTTTTTGCGGCTGCTGCGTCTTTTACTCGGAAAGCCTCCACAACGTCCTTGTGATCCTGATAAAGGGCTTTCAGGATCGGCGTAAGGTCGCAGACAAATGGCCGGGAGCGTCTTTTGATGTTCTCAAGTTGTTCTTTTAACAGCCAGTTGCCGCAGGATTCGTAAAGGATGGCATGAAAGTCGAAGTCCGATTTGGAGTATTCCATCAGGTCACGTTGCTGTACTGTTTTCGCCTGTTTATTGAGGATCGATTCCATGCGTCTGAGTGCTCCAGGGGTGATTTTCCTGGATGCCAGGCTGGCGGCCAGCCCTTCCAGAACGCCCCTCACGGTGTACAGATCCCAGGCCATTTCCAGGGTCATCTGGACCATGCGGATCCCTTTGCCGTGTTCATGGGTGACCAGTCCCTCTTTTTCAAAATCCTTGAGCGCCTGCCACACGGGCGTACGGCTGACCGCCAGTTCCTTTGCAAGACTCTCAACATTGATCCACTTCCCCGGCGTAAATCGATAGGACGCGATCATTTCGCGCAGGGCCTTTTCAGCCTGCTTTTTCAGGGTGAGGCGCGCCAGTTTTTTAACCATCGGTCTCCGTAGGAAAGGTCAGGATCCGGAATTATCATCGATGCTGGGGAAAAGCATAGTTGCAAGTGAATTGGAATGTCAACAAAAATTTGATAAAAAATGAAATTTTTGTGAAATATGGCTTGTCGGTTTATGGGTCCAGCAAGGCTCGAATGGTCTCGCCCAGTTCCGCTCGCAGTATGGGCTTGGATACGAAAGCGCGGATGCCCATTTCGGTGGCTTTTTGTTCATCAATCTTTGAGCTGAACCCTGTGCAGAGAATGATGGGCAGGTCGGGCCGGATACGCAGCATTTCACGGGCGAGCACATCCCCGGTCATGTGGGGCATGGTCATGTCTGTCACGACCAGGTCAACGGCACCGGGATCGCGCCTGATGTGTTCCAGTGCTTCCGAACTGTTGAAGCAGGCGATAACCGTATACCCCAGGGACTCCAGAACGCGTTTGCCCAATTCGACGAGGGGGGGTTCATCGTCCACAAAAAGAACCCGTTCAGAGCCTTTCAAAACCGGAATTTTGGCCTTTTCCCCGAGAGGTTGGAGCGGTTTGATGACAGGGAGGAAAAGCGTGAAGGTGGACCCTTTGTCCGGTTCACTGAATACGGTGACGGTCCCTTTGTGACCGCTCACAATACCGTGTACCACAGACAGTCCCATACCGGTCCCTTCCCCTTTGGTTTTTGTGGTGAAAAAGGGATCAAATATCCGATGCAAAACATCCTCCGGAATGCCGCAGCCCGTATCGTCCACTGTTAATTTCAGGTGCGGCCCCGGTTCCATCCCCGGGTGCTTACCGGCAAAAAAATGATCGATTTCCGTATCGCTCAAATCCACGGAAAGGGTACCATCCGTTTCCTGCATGGCATGGGCCGCGTTGGTGCAGAGGTTCATGAGCACTTGATGAATCTGGGAGGGGTCTCCCATGACCAGGGATTTGCTCTCAACGCTTTGTTGGATATGGATGGTGGTTGGAATGGATGCCCGGAGCAGTTTGAG
>JAERTK010000087.1 GCA_016844935.1 Desulfobacteraceae bacterium | reverse complement strand
CGAACACCAAACCACGGTTTGATACCATTCAACGGGTCTGCAAAGCTCTTGGAGTAAAACTCACAGCTGAACCCGTACATGGGTAGGGAAAATGGGGGTCAGGCTTTCCTTATTGTCGTTATTGGGGGTGAAAGGACGGATGGCGGAGGACGGACTTGGCTTATTGTGGTTTTTTTGGCACGGATTTCACGGATTACGCGGTTTTGGTTTTTTGGAGGGGAGCAAGAACGGGAAGGGTGAGGACACGGAGATCAGGGGAGGACAGAAGGCGGAGGACGGAAAGTGGAGGAGTCAAAAGTATGAAAATATCGGTGCACTCCCTGCTACGCTCCACCGGCAAGTTTCAGAGAAACAATTGCATTTAACGAGACTCCTGCCTTGGCAGCCTCGATAGCAAGAGCTCGGTGAACCCGCCGATCAATTCGCACATTGAATTGTCCGCTGTATTCCTTCCTTGCCGGTGCAACGGGAACGGTTTCCCCGTGCTTTTGGTAGCTTTCCTTTACGCCTTCCCAAGCGGCCCGTAGTTCGCGCAGAGCGTTTTCCGGGGTATCCCCAAATGCGGATATATTTGGCAGTTCAACAAAATGTGCAAGATATTCGCCATCATCGTCCTAAAACACATTGATGGCGTAACAAACATGTGTTGATAAAACTGAGACTACAGGACAGAACGTCTAAGCAATGGAATCGTCTCGTCAAGTGGTCCCATTTGTCTACGGTTATTGGGTTAGCAGTAGGGATTCTCATCGTCGCCCTTGAAATCATCCCGTTCATTCAACTCGATGAAGACAAGACAAAATTTAACCATGTGCTTTTCCGGGTAGCACAAGAGCGTTGATGAGGAAAAGCCAATTGCGGAATTTAGTCACTATCTTGGGCTCATTGATTAGACAAGAAATGCCGGGATGAAGAAAATGCTGGGATGCTGGAATGAATCCCGGAGAGATGGATGGTAACTTTATTGTTATGTGCTGGGCATTAAGGGGAAGGAGAGTATTACTTATGAGGTGAGTCGGACTTGGAATCCTAAGCGGATGGTGGCATGAGGGGACGTTCTTAACTTTTAAACATTTCTTCACCCTCAAAAAGCATTTAGATCATATATAATATTTGCTCTCAGTGGATTCAAATGGATGTAGCGAACCAACTCCAGAAAATATGGCTGTTCATCGCAGAGTATGGATCTATAGCGATTCTGAAACAGATGGCCACACCTCCCATGACGGCGGTTATAAGAAATTGCGTGCCCGGTGAGAATGCGGCGCACGACAGTGGAAATGGGCGTATTGCCGGTCCGAAGGAGCAGATGAAAGTGGTCCCTCTTGATTTACCACTAAAAGTACATTATGATCCTTACATCGGCTGTCAACCTGGTTGTTTGATTTCGGGAAAGGAGGCTTTTTCATGCTAAAAATGGTTATATTCAAAAAACGGATGTGGTTCGGCTTATGTATGTTGTTGATCGGTTTGATGATGGCGCCTGGATTGGTCGTTGGGATGGATAAAGTGAATATCAATACTGCAGACGTGGAAGCACTGAGCAGTTTGCCTGGGATAGGGCCGGTAATCGCTGGTCGGATCATTGAATACAGGGAGAAAGGGCCATTCAAAAATATTGAGGAGATAACCAAAGTCAAGGGCATTGGTGATAAGATCTTTCAAAAGATCAAGGGTTTAATTATAGTAGAATAGGTCTGTTTGAAAACGGATCTTGGTTTTTGCAGCGGAACCGTTCTTATTTACCAGGCTGAAGGCCGGTTTCTTAACCAACGAAAATGAGATACGTTTAAAGTTTAAAAGTTGAGAACGTCCCCACTGATTACCGAATTGTAGAGGGGGGTAAAAAAATAATGGGTTTCCATGCAGAAACATTTATTTTGAAAGACCGGTTTAACATCGATGGTTGTTATGAAGGAGTTGAAGCGGATTGTGCCGGAGTATCGGCCGGAGAACGGCGGACGGACGACAGAGGACAGATGACGGCGGACTGAGGCTGTAATACTAATGGAAATGGAGATGTTAAGTGAGGAGGACAACGTATAAGGAGTTGGGGAAAGCATTTAATAATCTCGGGACTGTAACTTTCGGTATTTCTGTTTTGCAGCCAATTGTTCAGGGTAAAATCAGTATTCCTTTAATCGCCCTTTTCTTGGTAGGCGTTATCGGATTCTTGGTTGCTGGAACCATGTTAATTGAAAAGGGGGCAGAAGATGATTGAACTAGGGATATTAGTAGCAATTTCTGGATTAGTAGCCTTATCTGTAGCGATATACCTTGTTAAAAAGGGGAACGCACATAAGACCACATCCAAGTGAATCTCCTCCCCAGCGGAATGCGCTCCACCGTTACAAGTGAATTTCGTAGGAAAGAGGACGGAAGGCGAACGGCAGATGACGGGGACGGAAAGCAGAAGACGGAGGATGGGTGACAGGATTCGTAGTTTTAGGGATTTGAGGGTTTATCAGGGGGCATTTCGGCTTCAGCAGGAGGTTTTCGAGGTTAGTAAAGGGTTTCGTAAAGAGGAGTTGTATTCATTGACGGATCAAATCCGGCGTTCGTCGCGATCTATTAGCGCCAATTTGGCAGAGGCTTGGCAAAAGAGGCGTTATCCCGCCCAGGTGTAGGGGGTCAGGCTTTCCTTATTGTTATTGTGGTTATTGGGAACCAGAAGATTTTTTTGGCACGGATTTCACGGTTTTTGTTTATATGTAGGGCTGGGGTCAGGCTTTCCTTATTGTCGTTATTGAAGGTGAACCGTGAGCAGTGAGCGGGGGGAAGGTGAAAGTGATTTCCGTTGACAGTGTATGATTTTAGGACTATAATAATGGTCATTAAATATTTTAAAAGCAAATATATTTGTCGTTAAAATGAAAAGAGAACTCTCTGTTTCCGTGAGAACCGGTCTGAAAAGGTTGGGTGCGGATTTGAAAAACGCGCGTCTTCGACGTCGACTGAGAATGGTGACGGTTGCCGAACGGTCGGGAATCAGCCGTGAGACACTTGCCAAGATTCAAAAAGGGGATCCGGGGGTAAGCATGGGGAGTTATGCTTCCGTGATTTTTGCC
>JAERTK010000086.1 GCA_016844935.1 Desulfobacteraceae bacterium | reverse complement strand
GTCGATTACTTTGTTTCTGAGCCAGACCGAGGATTATATCATGCTATGAATAAAGGGCTGGAATTAGCTACAGGTGATTATATTCTTATGCTTAATGCTGATGATTGGTATGTCAAAGGATGTGTAATAGGTTTAATCAATGCAAAGAAGTATAGCGGGGTTGATTTTGTCTCAGCCTTGGCGCAATACGTCGATCAAGAGGGCAAACCTTTGTATGTATTGAGAAGTATGCCTTTTGATGATAGCTTGCGTTTACGCATGCCGTTAAGACATGGATGTATGCTGCTTTCTTCGGCTATTTATAATGATATCGGGCCATATGACGAATCATATAAAATCATTGCTGATTTTGATCTGACGGTCAGGATATTTGAAAAAAAATATACACATTATGAATTACCGAAACCGCTGCTTTTTTTTAGAAATACAGGTGTCTCGAATAGGCGGTTAGACGGACTTTTTTCCGAACGTAAGCGTCTGATTCAAAATCTCTTCCCATTTTTAGATTCAAATGAAGTATCGCTTTTTGGGGAATTGGCTAAACTTTCTCCAGGTGAACTTAAGCAATTATGCATGAAATATTCTTATAATTATAAATTTTTAAACAGCCTTGAGTGTTACTATGAAAATATGCGTCAACAGCCTAAAGCGATCCGATGGAAAAATTATGAAATTGATTGGAGAAAAATCAAACAACAAAATAAGCTGCCTAAAGTAAGTGTGATATTACCTATCTATAATGCGGAGTCCACACTTCAAGAATGTTTAGATAGTATCCTTTCGCAGACATTAAAAAATTTCGAACTCATCTGTGTTAATGATGCAAGTCCTGACAATTGTCAAAAAATTGTAGATAAATACATATCTCTTGATTCCAGAGTTATTTCAGTTAGTAATAAAGTTACTGTTGGGCTCGGATCTAGTAGAAACCGAGGTGTTCGACTTGCAAGAGGGGGGTATATTTTTCATATAGATCCGGATGATGTCATTCCGCCTGATAGCCTTGAAATTCTTTACGATTATGGTATCAAGTATGGGAGTGATATGATTAAAGGGGCCTATCGGAGTGAACAGATTTTATTTGGTGAAAGCCCTCAAAAACCCCAGATAAAAAATTTGCTTAATGGAGGAGATCATATTGTTAATACATCACTAAAGCAGATGCCTGATTTGTTGAAAACGACCGAAGGACATTGGTCATATCTTTATAAAGCTGGTTTGGCAAAACGTGTTCCATATCCGGTGGATTTAGAAATGGGGCAAGACTCTATGTTTATAGTTAGCGTCTTGGTACAGGTACGTTCGGTGAGCATTATAGACGAAGTTGTCTATCATTATCGGGTTAACCCTGCCAGTGCTATGAATACCTGGAACTTCAAAAAGTATTTAGATGCGTTGGAATGGCGTAGGCGTGCATGGCATATGCTTAAAAATGTAGGAATGGAGGCAACCGGAAGTCGTTTATTGCAAGTTTACTGGGGGGATGCGTTTTTTAAGTCGCTTGTAAAAAGTATAACCATTAAACAACTAAATAAATTTTTGTGTCGCTTTCGGCAAGTGTATGCTGAAGCCGGAATTAAAGTGCTGACGTACGAGCCGACGAAATTTTTGAGTCATCTATTTACATTAATTCTTGAAAATAAAGATCAGCAAGCCAGAGTATTTATGATGGGAGGGGAGAATTTTCAAAAAAACCGAATGAAACCTAATTCAAGTTATCCTTTGAATGCAAAGGCCATTTAAAAATGAAAATCCTGCATATTATTAACGAACTCTTTTATGGCGGCGCTGCAAGAGCGCTCATGACCTGCGCGCATCGCTGTGCTCAGTATGATGGCAGTCGACATACCATAATAAGTCTGGCTCCTGCCCACAATAATAATAGTCGTAATAGCACTGCTTTGGCAGCAAAGTTGGGCCTACACGTTATCGAGTCGCCTGACTATGATACGTTGTGTTCTGCAATTAGTGCGAATGATATTGTTCACCTGCATTATTGGAATGCGCCCCCTATAAACGAATTTATGCGTAAGAATCTTCCGCCTATGCGTTTGCTCGTTAAATTCAACATTGGAGGCCAACACCCTCCTCATGTTATTACACAAGATATTGTTGACTTCGCCGACATGGTCCAAACCACAGGACCATTTTCCAATCAACTTCAGATATTCTCCGAACTTGATCCTGAAGTTCGAATGGCGAAAGTTCATATGTGTTATGGAGCGGCTGATTTTTCCAGGTTGAAAAACTTTAGCCCTAGACCACACGATAGTTTCAATGTGTCCTATTTGGGCACAGTGAACTTTATTAAGATGCATCCGGATTTTGTTTATCTATCCAATTCAATTAACATTCCGGGGGCGCGCTTTATCGTCTGCGGATTTGGTGACGCTTATCCGACACTGAAGAAACAAGCCCAAGAATTGGGCGCGATCCATCGGTTTGATTTCAGAATGGAACGTGAAGATATCTCTAAAATCTTTGCAATGACTGATGTATTTGGTTACCCACTTTGTGAAGATAATTACTCTTCAGGAGAGTTGGTACTTCAAGAGGTCGCCTATGCCGGCATTCCGGCCGTGGTTTTTACATATGGCGGGGCGGGTCGATTAGTAATCAATAATTTCACGGGATATGTCGTCAGAACCGCCCCAGAGTATCGGGAGGCCATTGAATACCTTTATCGGAGACCGGATGAACGGAAACGTATGGGTCGTAATGCGAGAGAGTATGCGATGCAACTTTTCGGTGACAAGAATGCTGCCCACAAGACGCTTGAAATGTATGACGGACTAATGAAACAGCCAAAACGCTTACGAGTTTTTGGGCAGGCGGGAAGAAAAGCCCCCTCTGTTTGTCCAAGTCTGCTTTCCGGTTCTCAAAATTCTGAAAATCATAGTGCAACGGGCGCACAGCTATTTGTTGAATCCATGGGTTCGACCGCACCTTGGTTTATGGAGAGTTTGACTTCTGCTAGCCTATCGGAACTGATGATTGCGGACGAACGGATCTCCAACAGCACACCAGGGGTTGCTGGAGCGTTGTTTGCCTATCGCAACTATTTTTCAAATGATAGCTTACTATGTTTCTGGACAGGAATTCTATTGCAACGGCGCCGCAATGAATTCGGTGCTGCGGCAGAATATCTTCAGGCCATAAATCATGGCTATGACCATTGGCGAGTGTACTTTCGTTTGGCACAATGTACCATGAAATTAGGTGAAATCCTATTGGCTAAAGAGGCATTATTGCATGTTTTGCGACATGTTCCGAATTTCATCGAAGCTAAAAATATGATGCGTGATATTATGTGTTTAAGTGATGTTGACTCTTCTAAATCCGCTGAAACGCTTCGATTGCGCCGTGCATTTTTTGTTAATGAAGGTAAGATAGAAAGAGCTGAAGAAGCGGCCCGAATGTTGTTGGAATTGAAGCCGAATTCCATTGAGGTGGGAGACATGGAGGCATATTACAGAGTGGGACTTGACTTGCACAAGAATGGCCACCTTGAGCTTGCTGTCGCTGTATACCGGAAGGTTATCGAAACATCAATTACTGATCCCGAAATTGCCGCTTGGGCCGCGTTCAAACACGGTGAATTGCTGTTGGAACGAGGAGACGAAGAAGGAGCAAAAGGACTGTTCTACAAGGCATTAATCTTTAATCCGGAACATGCAAAGGCTAAAATATATTTAGTGAAACCTTCTGAATCGTTGCGCATCTGTTTGGGGGGGCAAGGACATAGTGATTGCATCGACGTTCCCATGCAGCCTATAAATGAAGAACTCTGGCAATATTACTTTACGCGCCGTGCTCCTGACTTCGTCCGTATGGAGTTTCCGATGCCGCTGTGTGAATGGGATACGCCCAGTTTGGCAAAATTGCTTTCAAAATACCTGGCCCCTGGAGGGGCTGCCGAAATTCTTATGGTCGGGGAAAACAATCCGGATTGGGAGCAACATTCAAACATGCTAATTATCAAATCAATGGGCCAGGCAGGGCTGAATGCGAAGTTGCATGAAAATATGATAACAGTGCAATCGATTTAGTGCCCGAACGAAAACTGTCTTTTTCGCCAATCTCTGCGTCAGATAAACCCGTTCTTAATAAAATGGGTTAATCCTCGAAATACTAAATGTATTCCTGTGGTTAAAATTTTGATCTTCCTTGACCTTGACAAAAAATCCTAGCGTTCGTTCAGGCACTATTTAAGGAGATCGTTACTATGAAAATATTTGTATTAGGTGGCGATGGTTTTTGTGGCTGGCCCACCAGTTTACATCTTTCCGCGCGAGGTCACGACGTAATTATTATAGATAACTTGTCACGCCGAAAGATTGATATTGAGCTGGGAATTGAGTCACTGACGCCAATCCGGCCTTTGCACGATAGGTTAAAGGTTTGGGGGTCCATTTCAGGAAAAACTATTGAACACCATAATATCGACATAGCTGAAAATTATCATCGTCTTTTCGTGCTGATCAAGGAGTATCGGCCTGATGTTGTGATTCACTTTGCAGAGCAACGGGCGGCCCCTTATTCCATGAAGTCTTCATGGCACAAGCGTTATACCGTGAACAACAACATTAATGCTACGAACAATTTGATGGTGAGCCTTATCGCTGCTGGACTGAACACACACGTAGTACATTTGGGCACCATGGGTGTTTATGGCTATAATAGCGCTGGAATTGTTATTCCGGAAGGCTACCTCTCTGTAAAAGTAGAATCACCCGGTAACGATTTAGTGGAACGGGAGATACTTTATCCGCAAAGTGCCGGCAGTGTTTATCATATGACCAAAACTTTGGACCAATTAATTTTTGACTACTACAACAGAAACGACAAAGTTCGCGTCACGGACCTGCATCAAGGTATCGTCTGGGGTACCCAAACAGAGCAGACTAAATTGGATGAACGACTCATCAATCGTTTTGATTATGACGGGGACTATGGAACGGTACTCAACCGTTTCCTCATGCAGGCTGCTGTAGGACATCCTTTAACTGTACATGGAAATGGTGGGCAATGCCGCGCATTTATTCATATTTGCGATACGATAGCTTGTATTGAATTAGCCATTGATACCCCCCCTGCTTCAGGCGAGCGGGTCTGCATACGAAATCAGGCAACTGAGACTCACCACGTTAGAGATTTGTCAAGTCTAGTCAGCCATATGACTGGTGCAAAAATTTCCTATATTCCTACGCCTCGAAATGAAGCCTTGGAAAATGACCTGGTTTTGGAAAACAAAGGTTTTATTCAATTGGGGCTCAAACCCACGCGGCTGAGTGAAGGACTGGCTGGGGAGATATACGACATTGCCCGCAAGTACGCCCATCGGTGCGATTTGTCCAAAATAAAATGTGTTTCCTATTGGAATGAAGAGCGCAGAAAAGCAGCAAAAGAAGCAATAGGGGAGGTTTAGCTTGCCAAAACGTATCCTGGTAACAGGCGGATTAGGTTTTATAGGAACCAACCTAATTGCGTTGCTTAGAAATAATGGAAATTTTGAGATCCGGGTTCTGGATAACGAAAGCCTTGGTAGGCGGGAGTATCTTACCGAGTTTCCCGAGGTGGAGTTTATTTGCGCCGACCTCCGTGATCCTGAAAAAGTTTATGAAGGGCTCAAAGATATGGACTGCGTGATTCATCTTGCTGCTGATACCCGTGTCATAAACTCAATTGTTGATCCCCATCTAAACTTTGAGAATAATGTGGTTGGCACATTCAACCTGCTGAACGCTATGCGCAGAGCCAATGTGCCGACTATCATTAACGCCTCAACCGGAGGTGCCATCCTTGGCGACGTGCCCCCCCCCGTTCATGAAGGGATGCTTCCAGAACCTGCATCACCATACGGTGCCTCTAAGCTTGCGGTGGAGGGATATCTTTCATCTTTCTCAAAAAGTTATGGCTTTGAGGCATGCAGTCTGCGTTTTTCTAATGTTTACGGACCACGTTCATGGCACAAAGGGAGCGTGGTGGCACATTTTATGAAGCAGCTTCTTAGGGGTAAGGAGTTAGTGGTCTACGGTGATGGTAGCCAGAAGCGCGATTACATTTATGTGGAAGATATATGCCAGGGTATTCTCTCTGCAATGCAACGTAGGGTGTCCGGCGTTTTTCAGCTTGGTTCCGGTTGGCCCACGACCATCAACAAACTTATTGCCCGCATCAGTGATGTGGTTGGTTCCGGTTACCCCGTGTCCGCCCGTTACGAAGACTTCAGGACCGGCGAGATCCTAAACACCTGGTGCGACATTTCCAAAGCGGAGGCGGCCCTCGGGTTTTCCCCATCCATGCCCCTTGACGAGGGACTCGCCAGAACGTGGTGTTGGTTTATTGAACATAGACAGAGGCTTGACCAATGAGACCGCTCTATGAGATGGAAATCATCCAGATTGACGTGACCAATGCCTGCGCCAACAGTTGTTCCAACTGCACCCGGCTCATCGGCCATCATCGCAAGCCGTTTTTCATGGGTTTTGATATTTTCTGCAATGCGGTCGACTCACTCGCCGATTTCCCGGGCATTGTGGGCATGATTGGCGGAGAACCGCTCCTGCACCCGGATTTCGAAAAAATGGCCCACTACATGGCAAGAAAACTGCCGGAC
This sequence comes from Desulfobacteraceae bacterium, assembly GCA_016844935.1. Lineage (GTDB taxonomy): Bacteria > Desulfobacterota > DSM-4660 > Desulfatiglandales > Desulfatiglandaceae > NaphS2. The sequence continues at coordinate 6,492 of JAERTK010000086.1, read as the reverse complement.
CCGAAACGGCGCGGCCTTTGGTCATCCATACCTAAAGGCAATAAGTACGGTTCCCTTATCAAGGAGGTATTCGGCACGCAGTATTTCAACGACCACACGGTCAACACTATCCTTCATCAACCGGTGCTCGTGGCGGCCGAAGAAGTTGTCAAAGACAAGGAGGAGATGTGGGAACTCATCGACCATTGCTGGGTTCAGAATATGTGGTCAGCATCTATCACTCCTAAGGGCGCCTTTTTTTGTGAAGTGGCGGCCTCCTTCGACATGCTTTTCGGCGGCCCTGGCGGATGGGAAGTAGGGCCGGACTGGTGGAAACGTGGTGTCGATGAATTCGACGAGCAGAAAAACCGTGCATGTCCCAAGTGCGGCTGTGCCATTCCCTTGGAACGTCGCCCTAGTGTCGACAATATCGATGATGTCAGCCCCGTCAACCTGGAACTCCTCAGAAGAATCCGTTCACCCGGTGTGGCTAAGGGTCGTACGCAACTCTACACGGGCAGACGGGTCGAGAGTTGGAGCCCACACTCCAACTGGTATATGGACGAAGTGGACGACGAGATGGAATACCGAAAGAGAATCTCCGACCGCCTCGACGGACAGCTGGGAGGCGGCGAATGACCGTTTCCGTAGTGGTTCCCACCCATGACCAGGCACCATACATACGTCCCTGCCTCGATTCTATCTGGTTTCAGGATTTTACCGGGGAACTGGAAATTGTGCTGGTCAATGACGGAAGCACGGATAACACTGCCGAGGTGGTGGAAGCGTTTATCAAGGATGTTGATTCGGACATGACCTCCTATGCGAGCTGTTACAATGAGGACGACGACATCATCGAACGCATCTGCCATAAACGGTATACGGCGCAGGGACGTTCCATAGAGGTCCTTACCAACCCAACAAACAAAGGCTTGCCCCACGCCTTGAATATCGGGTTCGAAGCCTGCCACGGAAAGTACTGCACTTACATCCCCTCGGACAACTATTGCTACCCCTCCATGTTCGCAGATCTGGTTGCCGCCCTGGAAGAGGGGTATGACTTTGTCTTCTCCGATATGCTCATTGTTGATGATCCGGGCAATGTGATAAGGCGGTTCTCCCTGCCTACTTACAGCTTTGAAAGATCGTTTTGCGATTGGTACTTCTGCGGTGTTTCAAAGCTGTACCGTCGTGAACTGCATGACCGTTTCGGCTATTATGAACAGGATTTGCTGGCCCACGACCACGAGTTGTTTCTGCGATTCGCCGAAGGTGGCGCCAGGTTTTGGCACATCCCCAAAGCGCTCATGGCTGTCCGCCACCACGATAAGGCGCGCGAAGTTGGCATCCATGCACCTGCCAACTGGAACCGGCTGCTGGAGGAGTCCAAGAACTTGACGCTCAGGGCACGGCGCTTCGCGGATCAAATCGGGAAATAGGTGGGCGGCATGGATACCGGGCGCTATTTTCATCCAGCGGGTGAGCCCAGTCAGGGAGCTGTTCTGGACACCGGGCTCAAGTGTCTGCATTCCTGTCTGTTTTGCTATTACCGCGACTATGACGGGCAACAGGATTATCAGGCGCTTCGTAAAGGCGGCTTCCGCTCGGCCGAGGACGGCAAGCGGATTCTCGACCAGTTCGTAACCAACGGATACCGCCATTTCGACATCACTGGAGGTGAACCTTCTCTGCATCCCGATATTGTGGGTATCGTCCGCTACGGTTGTGCGAACCTCGGTCTTGCCGGTCGGCTGATTACTCTCGGGCAATACCTGTTGAAAAAGGCTTTCGATAATCGCTCCCTGTTGAACACACTTCTTGAGGCCGGATTGACTGATGTGCTTTTTTCTTTGCACAGTGCGGACTCTGACTCTTTCAACACTTTTACCAACGGGTCGTTGAAAAAACTCACCGCCGCCATGGATTACCTCGATCGCAAGGGCTTCCAGTATGGAACCAATACCGTGGTTTTCGAGGGAAACCGGGGCGCCCTTCTGAACATTGCGACATTGGCATGTGACCATGGCGTCTATATCCACAACTTTATCATGTTCAATGCATACCACGGTTGGTCAGAACGTAAGAAAAGCATCCGGATGCAGCCGCGCTACGATTCAGTCCGGCCTTTTATTGAGAAAGCTGTCCAAAGGATGGAAGCCGCAGGCATAGCTGTCAATATCCGCTACGCACCGTACTGCGTGGTCAAAGGGTTTGAGAAGCATATTGTCGGTCTAGCCGGTGTTTTCTATGATCCCTTTGAATGGCGTAACCGGGCATGCAACTACGAGAAGTCGCCAGAGTTCTGTGCTGAACCCATTTCCATAGAGCATACATATGCCTTTCGCCGCGAAGAGAAGACACTTGAGAGTGGATGGCGGATTATCGCCACAAGAGGCGACAATCTGAAGGTGTTTCCTGAAGTTTGTGGCTGTTGTGCAGCAATTGAGTTTTGTGACGGCCTTTCTCCTTTTTACCTTGCTGCCCATGGCGACGGAGAGTTGTCGCCATACGATTCCTTTGCAATAAGCGGCACTCTTCCCATAGCGCGGCTTGAATATGCTGCTCCGTTTCATGTTAAGACCAGTGCAATGGCAGATATGCGAGAAATCATTTCCCGGACCCAGTCATGAAATTCTATGAAGGATGAGTTACTCATATATGTTGTCCGCACTGTCGGACACTTCCTGATTTACGCCCACAATCTTACCTTATGGGCGGAATCCAGAGGGCTCGGTGTGACCTTCTGCGGCCCGCGGAACACTGTTTATCACCAATGGCACAGGGACAATCCAGCCGTGGAATTCCTGGATGCGGAAGAGTTGCTGGGCTACAACCTTTCGACCACTGATGATGAAACTATCGTTCGCGAATTGTTTAGCGAAGATCGAGCCGCTGGACAGATTGATGCACTTCGCGCCCTTCAAAAGAGGATTCAGCCGCATATCACCGCGCTCGTAAACACGGACGACTTCATTTTCAATCACCCGTTCGAGGTAGAGGCTGACCGATTTGCCACGCCGACATACGGCATAGTCACGTTCGGCAACCGCAACAGATATACCGGATTCGACGAGATATACTCTTGGCGTTTGCGCTGGCTCATTCAGAACCGGGGACCCTTCTCTCGACTTCTCACGATCGACGAATTCCAGATCGCCAATGAAGACCCGGAACAGCAATATCTCGGCTACCTGCCCGACCCCTACCGCAAATTCTCAGACTCCAGCGAGCTAGTAGAGGATGCCCCCGTTCCCGGGGCGGAGGCCCTCGTGCGTTTCCTTGATAAGACAGGCGGCTACGTGCTTCCGATCGTAGGTAGGTTTGACGATCGGAAAAACGCACTTTTCCTGCTTGACCTTGCTAGGGATTTTCCTGATTTCAGCTATGCCATTATTGGCTCCCGTATTCCTTCGGCCGCCAACGATCCGCGCATCGACACCACCATAAAGGATCTTTTTGCCCAAGGCAGACTACATGCGAATTTCGGTTTTGTGGACGGCCGGCTCTTCGATCTGTTGCTCAGCCATCCCAACGTCCCATTCGCCGCACTACCCTACGAAGCCCATTACGGGTCTTCCGGAATCCACCTGCACGTCCTCGAACACGGGAAGCCCTGCCTGGTTCCGGACAACGGTCTTATGGCGCGAAGAACCCTGAATGCGAAGTTGGGATTGGTTTTCAAGCATGGCGATCAGAACGACTTCAAGCATTCTTTAGAGAAGATGCTCGCCTGCAAAGAAGACTTTACGCCGACTATAGCCCGGTTTATGAACTCCTTCACCGGGGACTCTCTTTTTGATGCCCTTGATTATGCCTTTGGCATGAGAGACAAGCCTTTTCCTCTGCCGGACTGGGTTTACACGGTAGAGCCTCTGCCGCAGAAAGACGCCTATTTCACACCCTACCAGCATGCCTTGGAAGCCGGGTATTCCGGTGATTATGGGAAGGCGCTCGCTCTTTTAGAACACGGTCTGAAGTTTGCGAAAGGTCATCCTTCCATGCTTTTTAGGAAAATGCTATTCTTATTGTCCTCAGGGTGCGTTGATGAAGCGGCTGCCATGGTATCCGGGCTGAGAGACAACTCTGAGGTTCGCCATTTCGTCATTTCCATGGCACGGTTCCTTCGAAGCAAAATCGACGGCTTTCCCTACGCAGACCCCTCGCGGGTTCTTCGACGAATCCTATTTCCCCTCGCACGGACGGTCGAGGAATTTCAGGAACTTGGTGCCGCATGTGCATCCCTTAAGGCATATGAAATGGGGCAGCAGGCATTTTGTCAGGCTTTGAAACTTGACTCCACACGGGATGACATCCGCTTGAACCTGAGCGACATCCTGCGCTACCAGGGGGATTATGTTGCCAGTCTGCAGGTGCTTGAGGATCTGGAGCGGTTATCACCAAAAGCCACTGGGATCCATTGCAAACGGGGCCAAGTCTATTTCGAGCGGGGGATGGCGAAGGAGGCCCGGAAAGAACTGCACATGGCGTTACAGGGCGCGTCGGAGGAGCATTTTGCTCTGATTCAACGCTATCTCATAAAGCTGAACGAGGCAGACGGCGCACGCCGGGTAATACAGGCCCCTTAGCAACACAGGAGAGATACATGCCGTACGCCACCCTTCCCCCATTTACGTCCCCCTTGACTGACCGCAGAATGAGGCACGATGATCTGTTATTTCCCAAAGTGTCGATCATCATCACCAATTACAACTATTCACGATTTATTGTTCAAACACTCCGTTCCGTGGCGCGTCAATCCTATCATAACTGGGAGTGCATTGTTGTGGACGATTTGTCCACGGATGACTCTCGGGAACGCATCGGGAGATTCATTGACGAGGAAGAGATACCTTCAGGGCAATTCAGGGTAATCGAACGAAAGACAAATGGGGGGCAGTTGTCGGCATTCATGGAAGGGTTCAGAGCATCATCAGGTGAATTTGTTATGATGCTGGATTCCGATGACATTTTGTTGGATGATTTCCTGCACACCCACGTTGAGCATCATCTGGGCCGTTATCCGGTGGCGTTCACCAGTAGTAATCAGTATCAGATCGATGGAAAAGGTACTGTTCTCAGCGGCGATCATGCCGATCACCAGGGTAAGGGGGAGTTGAAACTCATCTCCAGAGCCGCCTTTCAGCGCGGATACTGGATATGGGCAACGTCCAGTTCCATGGTATTTAGGTCAGACATGATAAGACTTATCCTGCCCGATGACGATTCCATTTTCACAATTTGCGTCGACTACTACCTTGCCAATTTTGCGAATCTGCTGGGCGGCTCCTTGCTCATTCCGACCATTCATGGATGCTATCGCCGCCACGGGGGCAACAACTTCGGTAGCCATCCCGTACTGGGAGCCATCAACTCAGTCGGAGACCTTTCAAAACACCCACCCCACGATGACTTCAGGCAGGCGTTCATGCAGCATGTGATTAACCGACATGAGCAGTTCGAGGCCTTGTTAACGCCCATTGGATTATGCCAATTTTTTTTCAGGGTCGCGACTTTGAAAGAGTTCAATGGCTTACTAAAAACATATCCGCATATTTTCAATAAATCCCGGGCTTACTATTTCACCCAACTGTTCAAGTTTAAAAAAAGTCGTTTGGATTTAAGGATGCCGTATATGAAGACAACGGTTGACTTTCATGCGGTACCGAGCCCGGCGATCAAATAATTTCACTGCTAAAATCCCAGCTATGCTGGTGGGCATGATGTGCTTCACACTAATCGTGACCCAAAATCTCTTAGGATTCGGAGGTGACACCATCGAAAAGAAAGACGTTCTTGTTTCCACTGAACGCAGCCATTATCGCATCCCTTCCATATGTATTTCTAACGCGGGTGTTGTGTTCTGTTTTGCCAACCGGCGGGTGGATACGGTGGCCGATGGTGCCAAGGAAGTCCATCTGGTTGTGCGCCGAAGTGCGGATGGCGGACAGACTTGGGAACCGGTCAGGGACCTCTTCGCCAATAAAGGCTGGGACGCAGCCATGGGAACCGCAACTATGGATAGCAGTACCGGGACGGTCATGGTTTCTTATGGCAGAAGCCTCCGCGTTGATTGTGCCGATGCCCGGGCAGAAAACATCTCTCTTGAAAGCGGAGACTTCATGGCTGTCAGCAGAGATGAAGGAAAGACCTGGACCCATGAAAAGATGATCATTCACCCTGTTGATGGCGGATACCGCGGGCACAGCCATGGGTCCTCGCCCGGTGTCGTCCTCCGTTCCGGTCCCCGGTATGGGCGGCTCCTGGCGCCCGCTCGATTTCAACACAAACCGGGCGAAGAACTCCATACCCTTCAGAACCATCACTACAACTGCACCCTTTACAGCGATGATCACGGCAAAACATGGCAAACCGGTGGGCCGGTGCAGGTGGGGACCGGTGAAGGGTGCCTTGCGGAACTGTCTGATGGAACGATTTATTACAATTCCCGGGCCTATTTCTTAGACGGAAAGCGCCGTATTGCCCGGAGTTATGATGGGGGAAAGACTTTTGAGG
>JAERTK010000085.1 GCA_016844935.1 Desulfobacteraceae bacterium | reverse complement strand
ATATACAAGGATATGGGTATCCAATTCGAGGACCACAGCCGCCTGCACCCCATGCGGATGGATCTTGAAAGTTTTGGTGTATCTCTGAAAGCCGAGGCCCGCATATCCGACCAGGAAACCCAGGCCATCATCAGCAAAATGGGCGTTGATGTAAATGGCCTGGTGCTTGGCCAGATGGATGAAACCGAAAAACTACTGACGCTCCCCCGGGTTGGTATTCGCGGCGGACAGATGGATCTGGCCACCCGTCGGGTTTCGATCAAAGAAGTGATACTGGATGGCGGGGGTGTGGCCGTATGGCGAACCCGAAAAGGCGATATCAACCTTCTCCAGCTCACCGGTTCAGGGAATGAGGGCACTATCCGGCGGGAGATTTCCAAGGCCGAAAAAGCAGCGAAAGCCGAGCAGCACCCATGGTCAATTCATCTTGATGCCATTCGAATGGAATCGTTCGGGCTGCAATTATCAGACCGGGGGTTAAAAAGCCCTAAACGTTACCAGCTGAAGAATATTACCCTTCAGGTCACAAATTTTCATAGCCCGTCCAAAACACCCTTTGATTTTAATCTGGAACTTAATATTGCCGAAGGGGGCAACGCCGCCATAAAGGGACGTGTGGATATGAAAGCCCCCAGCGTCAATCTTTCAATCAAAGCCGATGATGTGGCCCTCACACCTCTAAAGCCCTACCTCAATGAATTCCTGATCCCTTCACTGGAATCGGGAAATCTGTTTGTCAATGGTGATGTAACTTACCATAAAGATAAAGGGGGCGAGGATGACATCAACTTCAAAGGCGGCGGCGGCATTAAAAACCTGGCGCTCATTCGACCTGAAAGTGGCAAGACGTTTCTGGGGTGGAATTTACTGGATGTAAATGGAATTATTTTCAACACCCTGCCGGGTAAATTGCAGGTCAAAACGGTTCTTCTGGACCATCTAAAAGGCCAGTTCATCATCAAGAAAGACGGGAGTCTCAACCTGGAAAACGTCATGGTTTCAGATCAAAAACCGTCTACAAAAACGCCCCCTTTGAAAAATGCCAAGGTCATTTCAAAAGAGGAACCTGACAAAGCATTCCCAGTTAGTGTCAATCAAGTCCGCCTCAAAGATGCGGAAGTGGACTTCGCCGACTTGAGCCTTGTGCCGCCGTTTGGTGCTAAAATCCATAAACTGAACGGCGTCATCAATGGATTCTCTTCCTCACCGGATCGTAGAATCGTCATGGCACTGGAAGGCCAGGTGGATCAATACGGGTCAGCCACCATCAAGGGTGAGCTGGCACCGCTCAACACGCGTGGCTACAGCGATGTCACCATGATATTCCGAAATGTGGAGATGACCCGCCTCACGCCCTATTCAGCTAAATTTGCCGGAAGAAAAATAGAATCCGGCAAAATCTCACTGGATCTTTACTATAAGGTCGTGGACAGCCGGCTCAAAGGGGAAAACCAGATTATCGTGGATAGTCTGGAACTGGGGGAACGGGTCGAGGGGTCCGATGCCATGGACCTGCCGCTGGATCTGGCCATCGCCCTCTTGAAAGACTCAAACGATCGCATTCAGTTGGGACTTCCGGTGGCAGGAAGCCTTGACGACCCGGAATTCAGCTACGGCCATCTGGTTTGGAAAACACTTGCGAATGTTCTCACCAAAATGGTTACCGCCCCTTTCAGGGCCCTGGCATCGCTCATTGGCGGCGATGAAGAAGACCTGGGCGCAGTAAATTTCCAGGTGGGGCACTCGCGCATTACGCCGCCCGAAAAGGAAAAACTAGCCAAATTGGCGGTTGCCATCAAGCAGCGTCCCCAGCTGGCCATTGAGGTTCAGGGACAGTATGCTCTCGAAGCGGACGGGGTAGTTTTAAAACACCTGGCACTCAGACAAGCACTGGCCAAACGGATGGGCAGGGAGCAAATCACTGAGATGAACCTGGATATTGAACCACTGAACATGACGGATCCAGCCACTCGAAAGGCCCTTGATGTTTTGGCCACCGAGCGAATAACTGCAGCCGAATTGACGACCTTGAAAAAATCATATGGGCTCACACCGGCTTCGCCCAAAGGAGAGAAAAGAACTGAGAAAAAGCCTGAACCCAAGGCATCATCTAAGCCCCTGAAACCCGACGCTGCCGGTTATTATAAAGCGCTTTTCCAGAACCTTGAAAAACAACAGCCACTGGCTGAAAATGCCTTCACGGCATTGGCCCGAAAGCGCGCCGAGGCTGTGGTTTCTGAATTGTCAACCGCAGGAGGGGTCCCTGCAAACAGGTTGAAAACCACCGAAAGCTCCGGGAAAGGTGAAGTGAAAGAGGATATGGTGACCATCCAGTTGAACCTGGCTGCTAAAGAAAAGTGATGGGGTTCCCATTCAACCCACCATCACCAGACCGGTAACCCACGACGTGGATGCTTCATGGTACCCGGTCTGCTCAGGAGTCAGGCTCTTGTCGGCCGGGATTCCGGCCGTTGCCATCAGCTTTAGCACATTAATACCAAACCCTGACATGGAAGGACGTGCGGTTTGGGGATTTCGACATTCCCCCTGTTTTGAAAGCACCCGGCATTCATGATATTCCCCGCAGAAAATTTTCTTGCACGACCCGCCTGCAAACGCTTTTGATTCAGTGTATCCCATGCGGACGGCTTCACGCTCCACGCTGGCAACAATTTCATGGAGCAGTCCCATGACGCCGCGGCGTTCATTTGAAAACATGACGGAAGAAGGGATATCGATTCGGACAACCACGCCATGACGCGTTTTTTTGATCAATTCCCGAAAGCCGGCCGGCCCCGAAACATGGGGTGGGCAACTTGGGGAAAGACCGTAGGTCTCGCATCGAATCTCCCGGCAAACATTTGCCAGGTGATCCTCAACCGGCACTTGGGATGAGGTTACGATACCGACTTCACTGGCGCCCGATCTACGGGCCAGTTGAATTAGGGCATTTCGTTTCTGCCCGGAAATTTCTTTATGCGTTGTTGCCGTATCCGGCATTCCACTGATAAAATGACCGTTATTTTCCATTTACAAAACCTTTCCTGGGGCCGATAATCAAACGTGAAGGTTAAAGTGGATAAAACGTGCGGTTTGGTACCTTACACTATGATGGAGGCGATATGAAGCATGAAGAAGGTTTTCTGAACGAAAACAGCGATGAGCATATCTATTATCAATGCTGGCTTCCGGAAGGTGGGGTGAAAGCCGTGTTTCTGGTGGTACACGGTCTCGCTGAACACTGCGGCCGCTACATGAATCTGGTGAACCGGTTTGTACCGCTCGGGTACGGTGTCTACGCATTTGATCTCCCGGGGCATGGAAAATCGTATGGCACAAGGGCATTCGTTAACCGCTTTGAAGATTACACCCAAACCCTCGACCTTTTCCTGGACAAAGTTCGTGCCCTGCACCATGAACTGCCCCTCTTCCTGGTGGGTCACAGCATGGGAAGTCTGGTGAGCGCGGTTTTCCTGACCCATGGACAGGAAAGATTTGCCGGCGCTGTCCTTTCAGGGATTGGCGCTGTCAAGGTTCCTGACAGTATTTCGTCAGCCACCATTTTTGCAGGCAAAGTCTTTTCCGTATTAATGCCCAAAATCGGACTCATCGGACTGGATGTGGACGGGGTAAGCCGTGATCCGTCGGTCGTAAAGGCCTATGTGGCGGATCCCCTTGTCCATACGGGGAAGACAACCGCCCGACTGGCGGCGGAAATCCTTAAAGCCATGCAGCGGTTTCCCGAAGACTCGGGCCGGATTACGCTGCCCATCCTGCTGCTTCAGGGCGGTGCGGACAAACTGGTGGACCCGGCGGGCGCGCAGATGCTGTTTGAGACAGTTGGGTCATCTGACAAAACCATCAAAATCTATGAGGGCCTGTATCACGAAATATTCAATGAGCCGGAACGGGATCAGGTTCTGACCGATTTAGAACAATGGCTGGAAAATCATATCTCTTAGAGGAGGTTCCTTTTGAAACACACATTCGACGCCATCATCGTGGGTTCGGGCGGCGCAGGCCTCTATGCGGCCCTGGAAGTGAGCGGGCAGGCCAAAACCGCCGTTCTATCGAAAGTTTACCCGGTCCGCAGCCACACAGGCGCCGCCCAGGGGGGCATCAGCGCGGCGCTGGGGAATGTTGAGGAAGATGAACCCCGGTGGCACGCCTTTGACACGGTCAAAGGGGGTGATTACCTGGTGGACCAGCAGGCGGCACACCTTATGGCCGAGGAAGCCATCCAAGCGGTCTATGACCTTGAAAACCGGGGACTCCCCTTTAACCGAACCCCGGAGGGCCGTATCGATCAACGCCGGTTCGGGGGCCACACCCGCAACTTCGGTGAAGCCCCCGTGCGCAGGGCCTGTTATGCAGCGGACCGGACCGGGCACATGATCCTCCAGACCCTGTACCAGCAGTGCATTAAAAACGGGGTTCATTTCTACGACGAGTACCAGGTTCTGGACCTGGTATTGGAAGGCAAGAAATGCGCCGGTGTGGTGGCCCTTGAATTGTCCACCGGCGAAATTCATGTGTTTGAATCAAAAACCGTGCTGTTTGCCACGGGCGGGTTCGGCCGCATGTTCAAAATCACTTCCAACGCCTATGCCAACACGGGGGACGGGCCGGCTATCTGCGCCAGACGCGGCATCCCCCTCCAGGACATGGAGTTTTTCCAGTTTCATCCCACCGGCATCAAGGGCCTGGGTATCCTCATCTCAGAGGCGGTCCGCGGTGAAGGGGGAATTTTGAGGAACAACCAGGGAGAGCAGTTCATGGCGCGCTTTGCTCCCACCCTGCTGGATCTGGCACCGAGAGACATGGTTTCCCGGGCCATCATGATGGAGATCAGGGCCGGCGCGGGCATTCGCGGGGACCGCAAGATCGACGACTATGTCCACCTGGACGCCACCCACCTGGGAAAAGAAACGCTCCAAAGCAAACTGCCGGACATTACCGACTTCTGCAAAACCTACCTGGGGATCGATCCGGCGGACAGTCCCATCCCCGTACTCCCCACGGCCCATTACGGCATGGGCGGAATTCCCACGGATATTCATGGCCGGGTCATGGGCGACAACCGGGAAACAGTGGTGGAAGGGCTTTATGCGGTGGGGGAATGCGCCTGCGTATCCGTTCACGGTGCCAACCGTCTTGGCACCAACAGCCTGCTGGACCTGGTGGTGTTCGGACGACGGGCAGGCCGTCACATGGCCGATCACGTAAAACATTCGGACTCAACACCCGTCCCGGACGATGCCACCGATTTTTCCCGTCAGTGGATCGCCCGTCTAACGGATAAAAGGAAAGGTCCCCACGGGGGTCGCATCCTGGAAGAGATGCAGACCACCATGATGGAAAATGTGGGTGTCTATCGCAATGAAACAGATATGGCCCGAGCTGTGAAGCAACTGGAAACCATCAGAGAACAATACCGGCGGGTCCGTAGCCAGGATCAGGGCACATCTTTCAACACGGACCTTCTGGAACTGATCGAATTGGGAAACCTTGCTGATTTGGCGTTCATCACGGCCGTCTCCGCCCTCAACCGGCAGGAAAGCCGCGGCGCCCATTCGAGAGAAGATTACCCGGAACGTAATGACGCCAACTGGCTCAAGCACACCCTTGCCTTCCTGGAGGGGGACCGGGTGCGGCTTGATTACAGAGATGTGGATGTTTCCATCTGGGCCCCGAAACCCCGGAAGTATTGAGGACATTTATGATGAACATCACCCTGAGAATCAGACGTTTTAATCCGGAGATCCTTGACGAACCCCGTTACCAGGACTTTGTGGTTGAAGCTGCGCCCCATGAACGGATCCTGGATGCCCTCATGCGCATCAAACGGTTTCAGGACGGAACCCTCGGGTTTCGAAAAAGCTGCGCCCACGGGGTCTGTGGGTCGGACGCCATGCGCATCAACGGCAAAGACCGTCTCGCCTGCAAAACCCTGGTGCGGGACGTGGCCCCCAAGGGAGAAGAGACCGTGGTGATTGAACCGCTCAGGCATCTTCCGGTACAAAGGGACCTCATCGTGGATCAGACCGCTTTTTTCAAGCACTATCGCCTGATTAAACCCTTTCTCATCAACGAAGATCCGCCCGTGGAGCGGGAGCGACTGCAATCCCCCGAAGAACGCATGGCCTTTGACGATGCCACCAACTGCATCCTCTGCTCGGCCTGTTTTTCCGCCTGCCCCATCCTTGAAGAGAACCCGGCGTTTCTGGGACCCTCAGCGGTTATACAGGCTTTCCGTTTTCTGGCGGACAGCCGGGACCAGGGGTTTGAGGAACGTCTGCCGGTATTGGATGCACCCGACGGGATCTGGCCCTGCCAGAATCACTTTGAATGCACCCGGGCCTGTCCCCGATCCATCAAGATCACCAAGCGGATCAACGAAACCAAACGGATGATTCAAGGCGTTCGCCAGTCCACAGGGCAGGAAAACCCTGACAGCTCTAAACCCCAAGCACCGGAAAATCCATGAAACGATTTACCTTTAGCCCTAAACTGGGCTGGTCCGTCAGCCGATACAATTTGTTTGAAATCTGCAAGCGGCAATACTATTACAATTATTACGCCAAGTACGACCCCGAATACCCCACCAAAAAGATCCTTTCCCTGAAAAAAATGACCTCCATCCCCTTGGAAATCGGAAACCTCGTTCACGATGTCAATAAAGCATTGCTTGAAAGGCTGCAGAAAACGGCAAAAGAGATCGACAAGGCGCGGTTTTACGATTATGCCCGAAAAATGACCGAAGAATACGTTCACGCAAAAACCTTTCAGGAAGTCTATTACGACCGTATGAAATCCGTCGGCCCGAGCGACCTTTTCGGCAAGGTTAGAATCTCACTTGAAAACCTTCTCAATAGTGACCGTTTTGCCTGGTTGATTGATCATGCTGTCCTCAAGAAAGATGAATGGCTCATCGAGCCTCCAGGGTTTGGAGAAACCCGAATCGGCGGCATGAAGGCCTACTGCAAGGTGGATTTTCTGTTTCCGGTAAAAGATCAACTTTTCATCATGGATTGGAAAACCGGGAAAACGGACCTTAAAAAGCATCGCCGACAAATGGTGGGGTACGCGGCCTGGGCTGCCTATCATTTTGAAAAGGATCCGGCCCGAATTTCTCCCATTATCGCCTATCTGCATCCCCATTACAAAGAGATTGACATTACGGTAAAGTCATCCGACATTGAGGCATTCGCACGGCAGATCAGGAAAGAAACAGCGCATATGAATAAATTCTGCCACAATGTTCAGAAAAATATTCCCAAGGATAAAAAACTTTTCACCCTGTCAAAAACCCGGCTCTGCAATTACTGCAATTTCAAAGCGCTTTGCCGTTAATCCATCGATGAAAACTCCCCCCTGATGTTGACAGCTAAAAAGCCACCATGTATTCTGTGTTTTGCAATCGGTCCGGCAACAATCCCACCTCGCCAACGGGTCTCTCGTTGGCCCGAACAACAGACGGGAGGTTTAAATGAACCGGCAATTCCCCATAAAAGCCATACTGGCCCTTTTCGTCATGTCAGCAGGGCCCTTCTTCATGAGCTGAGCAGCACCTATAGATTCAAAATAACCCTGGATCAAACACTTCTATCCGCTCTGGATGCTCAGTGCCAATGGGCCATTCGGAACGGACTTTCCGACGCAAAGGAAGTCCCCAATTTTCTGGATTTCATCTGTATGGATGCGCTGGAAAGTGTCAGGCCGGATGACGTGCTCATCATTCGATAGGAGGACCGTCATGAAAATCAGACCCAGATCTTTGATCCTGTTTTTTATTGTGGTGACAGCATACCTGTTGATGGGCTGCGATACAGAGAAACCGGATGCTGTCATTACCGATTAAACCGCCATCCGGTTACCTTGGTGACTATAAGAAAACTTTGTATCCCGTATTCAAAGCCCTTGCGAGCCGTTTTGCCATTTCCTTACCGATGGGCCGCTTACCGTTTTCCATCTCGGAAATGTGATGGGGTTTGATATTTATCTTCTCTGCTAGCTGAGCCTGGGTCAGTTCCTCCATAAGGCGTGCGCCTTTGAGAGCATCACACGGACCATATTCGGAGAAAGCCTCCTCCCACGAAAACGTCTTCTCAACTTCCCCTGAAACGGAGAATTCAATTCCTGCCAATTCCAGAATCTTTTCAATGGCCTCTTTTGCAATATGGGCCTTGTCCACAGGAATGCGAAAGCAAATATCAGCAGATTCGGTTGTAATCGGCCTTTTCGTGAGTGCCGGCATATTTCACCTCAACCTTTCTATTTTCTTTATCAACCACTTCCCAAACAGCAACGTAGGTCGGATTTCCGCGTTTTAAATGACAATGGTGGCAAGCTTCAGCTCCTCGAATCTTACTGTAATTCAAGCGATTACTCTTACAGGCCCCATCCGGCGAATTTCCTGAACCAAAAAGTGAAGTCTGACCCGGATATCCTCCGGCAACTTTCGGATTTGCTTTACGGTTGTTTTGGTTAATATAACAGACCACATCATGGCCTTGAATATACCATTTTTTGGTACTATGTCAAGGGATGATTCAAAAGTTGCTGTCTTGGCACCCCAATAAACACCCTACTGGCTGTCGATTTTGTAGTATGAACCGGACAGCTTTTTATCGAATTTGAAGGATTCGTTGAATATCTCCAGCAGTTTGATGTTCTGCTTACTCATCATGATGCAGTTTCCTACAATGGCGTAGTAGAGGATACTTAAGCGTGTCTTGGAGGCATCGGTTCGGATCCTTTCGATCTGGTTCTGGTTGAACTGATCCGCCAGCTCCCGCATGTACCGGTACTGTTCCACGATGTTCTGATAGTCCACAATCTCTTTCCGGTTAAAGGAGGTTTCCGCCTTCAGAATAATATCCATAATACATATCTTGATCTTCTTCAGTTCCTCGATTTGAACATCCAGAAGCCCCTTGTGATTGTTGCCGATATGTTTATAGGAGCGCACCACAATATCCCGGTGCCCGTCGGATATTTTCTGGAGTCGCCGGATGGTCTGGGCGTACTTGTACGATATCTCCGCATCCCCTTTGTTTTGCAGGCGCAATACTTTGAAGATGTTGGCCATGATGATGTTGGTCCACAGTTGAACCTGTTTAACCTTTTTTCGCTGCTTTTTCAGTTCATCCACATCCTGCGCAATCAGCGCCTCAAAGGTGAGATCAAAAGATTCCCGAATGACGTCCAAAAGATGGGCCAGATGGTCAAAGGTGCTGGAGATGGCCATGTGGGCATCGTTGATTTTTTTAAGATTGAAAACCCGTTCCTCTTCTTTATCCTTCTCACGCCCTTTGTGCTTTCTCTGATTATTCCAAATGATCACACCCGCAAGTACAATGAGGCCCAAAATACCCGGCACCTTGAAGTAGTGGATTGCCCCGGCGAAAGCAAAGGAAACCGCAAAGGCGATGAAAGCCGTCATAAACCAGCCACCGATCACCGTCAGAACACCGGTAACCCGATAAACGGCAGTTTCCCTGCCCCATGCCTGATCGGAAAAAGAGGCTCCCATGGCCACCATGAACGTCACATAGGTGGTTGACAGGGGAAGTTTCATGGAGGTGGCAAAGGAGACAACGGCGCTGGCAACCATGAGGTTCACCGATGCACGGACCAGGTCAAATGAAGGCTTGGGGCCCTGAAACGCAACTCTCTCGGCACGGTGGGGATCCATCCGTCTGCGAACGGTTTTCCTCAGATTGTGAGGGATCACCGACGTTACGGATTTAAAGAATGAATCCACCATTCTCACAATGGTCCGGGAAAGCCAGATGGACTCAAACCGCTCGGTGGTCTCGTCCTGATGTCCCAGGCTGATCTCCGTCTCGGTGACCGTGCGGGCCTTTTTGCTCAACCAAAGGGTTATGACCATAATGATACCTGCGATCAACAGGATTCCGGTCTGGGATTGCACCTTTTGGCTCAGGGCACTCATGGTAATGGTTAAGGGGTCTCCCGCAGCCATGGCGGTCTTGTAGGCGCTTAATCCTGCCAGGGGAACGCCGATAAAATTGACCAGGTCATTGGCGGCAAAGGCCATGGCCAGCGCAAAGGTACCCACCAGCACGATGGGTTTAAAAATATTGACCCTGAATAAGGAAATGGCGATCTGTAAGATGGCCGCTGAAATGATGAAAATGCCGCCCAGGATGAGCAGGGAATTGTTTTTGACCCAGTGAACCGCCTCAGGCGTCATGAAGGAGGCACCCTTGGCCCCCTTTATGAGGATGAAAAACGTAATGGTTGCCATGGCAACCCCGCCCCAGAGCGATCCATAGCGCTTGATCTTTTTCTGGTAATCGAAGGTGAAGATCAGCCGGGTTACAAACTGAACCAAGGCGCCGCAACAAAAGGCCACGATAATGGAAAGAAGAATACCAAAGACAATCATCATGGCCTTTCCCGTATTGATATATTCCCCCAGCGCCATGGCACCGCCTTCGGTCTGCATGATTTTGATGGCCGAGGCGGCCACGGCAGCGCCCAGAAGTTCAAACACGATGGATACGGTGGTGGAGGTGGGCAGACCGTAGGTGTTGAAGAGGTCCAGGAGAAGGATATCCGTGAGCATGACGGCCAGGAAAATGGTGATGAGTTCCGGCATGGTAAAAAACTGGGGATGAAATATTCCCTTCCGCGCCACTTCCATCATTCCGCTTGAAAAAGTCACCCCCGCAAGAATGCCGAGGCTTGCAATGATCATGATCACGAAAAAGGGCGCTACCCTTGATCCGATGGAAGAGTTGAGAAAATTGACGGCATCGTTGGTGACCCCCACAACCAGATCGAAAACAGCAAAGAGCAGGAGAATAACGACCGCAACCAAGAAAATTTCAGTTCCCATGATATATTCCTCAAGAGTTTAAGGCGGTAGATCCGTTCGTTGTCTGACGATGACACCTCTATTCACGCGGAAGAAAGGGCCTTTATGGCGGTAGTATGGGGGATTTTGGATTTTGTGTCAATCCTCCATCCTGCGTATCAGGACAAATCTCTCCTCATCAAAGGTCTCCTCAATTTCCGGTTCCGACCATAAGGTCTCCTCAATTTCCGGTTCCGACCATCATGAAAAACCCGGTAAAGTCCTTGCTGTAAAGGATTGGAACTGATATAATTTTTGACGCCAATGCTTGCCGAAACACAATGGTGCTTTCATTTGACCCTCCTTCATGAAGCCACCCGACCCCGGAAAGGAAATCATGGAACGTGCGTCGCAAAAACCGGACAAAGATCCGAGTGAACATCATCGCCACCTGGAACGCCTGATAAAAACCCGGGAAGCCGAACTTGCAGCCTCCAACGAAAAGCTTCAGAAAGAAATAGTACGACGCAAAAAAGCAGAGACGGCACTGAGCGAAGGCGAGGAAAAATACCGCAAGTTGTTTGAAAATGCCGTGGTGGGAATCGTCATTGCAACCACGCCAGGCAAGGTCATCACAATGAACAGGGCTTTTGAGGAAATATCGGGCTACTCTTTCCAAGCGTTTGAGGGAATGAATCTGGCCGATATTTACGTAAACCCCGAAGACCGGGACCGGCTTATTGAAAGGGTGAAACAATATGGCCGGGCGGAGAACTTCGAAGCTCAGCTGGTCCATAAATCGGGCAAACAATACTGGGCAAGCCGTTCCAGCAGGCCCATCACCTACGACGGGCAGGATGTATTGTTGACCACTGTGCTGGACATCACCAAACGGAAACAGGCGGAGAAGAGAATTGAAGGGTTGGGTCACCTCAAAGAAGAGCTCCTGGGTCCGGCTTCCCTGATGGAAAAGATGAAACAGATCACCGACGGCGTAGTGGACATCCTGGGCGCCGATTTCGCACGCATCTGGCTCACCCAGCAAGGGGATTTGTGCGACGACGGCTGCATGAACGCTCAGGTTGTTGAAGGTCCCCATGTGTGTCGCGTTCGGAGCAGGTGCCTTCACCTGGTGGCCAGTTCAGGCCGGTACACCCACCTGGATGGGCCTCACCGACGGGTTCCCTTCGGCTCCTATAAAATCGGTCGCGTTGCTGCCGCCGAAGAACCGGGATTTCTCACCAATGACGTCACACACGACCCCAGGGTTCACAACCATGACTGGGCACGGGAACTGGGGCTGAAATCCTTTGCCGGCTACCGGCTCATCTCCCATGAGGGTACCCCCATCGGGGTTCTTGCGCTTTTCAGCCGGCAGGAATTGTCCCGGAACGAAGAAAAACTGCTGCAGACCATTGCAATCACGGCAGCCGAGGTCATCCAGGTCAGCAGGTCCGTTGAAGAAATGGCCCGGCTCAATACAGAACTGGAGGCAAAGAACACCGAACTGGAACAGGTGGTGTACGTGGCATCCCATGATCTGCGCTCCCCCCTGGTCAACATCGACGGATACAGCAGAGAACTGGCGTACGATGTTGAAGATCTGGGTCGCAGACTTGCGTCAGCCCATGGAGAAGTCTTTCCAGCGGTCGCCTCCCTCCTTGAAAAGGACATTCCCGAGTCCCTGCATTTCATCCGGGCCAGCGCGTCCAAGATGGATGCACTTTTGAGCGACCTACTGCGGCTTTCCCGGTCCGGCCGTGCTGCGCTGAACCTGACACCCCTCCATATGAACAAACTGATATCCAGTGTGGTCGATGCCAGTGAATTCCAGATCCGGGAGGCAGATGTCAAAATGGAGGTGGATTCCCTGCCGCCCTGTCACAGCGATGAGGTCCAGTTGAACCAGGTTTTTTCCAATCTGCTCAGCAATGCCCTGAAATACCTGGATCCGGACCGTCCCGGCGTGATCCGTATCAGCGGCCGAAAAGAGGGGATGCATTCGGTTTACAGCGTCGAGGACAATGGCATCGGCATTGCACCGGCCCATCAGGAAAGAATATTTGAAATCTTTCACCGGCTGGATCCGGACCGATGCGAGGGGGACGGCCTGGGATTGACCATTGTCAAACGGATTGTAGGAAGACTTGAGGGGAGCATCCGGGTTGAATCGGAGGCGGGATCTGGCACCCGCTTTTACGTATCGATGCCGACAGTTTCCAAGTAAAGAGAATGGGTTTGAAAAGGAGAAACAATAGAATGAATCAGGACGTGGTAATTCTTGTGGCTGAAGACGACGAAGGTCACGCCGGATTGATCAAGCGTAATCTGGCACGGGCCGGCGTGGTAAACGAATTGTTGAGTTTCAGGGACGGGCAGGAAATCCTGGATTTTCTTTTTCAGCGGGGTAACGGCCCCCACCGTCAATCGGGCACCGCTTACGTGCTCCTCCTGGACATCCGCATGCCCAAGGTGGATGGCATTCAGGTGCTCGAACAGGTGAAAGCAGATCCGGAATTGCGCAAACTCCCGGTGGTCATGATCACCACAACGGATGACCCTCGGGAAGTGGGACACTGCCATGAACTGGGGTGCAGCAATTATATCGCCAAGCCCATCGATTACGAAAAATTTGTAAACGCCATTCGCCAGCTGGGTCTATTCCTGTCGGTGGTGCAGGTACCGATCATCAACGGCGAAGGGAACAACTAATGGTTGAAACCATGAAGGAACCGGGGGTAACCGATAACTCGTCAGAGGTGGTAAAGCGTGTGCTGGTAGTGGAGGATGACGAGGGGTTGAACCGATTGGTACAAAAAGCGCTGCGCAAAGCCGGGTTTGAATCCCAGGGCGTGTTGACCGGATCTGATGCCATTTCACGCATTGCGGCCGACCCAGACCTGACCTTGCTGCTGGATCAGCACCTTCCCGATATGCCCGGAACCCAACTCATCCGGACGCTGAAAGAAAAGGGTCGCAAGGTTCCCTTTGTGGCCATGACGGGTCATGGGGACGAAAAAGTCGCCGTTGAAATGATGAAACTGGGCGCCAGGGACTATCTGGTCAAGAATCTGGACCTCGTCGACCTGGTGCCTAAAGTGTTTCGCCGCGTATTCCGCGAACTGGATACGGAAAAACGGCTTGCCGTTGCAGAAACTGAAAAGGAGCATCTGGAAAAACAGTTCCATCAGGCCCAGAAGCTGGAGTCCATCGGCCGTCTGGCCGGGGGAGTGGCCCATGACCTCAACAACCTGCTCTCTCCCATTTTAGGTTATGGGGAACTGCTTCTCCTTGAAAAATCAGACGCCAACCGGCGCAGGGAGAGCGTGGAGCAGATCCTCAAAGCGGGCCGACGGGCACGGGATCTGGTGCGCCAGCTACTGGCTTTCAGCCGCCGGCAGACGCTTCATTTCAGGTCCCTTGATCTGAATTTTCTCTTGAAAAATTTTGAAAAACTGCTGCGCCGCACCATCCGGGAGGATGTGGCCATCAGAACGCTGCCGAGCGAATCCCTTCCATTCATCAAAGGAGATATGGGCCAACTGGAACAGGTGCTCATGAACCTGGCGGTCAACGCCCAGGACGCCATGCCGGACGGCGGCACTTTAACCATCGAAACCGATCGGGTGGAACTGGATGAAACCTACGCATCTGAACACGACGGTGTGACCCCGGGTCCCTATGTGAGACTCACGGTCAGCGATACGGGGACCGGCATGGACCGGACAACCCTCAGGCAGCTTTTTGAACCCTTTTTCACCACAAAAGAATTCCATGAAGGAACCGGCCTGGGTCTCTCAACGGTCTACGGTATTGTTAAACAACACGGGGGAAACGTGTGGGCTTACAGTGAACCCGGCATGGGCGCAACATTCAAGGTCTATCTGCCGGTTTCAACGGAATCCCCCCCGGAAGAGAAATCATCTCTCGGAAGTGAGCCCAAAGGCGGGTCAGAAACCATTCTGCTGGTGGAAGACAATGAAGAGGTGAGGGAACTGGCATTTGCTATTTTACAGCGGAGCGGATACGCACTGCTCGTTGCAAAAAGCGGCCAGGAAGCACTTTCCCTCCTGGAGCACCACGACGGCCCGTTACACCTGATTCTGACCGACGTGGTCATGCCCGGCATGAACGGCCGCCAGCTGTTCGACCAGGCATCCGCCCTCTATCCCCGTACCAAAGCGCTCTACATGTCCGGCTATACCCGGGACGTCATTGCCCACCGCGGGGTCATTGACGCGGGCATCAACTTTATTCAGAAACCATTTTCCGTAAAACTTCTGACCACCAGTGTCAGGGAAGCATTGGATTCCACGGAAAAACGATGACGAAAGATACAGTCTGTGGTAAATTTCAACTTACCGGCTGGAAATCCCACTAACCCCTACAATCCGGGAAATCATGAAGGAGGCGGAAGCAAATGTTTCCAAAATTTATGGTCACTTTGGTCATGGTTTTGTTTGGGCTGGGTTTTTTGGATGCGGCCCACGGCAAGGAGAAGATTACCTGGCCCTATCTCTGTTACTATCCGGTGATTATCTGCGAAAATAGCCGGGTTGTCGGGGGCGCGGGCTGGGATATCCTTAATCTCATGTGGGAAAACATGCCCCAATACGATCATGAGGCTGTTCTGCTTCCCATCAAAAGGATACTGAAAGACATGAAAGAGGGCAGACACTACCTCATTTACGGCCTTTACAAAACCCCCGAGCGGGAGAAATACCTCTACTTTTCATTACCGTGCAGGATTTCCACACCCACCATGGTGGTTATTCGGAAAGATGAACTTCAGAGATTCGGCATGGGGAAATCGGTTTCCCTTAAGAGGCTGTTGGAGGATAAGCATTTGAGATTCCTGATGTTCAGTGACATCAGCTTTGGCCCGGGCACGGATGAGTTGTTGAAAACCTTTGGAAAGGCTGAGAACGTCTATACGGAGTACCGGACCGATAAAATGAATCAATATGCTCTGGACTTGCTGCTGAAAAAGCGGATCGACTATTTCCTGGCGCTAAACGGGACCCGGCACAGGGCCGGTGAACTGGGAATGACGGACGAAATCGTTTTTATCCCCATAAAAGAACAGAAAGATTACAAAGTATAGGCCGTACCGGATATCTTGATACTGCTATTGACAGCATTTTGTAAATATGTTAAGAATTCTTCTGAAAATGGGAAAAATCACCTTTTCGGGGGAATATACCAATGTCCTTTCAAGGGAGACAGCTTCCAGCTGAAATGGTCGAAGCAGTTGTCCGCCTGAAAAAACATCATGACGAAGAAAAAAAAGCTGAAAAATTTGTTTCGACAAAAGACGCCGCGAGGCGGACAGCAGATGCTTTGGGAATAGGAATAGCCACGGTAAAGAGAATCATGGCCCAGTATAAAAAGGATGGCGATGAAGTTGTCGTTCGTATAAAAGAACGCCCTGGTAGGCCGCCCTCAAGTATATGCCCGATTGCCCAACCCATTGTGAGAGAATTTATTCGAACTGAAAATCTGGGCGGTAGGCGTGTCAGCATTGACAGGGTTTGTAAGTTTATGAATTCAACGCACGGAATTGTTATCCCCAAGATGACCCTTTGGCGTGCACTTAACCGGTGGGGATTCAATCATGGAAAAGGACGAAGAAGAAATAGTCTGAAGGAACAAGATCGAATCATTTTAGCGCGACGAGAATATCTTAGGGCGAAACTTGCAAATCGAAATTCAGACGGAACATTGAAGCGACCGGAAGTCTATTTGGATGAAACGTATGTAAACAAAAACCATTCATGCCGGTTCACATGGTACCTGAATGAGGACGGTCCCTTGGTTAATAAGCCATCTGGGGTTGGCCCCCGTTTCATATTGGTTCATGCGATTACGGAAAATGGCTGGGTAGATGGGGCTGAACTTGTGTTTGAGGCAAAAAAACGAACCGGCGACTATCATGGCCAAATGAACTGGGACAATTTTTCGACATGGTTTAAAAACCAATTGCTACCAAATATTCCACCCAGAGCTATCGTCATCCTCGATAATGCCAGGTATCATAATGTACTTGATAGTGACGTCGTTCCAAATAAAAGCAGCAAAAAAGGTCAATTAAGAGCCTGGCTGACCCGCAATGGCTATCCTTGGCGGGAAGATATGCTCAAAGCCGAATTACTTGAATTGTGTACCCGCCTGGCGCCAGCTCCTGAATTCAAACTAGACCAAATCGCTGAACAAAATGGTATTTCTATTCTACGCACACCGCCTTACCATCCAGAATTACAGCCAATCGAAACTTGTTGGGCTGTATTGAAAAATCACATGGCTGATAATTGCGATTTTACAATGGCGGGTCTCCGGAAAAGACTGCCTGAAGCTTTTGCGAAAGTAACTGCGAGTACCTGCAAAGCGATCATCTCAAAGGTCTTTAAGCAAGAGGAAAAATATTGGACTGACGATGAAGAGCTTGATGAGGTATATTCAAAAAATGCCGAAGAAGAATATCTTGGTAAAGATGCTTTTGAGAACCGGGGAGATGAATTCTATTTGGAAGCCGTATAAACCTGTCAAGTAGTTTTTTCCGTATCAAGTAATCCGGTACGGCCTATAGGATATATTTCGGCGCCAAAAAATGACTGGGGGAAACAGGTTATTCAAGACGTCAATCAAGTGCTCAGGAAACAGGTTTCCACCGATTATTTCTTTAATCTTTTTACACCGCTGGTGAGCGACAATATGGTTCCGGAATTGAGGCGGCAGTTTAACAAACTTATCGTGGCGCCGTCAAAACGGTAAGGGCCTCCCGGGAGAGAACCGTTCTCATGAAAAAACATTCAATCACCTGGAATCTTACCGTCAGCACGCTCATTGCGGTCATGCTCGTGTCCGGGATCGGTATTTTTGCAAGCTATTATATCGCCACGGAGAGGGCCAGGGAAAATCTCAATGAAAAGGCCGATGAATACCTTTTCTTTATCGTCAACACGGTTGGAGAGCCACTGTGGTATCTGAACGAAAGACATCTCAAAGAGATTGTCACCTATTTTGACAAAAATGAACACATTACCGGGCTTCGCATTACGGATGCCGACGGGAAAGAAATATTTGAGATTGAACGGGAAGAACCGGGCGCCCTTATCGCAAGAGAATCTCCTGTATATTATGACGGCAATCTGGTGGGTAAAGTCCGGCTGACACTCACCTCCCGATCTTATGTGGAAATCAACCGCCAAGCCCTCTGGTCATCCATCATTATCGTATGCAGTGTGTTGATTATCCTTGTGGTGACCATCCGGTTGCTGTTAAGAAATTTTTTAAGAAAACCGTTGAACGATCTCAAAAAAATCGCCCTCTCCTACGGATCCGGGAACGACACCCCCCCGATCCAGGAAGGAATTTCCGACGAGTTCCAAACCATTGTTGCGGCGTTTGAAAAGATGGGGGAAGAAATTCAACTCCAGATGTCCCAAGCAAAAGAAAACGAGCGACTGGCAGCCATCGGAGAACTCTCGGGCAACATCAGTCACGAAATGAAAAATTCCCTGGGCGTCATCGACAGCTCGGTTTATTACCTGAACAAAACGCTCCGGGACAAAGACGAAAAGGTCCTGCGCCATCTCGAGCGGATCAAATCCGCGGTAAACACCAGCGACGGGATCATCAAAAGCCTCGCGGATCTCACCCGCCAGAAAGCGCTCAATCTGGAACGGTTGAACCTGGTTGACATTATGGACACTGTCCTCAATGATAGTATTTTGTCAAAAAGAATTGAGCTTATTCGTAATTTTCAAAACAAAGAAATCCTGTTGCAGGGAGACGCGGAGGCGCTTGGAATAGCCTTCAAGAATATCATACAGAACGCCGAGGGTTCCATGGAGGGAAAAGGGACCATCACCATCACCGTCAGACAGCCGGATAAAGCATCGGTGAAAATCTCTTTCGCCGACACAGGCCCCGGCATCACCGGGGAAAACCTGGTGAAAATTTTCCAACCCCTGTTTACAACCCGGGCCAAGGGAATGGGTTTTGGACTGTCCATGACCCGGATGATCATCGAAAAACATCATGGCCATATAGAGGCCACATCAGAAGAGGGAAAGGGCGCCGTCTTCACGGTTCAGCTCCCCATCAGCAAATCACCAGCGAAAGGAAAATGACCCCATGGAAACCATTACCCGGATCGCCGTTATTGACGATGACCTCGATCTGGCTAGCAACATTCAAGACATCCTGGAGATGGAAGGGTACCATGTTCAAGAGGCCAACAGCAGCCGGGAAGCCATCGGACTTTTCGAGAAAAACCCTTTTGACCTGGCCATCGTGGATATCAAACTGCCGGACATACACGGACCGGAACTGGTACGGGTGTTGAAAAAGGTGAATCCCGAAACCGAGTACATCATGGTAACCGGCCATGCCACCCTTGAAACGGCCATTGACTCCATTGAAGAGCCCAAAATCATTGCATATGAAACCAAACCGCTGAATATGGATCATTTCCTTTCTCTGTTGAGACAGACGACCCGCCGACAGCAAGCTGAAAGAGACGCCGAAAAACGGCTGGAGTCCATGCTCCAGGCGGAAGAAATCGCGCAACTGGGTTACTTTGAGAGAAACTGGCAAACGGGAGCTGGCCATTGGTCCCATGGATTCCGAAAATTGTTGAACGTGGGTCCCGAAGTGGATTGCGACCATGAAGAATTCCTGAAATACGTTCATGCCGACGACAGGGACCGGGTCAGCCAGCATATCAAATCGACCCTGCTGGAAAAACAAGACATGAACGTGGACTTCCGCATTGTTCAGGAGGGTGGAAATATTCTCAATATCCATGGCATCGCCAGAAACACCTATGACAAGGAAGGAAAGCCCCTGTCCACCAGGGGTATTTTTCAGAACATTACAACACGCACGATCCTTGAACATCAACTCCGTGAAGCCCGGAAAATGGAGTCCATCGGGGTCCTTTCCGGCGGGATTGCCCATGAGTTCAATAACATTTTGAGCATCATCATCGGAAATACGGAACTGGCCCAGGATGACGTGCCCGACGGGAACCCGGCGCAATCCAGCCTGGATGAAATCAAGCACGCCAGCCTGCGGGCAAGGGATGTGGTGAAACAACTCCTGAGTTTCAGCCGAAAGAGCGAGGACCGGCTCCGGTCCCTGAACATCATCCCCACCATGGAAGAATCCATTAAACTCATGAGGGCCTATATTCCTGCCTCCATTGAAATACGACACGTGTTCCCCGTCCGATCCGGTGTTATTCGGGGAGACCCCATGCAAATCAAAGAACTCATGATCAATCTGTGTACCAATGCGACCCTGGCCATGGAAGATACGGGCGGCATTCTCGAAATCGGCATCCAGGATGTCATGCTTTCCCATGAAGAAACGCTTTCATATCCCCACACGAGTCCAGGCCCTTATCTGCAACTATCCATCCGGGACACCGGACAGGGCATTTCCCCTGAAATCCGGGACCGGATATTCGATCCCTACTTCACCACCCGGGAAGTGGGGAAAGGGAGCGGCATGGGCCTGGCCGTGGTGCATGGCATTGTGAAGAACCACGACGGCGCCATATCCGTTGAGAGCGAACCCGGAAGAGGGACCACCGTAACGGTTCTGTTCCCCACTATTGATCATGACTGAGATTCTCGTTATTATCGCCATCGCGCTGGCCATCTTTATGCTCCCCAGATTGACGGGTAAGCGGGTTGAAAAAGGGGGTGGTGGGATCCGTGGTATTTCAAAGATGAACGGCTGGGTCCGCCTGGCGGTTATGGCCTCTATTTTGTGGCCGGCCATAGTGGCCTTTTTCACCAAGCCCTGGAACAACCACTGGCCCATGTTTTTTTATGTGGGCATGGGTCCGGTGGTGCTGCTGTGGGGCGTTTTCTGGGTGTTTTCGGGTTTTCGAAAAGGGGGAAAAAACCCCTAAAACCTCAAAAGAGAAGATATTCATGCGAATGACCATCGCAAAAAAGCTGTGGCTCAGCTTCGGGATTCTCATCCTTGTCCTGGGTGTGTCGGGGTCAATTTCCTACCTGCAGATTCAGAAGCTGAACCAGGCGCTGAGAGAATTCCTGTCCGTCCAGGAACCTCTTGAAGAAGCACTACTGGAAATGGAAGTCAATATCGGGGAAACCGCCATTTCCATCTTCGCCTTTGTCCGCGACGGCAACCGTATCCATATTGAAAACCTGCATCAATTCCAGGAAATTTTCGAAGCATTTCTTAGCAATTTCAACGCTCTGGCAACAACGGCCTCTGAAAAAAAGTTCGGCCGGAGAACCAAACTTTTCTTTTCAAAACATCAGGCATCATCCAGGCAGATTATCACCCTGGCTGACGCCAGAAACCATGAGCAGAAAAAATTTACGCAACTGGCGGATCAGATGAACATTATGATCGACCAGAGCCTTTCATCCCAGGTGGACGAAAGCGCCTCAAACCCATCCATCAAAAGAGAAGCCGCCCTGTTCATGAAAGTCTCCTTTCACCGGATCTTTTCCGCCATTGAGAGCTATGTGATCCAGCAGGAACCGACCCTCAAAACTGAAATTTCAGACGCCAAAGGGGGGTTTGTGAAATGGAAAAATATTTACGCTGAATCCGGCCTGTCCCCCTCAGCCAAGGCTTCTTTGAATCAATTGGGCCGACAATATGTGCAGACCTCGGCCGCAGGGGAGGAAGTCGTCCGCATCACCGACCGGCTGCGACATGAAATAGAAGAATTCGAAAAAGCGCTTCTGAGAATCAGACGGATCTTGAACGAGGACATTCAGCCATTGATTCGGAAAGACACGGAAAAAACGGCTCAAACCGCCATTCATCACGGCGCCGTTGCCCTCTCCGTTACCCTTGGCATGGCGGTTTTTGTGCTCGTGGCCGTGGGCCTGACCACGTGGATCACCACCCGGGGAATCATCCGGTCCGTACGACAGTTGAAGGAAGGATCCGAAGCTTTCGGCCAGGGGAATCTGGACCATCGGATCGAGCCCGCAGCGGATGACGAATTAAAGGATGTGGCCGCAGCCTTCAATGAGATGGCGGAAAAGCGTAAAACAGCGGAGCGCCAGGTCCAGGCCAGTGCGGATAAAATCAAACTCTTTTCCTATTCCATCTCCCATGATCTCAAGAGCCCGGCCATAGGGATCCACG
Source organism: Desulfobacteraceae bacterium (assembly GCA_016844935.1). GTDB lineage: Bacteria > Desulfobacterota > DSM-4660 > Desulfatiglandales > Desulfatiglandaceae > NaphS2. The sequence continues at coordinate 1,180 of JAERTK010000085.1, read as the reverse complement.
GCCTGGCCATGCTGCTTCAAAAACAATCGGAACATCTGCTGGATGATAAAGGAAAACGGACCTGCAGTCAGATCGTCAAGACCTCGGCCCTCATCGAGGAACTGGTCACCACCATCAACACTTATATCTCCAGCCGTGAAGCACCCCTGTCGCTGGAAATGGTGCCAATGGACGGTGTTCTGGAGGTCATTGGAGACGAAGTGTCCGAACGGTTGAGATCGGCGGGCATAAAATGGCATCAACCGGAAGATCTGCCGAATATTCGGGCGGACCGCCTTTCCATGATTCGCGTCATTCGAAACCTGGTGGACAACGCGTTAAAATACGGCGGCAAGGGCTTGAGCCGCATTGCCATTGCCCATGAGGAAAACAAGACCCATCACATCTTTTCGGTAAGCGACGACGGCGCAGGCCTCAAAAAAGAAGACCTGGAGGGAATTTTTGATGCCTTCAAACGAAAGAAAAGCGCCCGGGGAATCCAGGGGACGGGTCTGGGACTTGCCATCGTGAAAGAGATTATGGCCCGCCATGGGGGAGAGGTTTGGGCGGAACCGGGGGTTGATGGGGGAATTACGTTTTATCTTTCCGTATCAAAAGGCCTGTAATTTCACCTATGCCGCCAATTTCAGCCTCGCTTCCAGAATATCCCAGGGAACCTCAATCTTAGACGCTTCCGTACATTCAATCAGTCCAACATTTTGCAGGCGTTTCACATCCGTATGGACATTCTTATAGTCGCGACCCAACTCCCTGGCTAACGCTCGGATGCTGACAGCCCCCATGGTACGCAATCTTTTAAGCAGAATCCATCTCGTTGAAGTCAATGTTTTGAGAAGCGTTTCCAGGTTTTCAAAATACAATCTCTGCGAAACCTCCCTTTCCTCACCGATTTCGGTACGCTTCCACGCATCAATGAAACCTCTTGCAGTGGATATGGGATCGCCAATGCCGATTTCAATCTGTTTTTCCATCATTGTCCCTCCGTGCCATCTCAACGTCTTTTAAAAAGTCGGACACCAGGTTTTCCACATCCCTGAATCGGTAAATCTCTTCTCTTTCCCCCAAATGTTTGTGATGGCCCTTTCCTTTCTCATTGTCAAAGCGAACCACACAAGCACCATCCGAAAGCCCATAGTAAAGACGATATTTTATAGCCTCGGGAAAATCCGCATTTCGGCTC
>JAERTK010000084.1 GCA_016844935.1 Desulfobacteraceae bacterium | reverse complement strand
CCAAGGAGCTGATGAAACAGTAGTAGAGGGCGGTCTGGCTTTTGCCCTGCTGGGCCATGGGATGACCGTCCAGCAGAGTGGCAATATTTGCGGGAGCTCCGGGGATGTTGAGTAAAATGGCGCTGATGGCACCCCCCGCAACCGTTGCCGTATAGACCGCACCCAGCAGGATCAAACCCGTGGCGGGATCCATATGAAATGTGAAAGGGACAAGAAGCGCAACGGCCATGGTGGGGCTCAGACCGGGGGTTGCCCCGAGAACAAGGCCTCCGATCACGCCCAGGATAAGGGTTAATAGATTGGTAAAGGTTAGTGCCTGTGGGAAATAATGCAAGAATTCTGCCATATGGGAAACCTCGTCTGCAAAACCGGGTTGGCCTGGGTAGCTTACAGAAAATTCAAAAAAATTAAAACAGCAAAAGGCCTAAGACTTCTGGCGAAAAATTTCTTCGCCAAATGACTTACGCCTTTCACCATCATCGTTTACTGCTTTTTTCTCACCATAAGTGACCTGAAAAACAATTTCTAAGGGACATTGAAATTCAGGTAAACAAAGGGATAAAACTTAAACAAGATCACTGACCTCCCTCAAGTTTCTGAATCAAATCGGGTAATTTCAGCCGTTGAATTTTCCCGGAGGGTCCCTTCGGCAGCTCGTCCATGAGCTTAATGGTCTTGGGGGTTTTAAATTTCCCCAATAGTTCCAGGCAGTGGTCCGACAATTCCTGCTCGGTGGCATTGGAACCGGGCTGTAAGGTGACGCAAGCCAGAATTTCCTCACCATAGGTCTCATCGGGAATGCCAACGGCTGCTGCATCCAATACGGCAGGGTGCTGGTAAAGGGCTTCATCAATCTCTTTGGGCGCAATATTCTCGCCCCCCTTAATAATGAGCTCCTTGATCCGGCCGGTCACAAAGACGAACCCGTCTTCGTCCATATAGCCCAAGTCTCCGGTATGAAGCCATCCATCCGGTTCAATGGTTTTCGCCGTGATATCGGGTGCCTTGTAATATTCCTTCATCACGTTGTCGCCCTTGATCATGATCTCGCCCTGCTCTCCCCGCGGGAGTTCCACGCCTTTTTCGTCGATAATTTTGGCGGTGTTCCCTACGGCGGGTCCCGGCGATCCATATTTGCGCAACTTCGGGTCCATGGGGTTACTGAAGACAGGCGCTGCCGTTTCAGTAAGGCCCATGGTTTCCACAATGGAGATTCCGAATTTCTTTTCGAAGGTTTTGTGTAGCGACGGCGGCAGGGCGGAAGAAGCGGACCGGCCGAAACGGACCTGATCCACCTTGAAATCTTTCCCTGAAAGATCCGTTGCGCTGCACAGATATGAAATCATGGTGGGCACCACGCTGAACCAGGTGCATTTGTATTCGGATATCAATTCCCAGAAATTGCCTGTACTGAACTTTCTCGGAATGACGACGCTGCTCCCACTCACCAGCGGTGTTACGGATGTCACCACTTCCCCATTAATGTGATAAAGGGGAAGCGAGCAGAGCGCCCGGTCGTCCGCGGTCAGTTCATGGGCCAGGGTGGTGTATTCACCGCCCGCCACCATATTCTTATTGGACAATATCACCCCTTTTGGCACACCGGTGGTTCCCGAGGTGTATAACAGCAGCGCGTCATCATCTTCTGCTACCTCAGGAAGTGATATTCCTGAAAAATCCTCATTTTCAGGAATAATGCTTTCCGAATCATTGTCGATCTCAATAAGCTTGATGTCCCGCGGCACTTTGGCAGCGGCTGTCTCCACTCGGTCTTTCTGGTCTTCAGAATAAAAGACGATCTTGGCATCCGAATGCTCCAGCACATATATCAGCTGGGAAGGCTGGGACATCAGATTGAGGGGTGCCACCACGAATCCCCCATACATGGTTCCTTGAAATATTTTATTGGCCTGGTAGCCGTTTGCCAACATGAAGGAGATCTTATCTCCCTTTTTTAACCCCATCTTTGCCAGATATTTTCCAAACCGGATTGAGTCTTCCTGCAGTTGTCCATAGGAGAGACTCAATCCAGGCTCAGGGGCTATCATATAGATCTTATCCGGTTCGTTTTTGGCTCGTTTATCGATAAAATGCCTGATAGTCCGCATTAATTAATTACCCCTTTCTTTAGACTGAGGGTTTCGTATCGGCAACGTCAAATCAGCTGCCGTAATCATAACCAAACTGGTAGGCCTGACGATTCCGGTTGTGGAACTTGGGAATCACCATGAGGATGCTTTCCAGAACAATATCCTTATCCAGGCCTTCAATGACCTTTGCCATATGGCCCAGCACCAGGGTGTTGGCAAAGAGCGGGTTATTGAAATGCTCCATGGAAAGGTCCTTTGCGGGAAAGGCCTTCTGGGGGCAGGGAAGACTCTCGTCAATCTCCTCCACGAATGAAGGATCATAGATAATCACCCCTTCTTTGGGAACCGTGTCCTTGAATCTGTCATAAGCCCCCTTGGACAGTGCTACAAAATAGTCCGGGGATTCACACATGGGGCTGTCGATAATACTTTTGGACAGGACCACCTGACTCCTCACATAGCCGCCGCGCATTTCCGTGCCGTGACTTTTGAGCATGGTCACGTGCAGGCCCTGCTTGACCCCGGCTTCTCCCACGATCTGCCCGAGCCTGACGACGCCCTGTCCGCCAAAACCGCTTGCCACAATTTCGATTCTGTTTTTCATATGCTTCCGGTCCTCCTGATCTTTTCGAGGGTCTCGTGCACAAATTCGGAAAACTCAGGCCTGGAGTTGCTGGCATCGTGCCAGATGCCCGTGGCCCATACCGTATCTTCCTTTTCCTGACCCAGGGGCGCTGCCTGTTTTTCAATCCACTTGTAGATATTGACCTGATTTCTGGAACCCAGTTCCCTGGAACCGAAATTGGTGGGGCAGGGGTAAGGCATGTGAACCAGTGAAAAGCCCTTGTTTTCGATGGCTTTCTTGACGGTTGTAACGGCCCGTGCCCCGTCCATGGCCACATGACGTGCCAGGAATGTGGCGCCGGCGCCCTTTAGTATGTGCATGACGTCCATGCCGTCGCTCATGAGGTTATGCTCAAACATGCCGTAGGGGCTGCTGTCCGTATGGCTGCCCTGGGGTGTGGTCCACCCATACTGGCCGCCCGTGGACTGGTAACCCAGGTTGTCGTTAACCAAAACCGTCATATCCGCATTGGAGCGGGCAGCGTGAATTAGATGCATGAGGCCGATACCGAATGCATCCCCGTCTCCAACGGTCAGGATAATCTTTTTTTCGGGCGGAAGCGCAATCCTTAACCCTCTGGCGATGGCGTAAACCCGGCCATGGGTTCCGGCGAAGCCATCCCCTTTCCAAGTGGCAAAGGTCTGCCGGCCGGCACATCCGATGGAAGTCCCCCAGATGATATCCGCCACGTCAAGGCCCAGCTCATCAATGGCTTGCACCAGAACCTTGTGGTTCATTCCCAGGCCGCATCCGGAACACGCCGTGCTGGGGATCTTCCTGGAACGTAAATATTTTTCGGTAATTTCGCTCGCTTTATATTCCATCTACCATTCCTCCAATACCCAACCTTGTCGACTGAGGGGCTCATCTTTAAGGATTTTCTCAAAGGTTTCAATCAGATCGGGGGTGGTGGGCAAGTCCCCGCAGGTCCCCAGGAAATTGATCTGGCTATCCTTGGGTGCCGCTCGCTTCACTTCACGGACCAGCTGACCGTCCCAGTTGAGTTCCACGGACAGATATTTGGTCCGGCGATCGAAATGTTCGTCGGGAAAGGGCCAGATATTGATGAGACGGAGGGAGCCTATTTTCAAACCCATACCGCGCGCTTTCTCAACGGCCGTGTTGACGACCCGTGAGGGGCTTCCGTAGGACACCACAACCAGGTCAGGATCATCGTCCATGTACTTCTTCTCGTAGTGATGATTAAAGAGGTCTTTGTTGTTCCGGACCTTGTAAATCAGTCGATAAGCATGTTTGTGATGGGCTTCCACTTCTTCAATGTCAAACCCTTCTTCAGTGGGCGTCCAGTCGGAACAAAGGGCGCCGGTGTTGTGTCCCATGACCACCGGGGGTACATCCAGAGCATCCGATGCCGGGTAAAACTCAGGTCCCCGACAGATTTTTCTGGGCCAGGTGCGAAAGCCCATCTCTTTCATTTCATCATCATTTTCCGGAACGCTGATGTCTTCAAATCCGTCTGTAATGAGCTGGTCCGCTAAAACGGACACGGGCATACGGAACCGTTCAGACAGGTAAAAGGCCTCAACGGTCATGGCCATACATTCCTGAGCCGTATTGGGCGCCAGGCAAATGGCTTCAAAGTTACCCCCCTGGGTGGGGTAACGCATGAGATAGAATTCTCCCTGACCGGGCGCTCCCGTAATACCGCTCACGGGTCCCACACGGCCTGAGTTGAGAACGACCATGGGAGATTCACAGCCCAGGGCCCAGCCATAGGGATCCATATACAAAATGAAGCCGGGACCCGATGTGGCGGTCATGGCCTTCATGCCCCCCAGGGATGCGCCGATACACATATGCATGGCGGCACACTCGTCCTCGGCCTGCAGATAGACACCATGCACCTGGGGCAACCTGTGGCTCATGGCTTCAGCCAACTCGGTGGCCGGCGTAATGGGATAGCCGGAGAAAAACCGGCAACCCGCCAGAATCGCCCCTTCGGTGATGGCGAAATTTCCTGTTTCCAAATACCTTTTCATATGATTAACCTCCCTCTGGTTCAGGCTGTTACTTCTACAACATCGATGGCGAAATCGGGGCAGGAAAAATAACACTTAAAACACCCAACGCACCAATCGGTAGACTTGACTTCGGCCGGTCTGTAACCCTTTGTGTTGAAGTTATCGGCAGGCCCGAAGGTATCCACACCGCAAGCTTCTATGCAATACCCACATTCTTTGCAGTTTTCTATGTTCAAGACCACTTCGAACTTACGGGCATCGCAGTGCAGGCAGCGACCCGCTTCGGCTTTAGCGCCTTGGCCGCTGAGGCCTGTTTCCACCTGATCAAAACCCTTCAGCCGCGCCCATGGTTTCAAAATTTCCATTTCGTTCCGAGGCTGAACCTCCATCAAGAAAGGCGGCAGAGAAATTTCGTCCTCAGGTGTTGCCAAAATCTCGTCAATATTACCGTCACCACCCAGGCAGGCATCCATTGCGCCGGCCGCTTTCCGACCCTGGGCAATGGCGTTGATAATGGAGTCGGGACCACTGACCACGTCGCCGCCGGCAAACACCGCGGCATCGCCCGTAACCTGGGTATCGGAAACCGCAATACGACCCTTGTCCGCTTCAATACCGGCCTGGCCTTCCACAAATCCCAGATCAGCGGTCTGGCCCACGGCAAGAATGATGGCTGACGCCTTCGCCATTTCGGTGCTTTGAGTGTCAAAGACCGGGTTGAAACTGCAGGTCTTATCAAAT
>JAERTK010000083.1 GCA_016844935.1 Desulfobacteraceae bacterium | reverse complement strand
TTCCATCAGGTTTTCGCTCAGGGCCTCGTCCAGCATCAGGTATTCCAGGCCCACGCCGTAGGTTGAGAGTAACGGGTAGAGCGCCAGATTCTTGTAGGACTGCTTCCGGCCGACTTTCATCTGTTCCAGATAATTCTTGATAACGGTATCCATGTTTGTATCTCCTTTCGCTGAGTTTGGAGGTATTGTAACAGACGGGTTTGACAGATGCGGTCACAACGGGAGGAGTTTTTTTAGAAAAAATCACAAAGGTAGAAAAATATTGCGCCACACAAGGACGGTTCTTATACGGAAAAAAGGGGTGTCTCTGCTTACATGAAAAAACAGGGGAATTGATTGGCGGAGGTGTTTCTACCGGAAAAAATTAAGTATTGTGTCCCCGAAATTACATGCTTCACGCACACGCCAGCAACAGTCAAACGTAGACTTGACCCCTATTTCTGAGGACTTCAGCGAATTCTTTTGGAGAGACCATGTGAAGAGATGCATATTGCCCAATATCTAGTAAGTCCCTGTCGCCGGTGACAATATATTCTGCTTTTGCAGCTATCCCTAAAGAGATGATGTTGTCATCATCAGGATCTCGGCAGACGCCTGATACCAGATTCTTCGGGTTGATGACAATGGCCTGTTCCCCGAGATAGGAAATGATTTCATCAACTGTCTCGGGGGGAAGTTTGATCTTCTTGATGAGCTTTTCCTTAACTTCACCAAAGATGAAATCACTAATGAAAACACCGTGCTCAGTTATGCAACTTTCGAGCATCAGGTGGCATACGCCATGCGTTGCAAATGCTGCAATGTATATGTTTGAGTCAAACACGATGTTCATGTGAGCGCCTCAAACACATCTTCATCTGTCAAAAAACCAGCCGCTTCTGCAAACGGAAGTGTTTTGGCTCTAAGTTTTCGAAAACGCTTAACAACCAAATAGTTCTTGAGTGATTCCCTAACAAGATCGCTTAGTGCTTTGTTTTCAGAATTACAGATATCCTGCAATGTCTCTTTCATTTCTTCGGGAAGACGTATTGTGAGTGTCGTATCCATGCTATACCTCCTTCTAGTTTTGTAAGACAGTGTCGCACATCTGTGTGGTGAAGTCAAAGAGAGAATGGGGTCAGGTCTTCAAATTCCGGGGACGAGGATAATAAACTCTTGGATTGGTCGGTAGAGGAGATAATTTTCAAACAGGCGCTAAATATTTTTCCAGTACCTAATGCCAGGCGCTCCCTCTTGACATTCGGGACAACGCCTTTCATGCATGTCTGTTCCATTTGTTCCATAAACGTAACCGCAGATGGTGCATTCTGTTCTATATGCATATTGTCCATAATCGGCCCCCTGCACACCGCAATGACCGCAACATTGTTGGCCATTAGGATTGAGATAGCCAATTTCAACGCTTTAGCCACTACCGTCCTGCCAATTGACCAGCAAATAGTTTTCGTCCATGAATAACTTCCTCCCAACTCACTTTTCGGCGGGCGCGGCTTTTTACGCTCCGCGCGAAAAACCTTGTTGTGTGACGCTATCGTTTTTTTCCAACTGCGAAAACCACATCACTTGATATTTTAGTAACGCCTTTACGCTGAAAATAGGTGCGCGTTTTTTCTGTTTCCTTGTTTCTTATATCTGGGGGTAATCTGTGATACCACCACAATCCAGACGTAGAGGCAAAAAAATCAAACACCTCGCCGCCATCCTCAAATTCATCAATCCAGGTTAATCTTTCAGTTTGTATGTTATCCACGCCAGCGTTCATGAAAAAAGATTTTATCTCATTTTCATCCCGTGGCCAGAATTCAAAGCGATGACCCAAAAAGTAACGCATATTCATTGATTTTATGGCAGCCTCTACTGCTTCCACATAATGAGCAGGACCGTGCGCGGACAGTGCAATCGTTCCACCTGGACGAAGAATTCTGGTTAACTCTTTGATTGTTGCTTGTTGATTTGGGATCATTCCTGAAACCATGTTGAAAAATACAACATCATAAGCGGCATCTTTGAAAGGTAGCGCCTCAGCGTCTCCTTCATGGAATGAAACCTGATCTTCGCCGTACCCCTCGGATGCAGCTTTTCCCCGGCACTTTTCAAGCATTAGCTCAGACTGATCAAAACAGGTTAATTGGGCCACATCCTTCTCAAGTATAATAAGCGAGAGAATTCCAGTTCCGCATCCAACATCGATGACCTTCTTACCTCTGCAATCAACTTTCTGGATGAGTGTGTTGGAAATTCTCTCATAATGAAATGACGCTAACTCATCGTAGTTTTTGATATAATCTGAGTATTTGCCGTTGTATCCATCTTTCATTCTTTCCTTCATGGCGGAAGAGTCCCGAGCATTCCCCGTTATCCAAGCGATAATGCTCCCCATATTTACCATGATTCTTATTGGTAATGAAATCTCACCTGTCCAGAGTAGAGTTGGCATCTTTTCATCTCCTCAGTAACGGTTTCTAAACACACAACCAGTGATTGTATAAGTATTTCTCTCTACCTGAATGGCCGCGGAACCTCCCTTGTACGTTCCCACGCGGGAGCGTGGGAACGAGGGAATAGTTGTTGGTTGCCGAATGTCCTGTTTGTCCTGTTTATGTCCAGTTTCAGCAAGATCAAGCCTCATGTCCTGTTTGTCCACTTTACGTCCTGTATACGAGATAAAACATAATGGACGTTCCGGCCGGTTAACCCGACTTTACGCAAAACTCCCTTTGAAACCAGATCTTCGAGGTCCCGAGATGATGTGCGAATAATAGCCTCTGTCAGCTCACGATAATCTTTATTCGTAATCCGCCCATGGACTTTTACATGGGTAACGGCTTTTATTTGCCGTTCGCTCAAACCGAGTTTTGTTGCTACGTCATTCGTCAGCCAGTCTCGCCACACCGTCACGACGAAATAGGGACCTCGCTGTTCAAAGTCCGGTTCAGGGAGCCCCGCATTCTTACAATCGGCGATCATATCCGTTGTGCCGGTTCCGGCTTTCTCCACGTACTTTACCCGGTACAGCGGTTCGGCGATCAGGGGGTTGCGCGGTATGGGCCCATGGGGCTCGCGTAATAGCTCGGGCGTAAGTTCCGGCGGCAGTTCACCGGGGTTCCACACCTCCATGCGATCAGCAAAGACCATGACCTGAACAATGCCATTGCTCCTGTAATTTCTATGGGCAACGGCATTAACAATGGCCTCCAGGATAACCGGACGGGGAATTTCGAAGGTGACGGGGACCTGCGCGCTCGTTTCACGGGTGCCGACGCGGCGATCGATCTTGCCCAGAACAAACTCCACAGCCTCATCGATGACCTGGAGCAAACGTCCTTCATAAGGCTGCTGGGACGCAATGGGTTTTCGCTTTTCCGTTCCATGAAAATTAAAGCAGTGAACCTGCGTATTATGGAAAAACCTGCGGGGATCTTTCCCGAACAGCAGTATGGCAGCGTTCGTGGGGCGGTCATCTCGAACCAGGTTGAAATTCCGGAGTACCGCTTTGGAAGAACGAGACCCTTTGAGCGTCAGCCGCCCCGCGGTCTCGGCTGTTTCCACGAAATCCGCCACGGCTGCATCATCCACATCCCTGAGCGTTGCAGGGATATCTTCAAACAGGAGACATCGGATATAAACCGGCACAGGAGCGGGTCATGGTTGATGAAATCCTTTATCCCACGCCGTTCTTCCGCAAGTTCCTTTTGAACGCTGCTGATGAAGATCTTGTACTGTGCATCCGACATGACCATCAGTCCTTTTACCGAGTGGTTTTTTCGATCATGATAACGGGGCCAAATCAGCCGTTCACACCCTTTCTGGAAACAAATTTTCGCTTGTTCTTCACAATCTGGTCTGCCAGCACCCCTGCCCTTTCCTCGATCTCCAACCGTTTGTGGATGGGTTGGGGTTGGGCGTATTCCGTAAAGATGTTGATGAAGTCGAACATGGTGGCGTTTTCGCGGTATGGGGAATTGAAAACCCGGGCCGCGTACTTTCCGGCGAAGGTCTCCGGGATGTGATCGATAATGGAACCTTCGTATTCTGCCCGCTCCGCACGGGTCATGCGGGTTTTGTGGCGTTTGGGGATTCGGTGATCCGCCATGACTTTGGACCTGGAACCGGGGATAATGTCAAAGACCTTTGGCGTCATTTTCGTCAGCGCCAGGGATTCGGGATCGAAATTGATGGCCATGAGTGATTTGACGGCCGTTGCGGTGGATCCGATCTTTCGTTCCACTTCGCGAAACGACTTCTCCAGTCTTTTCATGAAATTCTGTCGTTTTCCGGAATGAAATATGCGGCGTTGGGATGCACCGGCCGGCACAATCAAACCGTTGGCGCAAAGAAGGCGGTTGACAAAATACTGGATGCTCACCGCGGCATCCCCCACCAGGCTGTTCTTGAATTGAATGCCGATTTCAGTTACATCCTCCCCCTCTCCGCCAGCCCCGGTCACGCGGCCGCTTTCGACCCTGAGGACAAACCTCAAAAACAACTGGGTGTTGACGGAGAAGCCGTTTACGTAGCGAAACCGCCCGAGACTGTCTTTTGGGAAGAAAGCGATCTGGCCACCGCTCAGAAGGTCCTGAATATCCTGGATGAAATCCTGGTTGGAATAGAACACGTAAGATCTGGAAACGGCTCCGAGTACCGTATCGGACCGGGTGTTGACCACAAAATCATGGTCTTCGAGCCGCTCCATCATGATCTGCTGAACCACCAGGTCGTTTAACAGGTCGCTGATGAGCCCGGGCGCTCAACCCGTTGCAGGGTGTCCAGGCGCAGGCTCAGCTTTTGCGCCAGCACGCGGATACCGTTCTGGTTGAACCTGAGAAAACCATCTTCATCCCCGAAATATTCATCATCGAAAAAACGGTATCCTTTTTCGATCAACCTTCCGATGGGCACCCTTTCGAGCCGGTCCTCGTTGGCGGATATCCAGCCGTCAACGTCCTTCAGGCTTGCAAACTGCGTCTCGACGATGGGTTCACACAAAAACGGCATCTTCTCCTCCGGTTGTTTTCGGATGCGTTCCAACGCTGGAGCGTGGGAACGAGGATAAGAAGGGATGCTGGTTCACGAATTCTTTATCATGTTGCCTACTCCTAACTAGTCATTAAGTCAATATATATTTTATGCTCAATGAACGCCACTTTATGATCGTTGCTCCTATTGACAATGGCGCCTTGAGCCCGGCATCCCAATCCGCGGAGCAATTCTCGACAAATCTCTAAGCCCTTCGGTTCCGTCTTCTGCTTGAAAACCTCTTGATTCTTGAATCCGGATTATTTCTGTCCTGTTCATCTGTCCGGGAGAAAATTGAAACGTGAATAATCGTCCATCTTCATAATAATGGTGGTGTTACCCTTATTGTCGATTATAGCGTAGGTGTCATCATCGAGATAATCATAGCTGATGACATTCAGGACCTTTGTAGGTCCATCATCACTGGTTACAATGTAGGTATCCATTTCTCCTGGTGCCGGTTTCTCTATAATAGGTGAAAAAATAAGATCCCCTGCGAAAGAGCAGGTTGCGAACAAACAGATAATAGAAACTGCAATTATGACTTTTTTCATGGATCTGTCCTCCTTTCAGTGAAGTTTTGGCTATGATCCTGCTTTGACAGATACGGCTCTTCCATTTCGGATTTTGGACTTGTCCGCCGGCGGTGTGGTGAATTGCGGATTTCATATTTTGGGGTCATGATAACATAGGGTTTTGTCATATCCGGTCACAACTGGAGGAGTTTTTTTTGGAAAAAATCACAAAGGTAGAAAAATATTGAGCCGCATAAGGGCTGTTCTTATGCGGAAAAAAGGGATGTCTCTGCATACATGAAAAAACAGGGGAATTGACCGGTGGAGGGGTTTCTACCGGAAAAATTAAGTGTTGTGTCCCTGGAATTTTCTCCAACCTGCGGTCTATAGGGTAGCGACGTTTTCAAGCTGTCGAACTTGCAGAATTTCATCCGCCTGGACGGGAAGAATCTTGGATTCCTCCACCACAAGAACGGTAATGGTTTCTCCAAGCGCATTGAATACTTCCAATGAATAGCCTGTCTCCTGACCGAGCCCCCCTTTATGCCTCTCGACAATGGTCGCCAGATCACCTTTCTGAAGTCCATATTCAGGAAAATCTTCTGCCAGAGATATACGCGAAAATAATTGATAAGCCATTTTCATGTCTCCTTGTCTGGGAACAAAGTAATAAACTTAGTTTCCCCCGATACATATTCTTGCATCCAGACCGTCACAACCCGAAGTGTAACGCCATTGGGACCGATAAGTTCATTACGAATTCTGAAAAGATCGCCATATGGTGTCTTTCTGACGATTTCGGCATCGGCAGGCAAAATCTGTGTGCGAATATCGTCCACAAGCCTCTGCCAGTCCTTGGACCTGTAGCCGGCCAGTTCCAGAAATTTTGACTTGTCGTTGTCAGGTTGCCATTTTAAAAGGTAATCGCTAATTTTTTCCTTTGCAATTGTGGCGGTTGAAGATATCTTCAATTTTCCAAATCCTCCGACCCCATCCTCTTGTCCCATTTTAGCCGCGACGTTGGGTTTCGTCCCGCCCTAATGAACCATACGGCGTTAATGAAGGAGTAACCCCCAAGGGTGCGCAGATCTCACGGAATGCGTTGGAGGTGTTGTTGTAAGTTGTTGGATGTAAATGCATATAGTCTATCTTTTCCGATTTTCTCTTGCAATATTTTTCTTGCATCAATGATGAAATTGAGACCGCAATCGAGCTCATGACATCAATGGACCCTCAGCCTCCTAATACTTTTGTCTCAGTTCTTCCCTAAGTTCCGGTACGGAGCCGTCACTGTCCTTTTCAACCATTTCGATCAGGTTTTCGTTCAGGGCATCATCCAGCATCAGGTATTCCAGGCCCACGCTGTAGGTTGAGAATAGTGGGTAAAGGGCCAGGTTCTTGTAGGACTGCTTCCGGCCGACTTTCATCTGCTCCGGATAATTTTTGATGACGGTATCCATGTTGGTGTCTCCTTTTCTTATGTTCGGACCATGATAACAGGCGCGTTTGTCAGATCCGGTCACAAGGGGAGAACTTTTTTTAGAAAATATCACAATGGTAGAAAAATATTGCGCCGCACAAGGGCGGTTCTTATACGGAAAAAAGGGATGTCTCTGCATACATGAAAAAACAGGGGAATTGACTGGCGGAGGGGTTTCTAGCGGAAAAAATTAAGTATTGTGTTCCCGGAAATACCCGGGACATCCTTGACGCCGAAGGCCCGCTCACTGCCACTGGACAAGGGACCTTCAAGGCCATCAAAGCACCTCAAAATTGTTCATTTCAGCGATAAATATCTTTTCGATGACCCACTTTCACGACCCACACGCTAAGTTCATCATCCTGAATTGAATAGACAATCCGGTATCGTCCCTGCCGCAGACGATATCTTTCCTGTCCGGTCAATTTTTCGGCGCCCTGGGGTCGGGGGTTTTTTTCAAGGGCCTTGACACGGTTGAGAATTCTCTTCACATCCTTTCCCGGAATGATTGAAAAATCCTTCTCCACGGACTTCTTGAAAAACACCCTATATCCTGCCATCTTTTTTGAGCCTCTTAACCATTTCATCATAGCTGATCAAAGGTTCTTCAGCTCTTTTTTCAAAGAACAAAATATCCTCAGCATCTTCGGCAATGGCTCCTTTGACGGCTGCGTTCACAATCGCAGACACTGATCGAGATGTTTCAACGGCTTTAAGGCGTAGCGCTTTATGCAAATCGGGGTCAAAGTAGATGGTGGCGCGTTTCGTCTGTGTTGCCATAATGTTACCTCCATAAATTTTGGGACATTATAGCGCAATAACGTTTTGACGTCAAAATGTTTTTTTGAAGCGAACAGTGTCAATAGCGTGGAAATCACAAGCTCACGCTGTATGTTGAGAGTAATGGGCAGGGCCTCGGAAAGAAATACTTCACCATCCTGCTTGTCCTTTGGTCCGTCTACTGCGTTGAGTTTGAAGACATCCTGGCAGAGGGGTTTGACACATCGGTTACAGGGGGAGAAGTTTTTTCAAATAATTTGATTTTTTTCTAAAGGCCGGAGATTTCTATTTTTGTTGATAAAATCATTATTATTTGTGTAAACATTGTGGAGTGGTTGAAAAATTGTTTTCCAGGTACCCGCAAGAGACTCGGAATTTAAGGAGGATATCTCCATGGCCAGAGGCGACCAGTTAGGCAGGCAGTGGAAAATCATTCAGATCCTGGTTTCATCTAAAAGAGGAAAATCGGCCGCTGAACTGGCAGATGAGCTGGAATGCCATCCCCGGACCCTTTACCGGGATCTCGAAGCGCTTCAAGTGGCGGGGTTCCCGATCTACACCGACAGGGTGGATGGAAAAAACCTCTGGTCCCTGTTGGATACTGTGAAACACCATATCCCTGTCCCGTTCACCTTCACGGAGTTAATGGCCCTCTATTTCGGCCGGGATATGCTGAAGGTTTTCAAAGATACCCCTTTTTATGATTCCCTGGAAACGCTTTTCCAGAAGGTCAAGACGACCCTTCCTCCGGAATCCATCAAATATCTGAAAAATATCGAGCAGACCCTTCACATGGGCATAAAGCCATATAAGAAATACGGCAAATTCAAGGGCATTTTGAAGCAGGTTAACGACGCAGCCGTCAACCGGAAGTCTATTGAGATCGTCTATTTCACCATGAGCCGGAAGAAGGAGTCCCGGCGCCGGGTGGACCCCTACCGGATATGGTTTTTCAATGGGACTTTTTATGTGATCGGTTTTTGTCACACGCGAAACGAAGCCAGGATATTCGCACTGGACCGGATCAAGATGCTCCATCAGACAAAAGAAGCCTTCGAGATCCCCGAGGATTTCAGCCTTGAACAATTCGTGGGTTCGAGTTTTGGGGTGTATCAGGGAGATCCCGTGTATATAAAGGTATGGTTCCATCAAGATGTCGCCGGTTACATCAAAGAAAAGATATGGCATGAATCCCAGCAGATCCACCCCCAGGATGACGGATCGATTATATTTGAAGCTGAAGTTTCGGGGACCGACGAAATCAGGTTCTGGATTATGACATGGGGGGCAAAGGCCGCAGTCCTCGAACCGGATTCCTTGAGAGAGGAAATCAGGTCTGAAGCGGAGATGATGGCCAACCGGTATAGCGGCAGCATTGTGGCTGAAGAAACGCCTTCTTACAGCCAAGGGCAGGAACATCCTTGAACCGGACGGGCGCGCCTGGCAGAAGTACGATCCGGAAAGCTTTTTGATCTCAGCGGTCGTGTTCAACCCTGAATGAAAGGAAAATCCAAAATGAGTCACACTGTAATGGGGGGTCAAGTCTACTTTTGACCTTTGTTGACAAATCCTAATTTTCAACAGGAGTCAAACGTAGACCCCAAATTTTTTCGAACATCCTTGTATCACGGGAGGAATCCACATGATTACAGAGCAAATGCGCTATCAGGGTTGCATGATAGGGCTTGCTGCGGGTGATGCGCTTGGGACTGCGGTTGAATTTAAGCCACTTGGGAGTTTTTCTCCTTTGACCGATATGGTCGGGGGCGGGCCATTCGGCCTGGAACCAGGGCAATGGACGGATGATACATCCATGGCCCTTTGTCTTGCGGAAAGTTTGATCGAAAAGCAAGGGTTTGATCCCAAAGATCAAATGGAACGATATTGCAGATGGTATCGCAAAGGATATCTGAGCAGCATCGGGAGGTGTTTTGGCATTGGAAACACGGTGCGAAGTGCTTTGGAAAATTTTGAGGCAACAGGTGATCCCATCTCCGGCCCCACAGGTTCCCGTTCAGCCGGAAACGGTTCCATCATGAGACTGGCGCCGGTGCCACTTTTGTATGCCAATTTTCCTGAATCAGCCATTGAACTGTCAGGAAAAAGCGCCACCACGACCCATGGCACCAAGTCCTGTATTGATGCCTGCCGTTATTTTGGAGGACTTATTGCGGGGGCCGTCAAAGGGGCTTCCAGAAAAGAGCTTCTTTCGCCGGGGTATCGGCCGGACGGGCGCTCCTGGCAGAAGGGCGATCTGGTTGAGGAAATCTTTGAAATCGCTGAGGGCAGGTACAAGTATAAAGAACCGCCTGAAATCAAAGGTACGGGCTATGTGGTAAAATCGCTGGAAGCAGCACTCTGGGCCTTTTGCCATTCCACTTCTTTCGAAGACGGGGCTCTTCTGGCCGTGAATCTCGGTGATGACGCTGACACAACCGGGGCCGTATATGGTCAACTGGCAGGGGCATTTTATGGCGTAAATGATATTCGTGACGATTGGCTTGAAAAAATCGCCCATAGAAAATTAATCGAATCTCTTGCCGGGAAGCTTTTCGATCTCAGCGGCCGTATCCAACCGTCGTAAATCATAAGGGGTCAAAATTCGGTTGTCGCAAGGGGTCAATTTTCGGTTGACGTTTCGAGCCCTTAATGACAACCCAGAAAATATTCTGAAGCGAATTACATTCTATGACAAAGATTCAAAACCGATGAAACGACATCTAACAAAAAGTGGCAGAGCTTTCTTTCTGAATGAAATAAAAGAAGACATTACATATTTCAACAAATCCTATAAAAAAGCCAATATCTCCGTGGATATTGCAGGATTGAATATTCCCCAATCAGCCTTGAAAATAAAAAAGGCAATAGAAAAATAATGAAGAATCCAGACAGAGAAACAGTATCACGACTTGAAGCCCTTCCAAATATTGGCAAAACGATAGGGAATAAGCTTCAAATGATCGGCATTGACAATCCAAGGGACCTGATTGGAAAAGAGCCATTTGAGTTATACGACAGGGACCGGCAGATTTTCAGGGAAACCGCCAAGGTAGCCATTAACACCAATCGGAAAGTCAATGCCGAGCTGAACAGCAAACTGCCCAAGAGCGATATCAGCATCAATGAATACTATAAGAAGAACGGGGTTGAAGTGATCGATCTAGCCCCGGAAGAGCGTGAAGCATTTCAGAAGGCGATAGTCCCTGTATGGAACAGATACCGGAAAAAGATCGGCAACGATATTTACAATTTCACTATTCTTCCGGGATCTTGGAACTAAAAAACAAGAGGGGTTAGGGGATTAGAAGGTTAGAGGGTCAGGGGAAACCCAAAACCGGGAACTCTGCGGCTGGATATTTAACAGCCTGTTTCACCCAGTAGCTTAACGCTCAATACTTCGAATGAAGCACCCTCCTCCACTGCCACCGCCCGAGTCTTCTCCGCCTGTTACCGGAATATCGGTCTCCACTGCCATGGTACTGGCCTGCAGGAATTGGGTGTAGGGAAAAAACATATACTTCCCCCCCTCAAACTCCCTGCCGCAGCAATAATCGAGGGGATGGTTAAACATGGAAAACCGGACATCCTCGGCAAACGTATTGACACCATCCCAGTCCTGCCAGAGGGTCGCTTCGCAATTGTACACCTGGGTATAACTTTTTCCTCCCGGTCCTCCATTATAATAACCCATGGGGGTAACCGTGTAGCCTACCTGCTCGTACACATATTCCACAAAACCTACACAGGTAAAATCTCCCGAATCGGGACCGGTCTGGCTCTGGAAAAGGATATCGTAGCCTTTCCCAACCTGTTCCTTGGCGATGAGAATGAGCTGCTCCTTTCTTTCCTCACTCCATTCCGCACTATCATAATTCACCGGAAGTTTCGCCCCAAGATAAACAACCCCTTCGTCCTTTTCATCAACGGGGATGAAATTCCTCGAATCCGTTTCCACAACTCCCTCCAGCACGGCGTGAATGATACGAAGGTTCCCGATATAAAGACCCGCGTGGCCTGATTTTAACTGACCCAGTACGGCCTCCAGTACAGAACAGGGCAGTTCCAATTGGTTCGTCTTACCATAAATGATACCACCGGCGCTGGTGTGATACAGCATAGCCCCTTTTTCCAAGGCCGCGCACTCCGCACCCAAGAACCCCAGCCAGAAGAACAGAAGAAGAAAATAAAGTTTTTTCATTGCAGTATTCCTTTCACCGTCTTGCGAACCATAGGGGAAACATCGTTTAACGCAGGCGCCATGGCGGAACGTGTATCCTGACTCAAAGGCTCCAGTTTTTCCAGCATAAGGGCTGCATTCCAGCGCACCAGCGACGATGGATCAGTCAGGAGTGTCTGGATGAGCTTCTTTCTAACCTCAGCATCCTTTGTCCCTTCCAAGGCACGAACCATTTCAGCACGAACCATCCGGTCCTGTTCTTCATTCAAATGGCTCATAAGCAGTGCTGTAGACGCCTCCGTTCCAACACGTCCCAAGGCCTGGGAAGCCTTGAATCGGATCATTTCATCTGGATCGGAAAGGGCATCGGAAAGAAGTGGTAGAGATTCCCCGGCTCGCATTCGGCCCAGGGAAAACAGGATCGTATATCTCAGATTTTCTCCTGCACCCTGTTGCTGATACACCTGTTCAAAAGCAGAAAGAACCTGAGGCCTTCCTTGATCCAGGTCAACCAATGCCCTGACCGCTCCGCAACGGATTGCGTCTTCTTCCTTCTCGTTTATCAGAATTGCGAGCATCGGCTTCAAGGCTTGCACTTCACCGGATATCCCTAAATAATGCATCGCTACAATACGATCTCTCAGCCCATTTTCAGAACTCTCGGCAATGGATAGATTTTTTGAAAACTCCGACTCGGCAGCAAGAACACAAGTCGTCATTGGTAAGGAGATACACAATATCCACAAAAACAATCGTCCCGGCGAAATCATCATCGTTTTCCCCCTGTTTACCCAATGTTTTCTGGTGTGATCGTAGTAAACGGAAACCTGAACCCTCCTGATTGGAAAGAAATCCATGGGCAAATTCAGATCTGACAAAAAATGTGTGGGCCGAAAAGACATTGCTTTTTCCGACCATGAGCATAGAGAAAATCAGCTTATGGGTCAAGAGAAAACAAATCACCAGATGTTTGGTTTCGGTTGAAGCAAGCGAAGAGTGGGGTGATTGCTACAAGGCTTGAAGTGAAGATTCAGGTCTTACAAAATACATTGAAACCCGAGTGCCGCCACCCGTTTCTGGTGGCAAGATGGGCAGAAATGGCGGCGCTTGCATGAAAATACCAGCAAGAATTCATGACCGCACTCTCCACATTTGACCCTTGCAAAGCCATTGTGAAGGATGCCACAGTCCAGGTAGGCCACAAATTCGGAAAATTAGTCTCATGGTCAGATGAAACAGGGATCTTTGAATTTAAATACAAACACCATGACAATGACCCAACAAACGCCAAAAATGAATGCCCAGAGGCTCTCTTCAACAGGAATGCCCAAAATGGAAAATCCTAAAAGGTTTGAATGGGTCCATTGGATGGAAAAATCCGGGAAAATGACAAACATCATCGCCAGAAACAGCGTATAAAAAAAAGAAAACATCACTCCGGTAAGCAAAGCTGCCGGCAATGCCCGCCATCGGTTCCAGGAAAGGATCACCCCAATGATGATGATTCCGATCAACGCCTGGCTCATGACCATTATGGGTATTTGCCGCATGAGGAAAATCATTGCGATACCAAGGGCCAGAACCTTGAAATACCGCGGCAAAACCTTTGACCACCCCGTTTCTGAAATAGCGTTCCCATGGCGGACTCCCATGAGAAACCAAACCATCATACCCGTTGAAAAGGAAAAAAAGATGTCTTCGATGCCCAGGGGGGAATTAAGCAGGCGGACGGGCTGCCAGTATTCCGGAACAAAATAGAATGTTGTCAGGGAACATGGCATGGACAAAAGGCCGGAAATTAACAGGGCCTTGCGGTGCTTTGGGAACACACCGCATCCTGTCATGGAGACCGTCAGCAATACCAGGGATGTAACAAGATAACGGGATCGGTCAATTTGCCGTTCATCCCGTCTCGGAAAAGGAGTACGCGCATGATCCTTGCGCGCTCCACAGGCAAAATCCATGCAACACTGCCAGATCAATTGTTTACCAATTCAAAGTTGTTATAGCTTGGTTACTGATGCCATTAATTGCGCAACAATGAGGTGTCTGCTAAAATGAATTACCCGGAAGCCTGAAGCCTCTCCACTTTGCACTTCAAAAGCATTGAGTTCAGATTGCCGGGACCCAGCTTACCTCCAACTTTCCCCAATTGAACGGCCGCCTTCCTGCTTCCATATTCACAAATGACTCGAATAACCAAATCAATTATAGCCGCCTCGCACTGGCAATCCATACCCGCTGTCATTAACGTCATGCTTTTTATATGTATTACTCGATCCATCGCTGTACACGACGTATGTCAAAGACGGGTCCTCGGGGCCCCACACCTCTGTAGTGGTCCAGAGGTAAACATCCTGAGGCAGTATATTTTGCTCAAGGGTCAATGGGTGAAGCTCATAAAGCGTGGGGAGCCGCCAGTCACTATAGCCACCGTCAGGCAGCACCAGATCATTACAGAAGTTGATAGCACCTTCCCATGTTGTCAGGCCGGAGTGCCGGGTCGTGGTCCACATTAGCGTCGTGTAATTATCCGTGAATGTGCCGTCACCATTGAATGTGAAACGAGTCTCGGAGCTCAAGGGCGTGGGGCTGACGTCGTAATTCAGAGTCTCGCTCCACAATCCGCATTCCTGGGACGCGCATGTCTGTACCTTCCATGTGGTCTCGCCAATAGTAACAATACCACGATGCACCGTGCATAAAACCTCCTCTGATGCACACCCCGCTTCCTCTGCAGTATACCATTCATCAATGATGTAAGTTTCGGTCGAATCTTGTGTGGTCGAATCTACGATCGCTTCTTGCACCAGCAAATGATACCTGGACGCCCCCGGCACAGGAGTCCATTGATAGCTGGGATCGAGAATGTCTATGATACCAAATGGTGTCACCGGGCTTGCTTCGCCATTGAAGGTGGCAGTGAGGGTGCTTGTACCATCATCACTGCCGCTACATCCCAAGAAACCCAACAGACCGAATAATAAAATGCCGATGACAGTTTTCATGTATTCCCCCTATTAAATTGGGTTTAGGTTGGATACCCCTTGATACACCACCCAATACCAAAAGGTCACGTTATTTAGTTCGCGGAGGGATGGAGGGAATCACCCAAGACCCGAGCAGGCCGTCTTGCCAGGAAAATCCCCTTATACGACCCTCGAATAATAACGACGGGATAAATGTCATGGGTAGGGTGGTGGGGGGATCGCCGGGGTCATGACCCTTTCATAGCGCATCCAGCAGCCTTTGGTGCAGGTTATCGAAACCGCCATTGGACATGATCAGCACCATATCCCCTGCCTTGACCCCGGTCAACAGATATGTGAGCAACAAATCCGTATCCGAAAAACAATGGGCCTCAAGTCCCCTCTTCCCAAGATCGGATACCAGTTGCCCGGCTGAAAAACGTTCCGCCATGGGAATTTTCTCCATCATGGGGGGCTCACGTATCACCATGACATCCCCAGCATCAAAGGACGCGGCGTATTTGGCCTGGAATATGTTTCGGCGGCTGGAGTTGCTTCTGGGTTCAAATACGACAACCAGACGCCGATGGGGGTACTTATGTTTCACAGCCTGGACGGTTTCTCTCACGGCTGTGGGATGGTGGGCAAAATCGTCCATAACCGTAACACCCCTTTTCTCGCCAAGTATCTCCTGACGCCGTTTGACACCCTTAAAGGTCTTCAAGGCCTTTGACAGGGTGTCGTTGGGCACACCCAGAACATGCGCCAAAGCCACGGCGGACAAACAATTGGAGATATTATGACGTCCAAAAAGGGGTGTTTCGAAGGTCTTTGACAAGTGCCCTCCGTGGAGCACCCTGACCATGGTAAATTTTTCCGAATCATCCATATCCGCAATACGCCAATGATTATCCCTGCCAAAACCGTAGGTTTCAACCTGACAACGGGACCGACTGATTTCACGGCAAATGGTTTCATCGTCTCCGTTGGCTATCAGGTGCCCTTCAGCCGGAATCAAATCCATTAGCTTTCGAAAGCTCCCGATCACATGATCCAGATCCCGATAAATATCGGCATGATCGAACTCGATACTGGTCAAAATGGTATATAAGGGGTTGTAATGAAGAAATTTGGGCCCTTTGTCAAAAAAGGCGGAATCGTATTCATCCCCCTCAATGACAAAATAGGGCCCTTTACCCAGTTTGAAATTCGTTTCAAAATTGGCAGGGATGCCGCCAATCATAAAACCCGGGTCCATCCCGGCCGTCTCCAATATCCAGGCAATTAATGAAGATGTGGTCGTCTTTCCATGGGTCCCACTGATGACAATGGATTCTTTGTCCCCAATGGCAAACTGCCGGATGGCCTGTGGAAAAGAAAGATACGGCAACCCGAGTCGCGAGAGTTCAATGGCCTCAGGGTTCAATCTGGTAATCACATTTCCCACGATGACCAGATCAATCTCAGGCGCCAGATTCCCCGGGCCATAGCCTTCAAAGACCGGAATTTTGAGAGATTCAAGCAGCAGGCTCATGGGGGGATAAACATTCGCGTCTGAACCTGTTACGTCATATCCCTGCTCTTTGAGCATTCCCGCGAGCGAGGCCATTCCCGTTCCACAGACACCCATCAGATGAATGTGGGACAGTTTTTCGGGGCGACCGTTCAACTCAGGTATCAATTGGAGGGATGAAACCCCATTTTCCGATCGGGTCGACATTCAGAATCTCCTTTCATGAGCTATACCCATTGAGAAATTCAGACATAGTGAAAAACTCTCTGGACTTCAAGCAGAAAAGAGATCTGAAAGGGTTGCATCAACTGTCCTTCCCATATTGACAAAAATCGCTGCGCTTGTTAGTTTCTACAGGTCTTCAAAAAATCGTCCATTTGAAATATACCGGCAAGGAGGTCCCCATGAAAAAAATGTTTCTTTCAACACCCCTTACAGGTCTTCTACTAACACTGTTTCTACTACTCCCCCCAGCTATTTCGGCACAAGAGTCATCCCAGAAAGGAACCGATAAAGCGTTCTGTGCAAAAATGATACGCCATGGTCAGGAAGCGTATCAAAGGGGGAAATACCTGGACGCGAAAGAATATTTTCGAAAAGCGGTTCAGGCGGATCCCTCATCTGTGGCCGCCTGGGCATATTATGATCAAGCCGTGATTTTTGCTTTGGCCGAAAAGGTGGAAAAGGACGCAAACCTGGTCATGCCAGACACGTCCACCCGTTCCGAGCAGACGGTTGCAGCACCCGCTACCAATACTTCGCCGCCGACGCCGAAACCCAAGAAAAAACCTGCTTTTGTCATTGTCGAAGACGAAGGTTGCTAAAACTCGGATTAGCTGGCAATCGCTCGGCAATTATTACTGAATCATTAAATCTTATTTTGGAGGAAAAATCATGACGGATAACATCACAGCGGACGATACACTGGATTGCAGCGGACTGAGTTGCCCCATGCCGCTTCTCAAAACCAAAAAGCAAATCGGCAGCATGAAGTCGGGCCAGGTTCTGGAGGTCATCAGCACCGATCCGGGGACCAAAAACGACCTCCCTGCATTTGCCAGAAAGACGGGAAATGAACTTCTAGGCGTAAAGGACGAAGACGGACGATCCCTGTTTTATCTGAAAGTCAAATGATCTTTCTTGGGCATGAACTGCCGCAAAACATGAAGCGTTAAACAAATTTCAATATTCAAAAAAAAGGCCCCCGATTTAACAGGGGCCTTTTTCTTTATAGAGCGTTTCATGCAGTTTAAATATGATGGGACAGCTTACCAGCCCTCATCCAAATCAATCTCATCTCTTTCGTACTGAGCGTCTTTCAACTCATTGCTCTTTTTGATTTCTTCTTCACTCCAGGGATCAAGCGCCAGAGAATCAGCCACCAGTTCCCAAATATACTTGGTCTCTATCCCGAGATCAAACTCTTTGGTCAGGCCTTTCATGATTTGATCACGGCAATTGTGACAGGGCGCAATTACCATTTCGGCCTTGGTATCCTGGAGCTGCGCTGCTTTCACGCGGCCGTAATAGATCCGCTCTGCTTCATAGGGCATGGCCCAAGCGCCACCGCCGGCGCCGCAACAGAAATTGTTCATACGGTTCGGGTGCATCTCCACATAATTCTCACAACACTGCTGGGTGATCCAACGGGGCTCTTCGAAAAAAGCCTCGCCAAATGTTTTCATGCTCTTTCGACCGTAATTACAAGGATCATGAACTGTGGTCAATTCTTTGTGAATGGACTTATCGAGCTTTATCCGTCCGGTTTCAATGTATTCTTTCAAGAGTTCATGGACAGAGACAACTCGGTACTTTTCAAAAACTTCCGGAAACCATGTTTGCAGACCAAGCCTGGTCGCGAAGTAAGCATGGCCTCATTCGGGTAGGAGTAGCGTATTGCACTCCAGTTCCTCCAAATGCCTGACAATTCGTGCGACACTCTCCTTCATGGACTCATCATCTCCTGAAAAAAGGCCCCAGTTGACCCCTTCCCATTCGGCGGATGTGGTGGTCCAGTCCTCTCTGGCAGCATAAAAAATACGCCACCAGAACTTCATGTCATCCGGTTCTCCAAAAGGTTCTTTGGAATTGACGGTCACCAGGATGTTGGCGCCTTTTTTATCCACCGGCGCATAAAAACCCGGTAACTCCTCATCTTCTTCCATTTCTTTGGACAAATCCGCAAGAAGGAACAGGAAATCATCCTTGGGAATACCCAGGTTGTTTCCCCTTTCCAGACACATCACAACACCCTTGTGAATGGGTCCCGGAACCTTGTCCCGTTCGCGAAGGCCTCTGGCCCGACGCATCATTTTCAGTATTTCCACCCCTTGTGGGCAGGCATATTCACAGCGCCCGCACAGGGTGCAGATCCAGGGAAAGCGTGAATCAATCAACTCCTGGTCCAGACCAAGGGCGGCCATTCGAACAGCCTTTCTGGGGTCCATCCCGTCGATGCCGGTGACGGGGCACCCACCTGCGCACGTGCCGCAGGTGAAGCAGACATCCGCCCATTCCGGAGCAACCCTCAATCTGCTCTCTTTTCGATTTATGGTTAGCGGCTCCATTAATTAACCTCCTCCGTTTATCTTCTAACCCATTATCCTTCATTATCTTTAATAGCTTCACTTTTCTAGGCCCTTCTAAGGTAAATGTCAATGGGTAAATGAAAAAACTGTCGAAAATCCGAAACTGAGCGGCTGAGGGAAAAAAGTTAAAATGTAGCTACAATGTGAATATTTCTATTGCCAATTTTTTTTCCATACTGTAAGAGGTATGAACTGGCATTGAAAGCTCGTGCTCAGCAGAAAATCTATGGAAAATCAAATCATTGTTGCATGTTTAAGGGCTTTCATATCCACAAGGCGTACGAATGAGAAAAATTAGATCAATTTAAGTCTTACTCTGTTTAACATTTCAGGAGGTTCATTTATGGATTTTGGATTAAGCGAAGAACTGCAGATGCTCCGCGATATGGCACGGGATTTTGCCGCTGAGAAAATTGCTCCCCATGCGGACGAATGGGATGAAAAGCACTACTTCCCCT
The DNA here is from genome assembly GCA_016844935.1 of Desulfobacteraceae bacterium. GTDB lineage: Bacteria > Desulfobacterota > DSM-4660 > Desulfatiglandales > Desulfatiglandaceae > NaphS2. The sequence continues at coordinate 28,576 of JAERTK010000083.1, read as the reverse complement.
ACGAAGAAGTCATCAAACCCATGGGAGAGCTGGGGTTTTTTGGAACGGTCATCCCCGAGGAATACGGCGGAAACGAAATGGGCTGGCTGGCGGCCATAATCCTCACAGAGGAGATTGCCAGGGCTTCCAGCTCCCTTCGGGTCCAGATCAATATGCAGACCCTTGGTTGCGCCTTCACCATTTTTCGCTACGGCACGGATGAACTCAAGGAAAAATACATCTCAAAGCTGGTGACAGCTGAATACATGGGCGGTTTCGGTATCACAGAACCGAACGCCGGCTCCGACGTGATGGCCATGAAATCCACCGCACAGGACAAAGGGGATCATTGGCTGATTAACGGCTCAAAAACCTGGATATCCAATACCAGCGTCGCCGACGCCCTCATATTTTATGCCTATACGGACAAAGACGCCCGAGGCCGGGGTTTATCCGCATTTGTGATTGAACCGAAAAATTTCAACGGTATCTCCACCACGGATCTGGACAAAATGGGCTCCCGGTCATCCCCAACCGGCGAAATTTACCTGGAAGACACCAAGGTTCCCAAAGAAAACATCCTGGGGAAACCCGGTGACGGTGCCAAAATCGTTTTCGGATCCCTGAACCAGACCCGGCTTTCCGCCGCCGCCGGCGGCATCGGTCTGGCGCAGGCGTGTCTGGATGCGGCCACCGCCTATTGCCAGGAAAGAGAGCAGTTCGGGAAACCCATCGGAGGGTTTCAGATGAACCAGGACATGATCGGGCAGATTACCGCGGAGATCGAAGCGGCCCGCCTGGTGGTTTACAAGGCTGCCTGGCAGAAAGATCAGGGCAACCTGGGAAACACCCTGGAAGTAGCCCAAGCCAAATACGTGGCCGGTGAAATTGCCGTTAAAGCGAGCCAGGTGGCCATGAAAATCCTCGGTGCCTACGGCTACTCAACGGAATACCCGGTGGCTCGTTATTACCGGGACGCGCCCACCTACCAGCTGGTGGAAGGTTCAACCAACATCTGTAAGATGATCGTTGCCCTGGATCAATTGGGCATTCGAAAAGCGAACCGCTAAGGGACCCCATTCGGAGGAAACCATGAAACCATATTTTGAAACAATGACCCCTTTCGGCAAGCCTCTTACTGAAAAGCAAGTGGAAGCGGCCAGGGAAAACGTAGAAAGCATCAAAGGGGTCGAAAAGCAGGTGGCCGAGGCGGTTCAAGCGGTCAAGAACGCGGGCCTCCCTGAAAAAATCCTCAAGAAACGCGGGCAGCTGAACATTTGGGAACGGATCGAATACCTTATCGATCCGGGTACCTGGTGCCCGCTTCGCACCCTTCTAGATCCCCTGTTCAACAACGAAGGCACCACCGGCGTTGTTGACGGACTGGCCAAAATCAACGGCAAATGGGCCGTTGTCATCGGTTTCAACAACAAAGTCATGGCTGGCGCCTGGATCGCCGGACAGGCGGAGAACCAGCTTCGCGTCACGGATATGGCCAAGCGGCTGCACATCCCGCTGGTATGGATCGTGAACTGCAGCGGCGTAAAACTACCCGAACAGCACGAAGTGTACGCCGGCCGAAGGGGGAACGGCACCACCTTTTTCCGCCATGCTGAACTGGAAAAAGTGGGGCTGCCGGTCCTGGCCGGCATCTACGGCACCAACCCCGCAGGGGGCGGATACCAGGGCATCAGCCCTACCATTCTGTTGGCCCACAAGGACGCCAATGTGGCGGTCGGGGGCGGCGGCATTGTGAGCGGCATGAGCCCCAAGGGCAAATTTGACGAGGACGGCGCCGAACAACTGATCGAATCCACCCGTCACTTTAAGGAGGTGCCGCCGGGCAGCGTTCCCATCCATTTCAGCGAAACAGGTTTTTTTAAAGAAGTCTATGAAACCGAGGAAGGGGTCCTGGACGCCCTCAAGAAATATGTGGAAATGTGTCCGGCCTATGATCCCAACTTTTTCAGGGTGGCGGAGCCCAAGGAGCCAAAATTTTCGGGGGAAGACATCAACAGCATCGTGGCCTTCAACCAGAAACGAAGCTACAACCTGGACGAGATGATGGCCCGCATCTTTGATAACAGCGAACACATGGAATTCAGACCCGACTACGGCCCCGAGGTCTATACGGGACTGGCTAAGATCAACGGATTCCTCATGGCGTTTATCGGAAATCGACAGGGTTTTCTGGGGGCCAAATATCCTGAATACGCGCCCTACCCCGGCATTGGCGGGAAACTGTACCGCCAGGGCCTGATCAAGATGAATGAATTCGTCACCCTGTGCGGCAGGGACCGGGTCCCCATCGTGTGGTTTCAAGACACATCCGGTATTGATGTGGGAGATATCGCCGAAAAAGCGGAACTCCTGGCCCTCGGCCAGTCCCTCATCTATTCCATCGAACAAACGGACGTTCCCCAGATCTGTATTGTACTCAGGAAGGGTACCGCGGCAGCCCATTACATCATGGGGGGCCCGACGAGCAACAACCACAATGCCTTTACCCTTGGAACACCAACCACTGAAATTCAGGTAATGCATGGCGAGACGGCTGCCGCCGCTTCATTTGCACGAAGGCTGGTCAAGGAGAAGGATGCCGGGCGGCCTCTGGGGCCCGTCATTGACAAAATGAATGACCTGGCCCAGCAATACCATGACAATTCCAGGCCATTGTACTGCGCCAACAGGGGCTATGTGGACGAAATCGTCTCCTTCCCCATGCTCCGGAAATATATTGCAGCTTTTGCGGGGTGTTCGTACCAGAATCCCATTTCCATCTGCCCCCACCATCACATGATGCTCCCCAGAATTATCAAGGGATAGCACACACCACAAACAAGAAGAGCGGGGCCTTCCAGCGAAGGACCCGCTCTTTATTTTGACCCCTCTCAAGCTATTGTCTGAAGGTTACCAAGGGGCTTTTCATTGTTTTTCAACACCTCTCCACGGGTGCTGATCACTTGGACTTCCATTGGAATCTCTTTCTTTGCCGCCCGCATGGCGCGCTGGATCATCACGGGCAACGCTGAACAGCATGGCACTTCCATGACCAGAACCGTGATGCTCTTGATCTCCGCTGTGTTGAAGATATCGGTGAATTTCTGAATATAAGCTTCCCCGTCATCGAGCTTCGGACATCCGATCATGACCGCCTTTCCCTTAAGATAATCCTGGTGAAAATTGGCGTAGGCAAATGGCGTACAATCCGCTGCAACCAGCAGGTCCGCACCTTTAAGAAAAGGGGCTTGGGGCTGGATGAGATGAATTTGAACCGGCCAGTGAGAGAGATTCGACGAGCCCCCGCCTTTCGCACCCGTGGGAATAAAAGTCTTGATCTGGGAGGAGGGGCAACCGGAAACCGGAAGGGTCTTCTCCGGTTTCTCTGTCTTTTCCTTTTCCTTCAAGTATGCTTCCACCGCCTCTTCGTCGAAATCATCCGCTTCGCGCTCCACAATCTCGAGTGCATCATTGGGGCATTCACCCATACAGGCGCCCAATCCATCACAGTATTTATCCGCCACCACGCGGGCTTTTCCATCAACTATCTCTATGGCGCCTTCGGCACAGGCGGGCACGCACTCTCCACACCCGTCACAGCGTTCCTCGTCTATTTCAATGATCTTACGCATGACTTTCATGGGCTTTCTCCTTATTTCTCATTTTGCCAATATTTTTTCGGCGAGTTTTCGGCCACTATCCGTCAAAAATGATTTTGACGGAACGGGGTCCGACTTCTCCTCTTGGGAGGGGTTCTCCTTTTTCATTTCTTCCAGGTTGGCGATCAAATCCGCGTCGAAAACGCTCTTGAAATTAATGGTTTCCTCTTTTTCGGGATGATGGTGATGGCCGATGATATGGCACACCTCGTCAATGATCCCTTCGGCAGCACCCAGCTTAATGAGGATCTCCCTGGCAATGGGAGGGCCTTCCTTTTCCTGATACCGGGCAGCGGTGCTGTTATATTTGCTTTCAGCCTCCTTGATACCGATATCGTGGAGATAGGCAGCGGATAGGATAACCGCCAGGTTCCCCTGTTCTTCCCGTCCGATCTGTTCGGCATATCGTGCCACACGGCTTGAATGACCGATTCTTTTAAAATCCTGTTTGAAATAGCGCTTCATCTCAATGGCCACCCTGTCCTTCAACAGATCCTCCTTGCCTTTAAGGAGTTCGGGAGGGAGGTTTCCGATGCACTCCTCCGCGTACTGGCAGTAGGATGCGCACCCGAAATCCAGATCCGGGTTCAAAAAACGGTGACCGCATTTGGAGCATTTCCGTGTGGGGTCATCCTTAAAAAACTCCACTTCGTTTCCGCACTTTGGGCATTTGACATCAAAAACCGCCCCCGGTTTCCAATACTGGCTGTCCTGTCCCGGGCATTTCATGATATCCCCCTTCTCAATTTTCAACCGATTGCATTTTATTAAAATTCAGATACACACTGCACAAAAGCAGACTTAATGGCACCAACATTTGCGGGAATTATAGCCCATGATAGACAAAACACCTTGATTTAAGTCAAGAATTAAAAAAAATTTAAAAACCCGGTGATTTTACAAATTTTCGTGAGATTTTATTGATTTACCCCTGTTTCCCCCGATAAAATGGCCTCAGGTGAGCCCAAAATCTCCCGAATCTTTTTTGAAAGATGCTCTATTTTGAAAGGTTTCTGGATAAACCCGTTGCACCCACGGTCCAATATCTTGCTCGCCTGGCCATCTACACTGTAACCACTGGACAAAAGAACTTTTACCGTGGGGTTCATATCCCTCAGTTTATCAAAACAGTCCCCCCCCGTCATGTCCGGCATGACCATATCAAGGATCACCAGGGCAATTTCATCACGTTTCTCCTCATACAATTGAAGCGCCTGAGTCCCGTTTTCCGCTATCACGACGCGGTACCCCATTAGTTTCAGAAACTCCGTACCGACATCGAGGATCATCTCTTCATCATCCACAAGCAGCACCGTCTCATCACCCTTGTGAATCCACCCATCCAGGGGCGCCGACGTTTCCACCGATAAATCGGAGGCGCTGGCCGGCAGGTAGAAACTGATGGTGGTCCACATACCCGCCTTGCTCTCCACATTGATGACGCCTCCATGATTCCGAATAATTCCGTAAGCTGAAGCGAGCCCAAGCCCGGTCCCCTCCCCCACGTCCCTCGTTGTGAAAAACGGGTCAAAAATTCTTTGCCGGATGGCTTCATCCATACCCATGCCTGCATCGGCCACAGATACTTTTACATACCGGCCCGGGTCGAGATCTAATGTTTTTACCAGGTCTTGGGACAGGTTTTGATTCCGTGTATAAACGAATATTTCTCCCCCTTCGGGCATGGCCTGGGCCGCGTTCACATAAAGATTCAACAACACCTGATCAATCTGCCCCTGGTCCACCTCCACCATCCAGATATCCTCGTCCAATTCCATATGGACGGTAATCTCTTTCTTCGCCTGGGTGAACATGGTAATACCATTTCTGATCAGATCGTTTAAATCCGTAGTCTTTACCTCATACTTCCCCCCCCTTGCGAATCCCAGGAGCTGTTTTGTTAAATGCGCGCCTTTTTGAATATACTGTTCAATATTTTTTATTCTTTGGCATTCACCATCATCCAGATTCTGGTTTAAAAGGATGATTGAGACATTTCCCTGGATTGCCATGAGCAGATTGTTGAAATCATGGGCGATACCCCCTGCCAGGGTCCCAACGGATTCCATTTTCTGGGCTTCATAGAATTGGGTTTCAAGGGCCTTTTTTTCAGAAATATCGCGAAGAATCACAAACAGCCCGGATGCTTTACCCTCATACGTTTCAAATCGGGAAGCACTGATGCTCACATCCAGCAAACGCCCATCCTTCGTAAGTCGCTTGGTGACAAGGTTATGGCAGGAGGTACCATTGGTTATGATATCAGTGATAATCCCCATGGCCTTTTCCCTTTCAGATTCGGGCAGAAATGGAACCCGTTGATCAAGCACTTCCTTCTCGGTCCATCCAAATATTTCCGTAAATGCCCGGTTCACATATTGTGCTTTCCCGGCCATGTCGTATAGAACAATGGCATCCGCCGATGAAAGCAAAAAGGAGCGATATATCTCCAGAGCCTTGCTGGATTCATCGTAGAGCCCCATAAACTTTCTTTCACTCTCCCTGAGTGCCGACTCCATTCTGGACGCTTCGGTAATATCCTGATAGGTCAGAAATTGCTTTCCTTCTTCCAGTGGAACGACCCCGAAACGAATTATCTTTTCCTCTCCATTTTTACATCGTACTGAAAAAACGCGGGCCATATTATTTTTTTCAATTAGACCCCAGTTTTCATTACGCTGATCGTTATGCCAGGTTGAGCGGATCTTTTCCCTGTAATCTTTATCTGGATAGGCCTTCTTGAACCAGGATTCCTTATCGGGGATATCCCCTTTGGTATAACCGAAAAGATCAACGAACTTTTGATTCAAATATTCGAAACAGTGATCCGAGTCCGTAATGGAAATACCGAAGGGCGCTTCCTCACACAAATTTCGAAACATTTTTTCACTTTCGTGAAGTTTTTCGTCGATCCGCATTCTTCTGCGTTCGTTTTTTACACTCTCCAGGATAATATAAAGGGCAAAAAGCAGAACCACGAGCAGAATCACCGATGAAACAAAGATCACCCTCCGGCTGAAAGAGGCTATCTCCTCTGAAACCTCTTCCACATAGACACCGGTTCCCACAATCCAGCCCCATGGCTTGAAGGCTTTCACATAAGAAATCTTGGGTGCCATTCGATCCGGATCGTCTTTCCATTGCCATGCATAGCCCACGTACCCGGCAGTGTGGTCTTTCACGGTCTTGACAAATTCCACAAAGACCCGTGTGCCGTCGGGATCTGTGAAATCGGACAAGTCCTGACCGTCAAGGTCGGTTCGGTAGGGGTGCATCACCATCTTCGGTTGCATGTCGTTGATCCAGAAATAATCCTTGCCCTCCGGGCCATAGCGCAGTTTCCGAATACGGTTCATGGCCCTTTTCTGCGCCTTCTTAAGGGATAGTTTTCCACTCTTCACTTCCGCCTCATATTGCCCCAGTAGGCTCCATGCGTTGTCAGTCAGATCCCGGATCAGCTGGCGTTTCTGCCCCATGAGCTGCTCTTCCATAAAAGGAATAAAGAACAGGAAAACGCTCAGGAGAAACAGGATAAACGTCAATCCCACGGGGACCATGATCCTCAGGGACGCCGCCCTGAAAATTCTATCAGTGGATAATCCGAAAATTCTGAATCGTTTCACTGCCCGGTTCTTCATGCGCTTTCAACTTTCAATAATGGGAAAGTAACCGTCAAGAAATCTGGATGTTCAATCAGGAAGAGACTAAGTCCGGCCGATCAGACAGAAATCGGTAGAGGGTCGCCCGGCCCACACCCAGAATTCTGGCGGCTTTGGCTTTATTACCACCACTTTGGATGAGAGCCCGGCTCACATCCGGTCCATTGAGCTTTCGCTTGGGGCCACGGGCTTGGCGTCTGATGTCGCTCGATTTGAGTTCAAGGGGTAGATGCTCCGGCTGGATCACTCGCCCCCGTGATTTTACCAGGGCAAACCGGATGGCGCTCTGCAACTCACGAACATTTCCCGGCCAGGCATAATCGATCATGATGGCCATGGCATCTTTGGAAATCCCCACACTTTTCTGGCCCCTGTCCCCGGCGGTCCTCAGGAAATGTTCCGTCAACAGGGGAATATCCTGTTTTCGCTCCCTTAAAGGCAGCAGAAAAACCGGCACCACATTGATGCGGTAGTAAAGATCATCACGGAAATTTCCGTTGCCCACTTCCTTTTTCAAATCGCGGTTGGTGGCACTGATCAGGCGCACGTCCGCAGACAGGGTTCGCTCTCCCCCCACCTGTTCGAAATTCCCTTCCTGAAGAACGCGCAGCAACTTAACCTGCACGGACTTGGGCATCTCGCCAACCTCATCGAGGAAAAGCGTCCCCCGGTGCGCCAGTTCAAAGCGACCTTTTTTATCTTTTATGGCGCCCGTAAAGGCACCTTTCACATGGCCGAACAGTTCGCTTTCCAAAAGCCCTTCCGGCAAAGCACCGCAATTGACCGGCACAAACGGTTCCGTGGATCTCTGCCCTTCATTATGAATTGCCGATGCCACCAACTCTTTTCCGGTTCCGCTTTCGCCCTGTATGAGAACCGGAATATTCACATCAGCGATCTCACGAATGGTTTCAAACAGTTCGAGCATTCGTTCATCCTGACTGATGATACCGGCAAAAGAATGTTCCGTTTTCAGGCGTGCTCGAAGGGTTGAAAGCTCGGTAATGTCTTCCATGACCACCACCGCCAACCGCTCGCCTTCATGATCAAAAGGCGCTGCGCTGACCAGAAGCGTCAGGTTGCGGGGTTTTCCCCTGACCAGCAACTCCATATCCGCCCGATTCCGGTTAATCTGCTGTCCGCCGATGGCATCGAGGGCTGTTTTTCGCACCAGGCAGGTCCGGCAATGATCACCAAAACCACAACCGTCGGGACTGTCTTGCGCATGGAGGCACCGGAGCACCTCCCCACCGCTCATGCCCGTCACAGCCTGATCAGATACACCAAAAATACGTTCAATGACGCTGTTGACAACTAGAACCCTTCGGTCACAATCAACAATCATCACCCCGCAGGGGATGGCTGCAAATAACCCCTTCAAGAATTCGTTCTGGTTCATCAGCTCCCGAACAGGTTTCATTTCATCTCCTTCTCATTCAACAAACCATCTTCTGATAAAATTGCGCTCCCGAAATAGAGAGTATCACAATGGGATTCTTCAAACAGGCAAACTTCAAAGCCTGAATCTACCATTTTGATACACAGGAATCAATTAAATTTGAGACACTTTTGGAATTTATGATAAGCGGGTTTTATTGGAGGAGAATGGGTTTCATTTGGTCAGGAGATGTAAAAATACTCAATGTTGGAAATCCCACCGCGGCCATCCGGGCTATTGCTTCTCGTTGCAGAACGTATCTTTCGGGGACGTCATCGGGGCTTTCTGGCGATACTCCTCAAATTCATGCTCATTTTTTCTAAAACCCATTTTTCAAGCACCTCGAAGACGACCTCCCTTTTGATGGGTTTTGTGATATAATCGTCCATGCCAGCTTCAAGACACTTCTCTCTATCGCCCTTCATGGCATGGGCAGTCATGGCAACGATCGGTATGGTGTCAAATCCTCTCTCCCTGATGGCCTTCGTCGCTTCCAGTCCGTCCATCTCCGGCATTTGAACATCCATAAATATTAAATCGAAATCCTTGGGAGATTCCGTATATCTTTCAACTGCCTCTTTGCCATTATTGGCAACCGCCACCTGATAACCGGCCTTTCTAAGCATTATCTTTGCCAGCTTCTGGTTGACAAGGTTATCTTCGACCAGAAGTATACAAACCGAATGTTTCACCTCTTCCAGCAGGGAGTATTGGGTGATTATTTTTTTCCCGATGCTTTCAATTCCTTGGGAATTGACTTTGGCCTCCCCCATTAATCGCAACATCATCTGAAATAGCTTTTCTCTATGAATCGGTTTGCTCAAAAAACCATCGTAACCCGCCTCTTTACACAATCTGGCATCACGCTCCATCAGTGAAGAAAGCGCAATCATTGGAAGATCTCGAATGGGTGCTTCCCCATGGCGAATCATTTTTGCCACCTGATACCCGCTCGTAACCGGCATTTGGATATCGCTGATGCACAGGTCAATGGGGTTTCCCTCCTCCAGGTTTTTCTGCAGAATTGGAACAACTCCTTCACCATCTCTGAGAGCAACCACCTCCATGCCTGCAGATTCTAAAATATACGCCAATATCTCCAAGTTCCTTAGATTATCATCGATAATAAGAACTTTCCTGCCACGCACAGTCAGTGGCCTAAGTCTCCTGGCAGCCTCTGTCTGTTCTGTCTTTCCAACCCATGAAGTAAAATGAAAAAGACTGCCCTTATTTACTTCACTTTCGACCCAGATTTCACCATCCATAAGATGGGATATCTGTTTACATATGGAGAGGCCTAAACCAGTACCACCATACTTTCGGGTCGTTGAACCATCAGCCTGCTGAAAAGGGTCAAAAATGGACGACAGCTTATCTTCCGGAATACCCATGGCTGTATCCCGGACTGTGGCGTGAAGTTTTACCCGATCCGCCTCTTCGGCATCTATGTCAAGTGAAAGTTCGATTTCCCCTGACTGGGTAAATTTGGAAGCGTTGCTCATCAGATTGGTAAGAACCTGCCGATACCGTCCTGGGTCACCTTTCACGAACGGCGGAACATCGGCGCCGATGCGGCACAAGATCTCAACCGGTTTAAATGCAATCTTCGGACGAATCACTTCACAGACATCATAGGAAAGAAGTTCCGGATCAAAATGAATTTTCTCAAAATCCAATTCGCCTGCCTCAATCTTTGAAAAATCAAGGATGTCGTTCAACAAAGAAAGCAGCGCCTCTCCGCTCTTCTTAACCGTCGTTGCATAATCCCGCTGATCTTCCGCAAGATCGGTATCAAGCAACATATCCGTAAAACCGATTACCGCATTCATGGGGGTGCGGATTTCATGGCTCATATTGGCAAGAAAATTGGATTTGGTCCGTGAGGCGATTTCGGCTTTTTCTTTGGCTTCAGTAAGGGTCTTCTCCACCTGCTTTCGTTCGGTAATATCGGTCAGAATAACGGCAGCACTGGATGTTTCGTCATTGAGCGGCAATATGCTTACGCTGACCTGGCGATGGTTAAGCTCAAGGGGTAAATCATCATCCATGACCACCGGAGAATTGCCAATCCGGTCAAGGGTGCCACGCATACGCTTGTTATCCCGGTCTTTGAACAGTTGGGCAATATGCACGCCGTATACTTTTTTTTCAGGCAAACCGGTCAGTAAAAGTGCACTGGGGTTGGCATACGTGATTCTTCCGTCGGCAGTGACTTCAAAAACCCCTTCAGACATTTTGGCAATAATCATCTTGTAGCGTTGAATAACCGAGAGCAATTCCTGGTTAACGTTTTGGGGAGTGTAGCCGCCGCGCTCGATGACATCAACCGACTCGGGCTGCTCCAGAGCGGTCAATACCTCGGCGGCCATCTCTTTGAGGGGGCCCTTAACAATGAAACGATCTGCACCCAGCTCGTGGTAGTTGACGGTGTCATTGTTGCTCAGGGCTGAGAGAATAACCAGAAAAGTATTTTTCAACGCCGGGTTCTGCCTAACCAGGAAACAGAGCTCATCGCCTCCGATGTTCGGCATTACCAGATCGACAAAAATAACGTCCGGCACGAGGGTTTCCAAGATGTCCAGTGCAGAGAGACCATCCTCCGCCGTTACGACTTCATGTCCCTTCTCGGACAGAACGTCATTCATAAACTCCAGGATGAAATTATCATTATCAACCACTAATATTTTCTTAACCGGATATTCCATATTTTTTATTGAACCGTCACCTCCACTGAATCCAACCCCTTTCTGGTCCTCCAATATCTCAATAATGTGTATATCGATTACGATCAGATAGGGATTCGTGACGATTTCGCCAGAGAACTCTTGGACTACGTGAAAGACCGTGATCTTAATTTACTGCCTATTTCTCCAATTCTTCCTTAACAGCAAAACCTATTTTCCCCAGGAGTAACGGTTTATTTATGTACCTTCCCGCACCGAGACGTTGAACCGCTTCGACACGGGCTGTTTCAAAAAATCCACTTGTAATTATCGCTTTCTGTCCTGGGTGTATTTCGAGGATTTTCCTATTCTCGATGTGGGCGTTCCCGTTGAAGCTGAAGCTACGTCAATATCAAAGATTGTCTCCCAGGTTTTAGTCTTCTTCTTATGGAATATCTCTTTCAACAATGGGACAACCCCCAATTTTTCACGGGTCGTTTTTTCAGTCATGATTGTCCTCACGCAGAGAAAAATGCCTTAACTCAGGGGGATAATAACTCTTTTGCTGTTTTCAGCGCAAGGGTTATTATAAACGACACGCTACATCCGGCGAATGAAAATCGACGTCATCAATCAGGCCCATATCAGGTAAGGGTACCGGGTTTCTTCCGGTATCGGGTGGCCGATTTTTTTGTGCTGATGGTTGCCAAAATAGGGGCAAAAATGGTATCCCCCGAAAGCACATTAGAAATGTGCCATGAGTGTACCAAACAGGGTGAGTCATAAAAAAAGGGACCCGGCCAAAAAGGCCTAAGTCCCTGATTTTACGTGGTGCCGAGACCCAGAGTTGAACTGGGGACACGGGGATTTTCAGTCCCCTGCTCTACCGGCTGAGCTATCTCGGCAACAGACTCGCGCAATATAGCGTCTGCCAAAGGTTCGGTCAAGCATAAATTTCCAATAAATGACGTCATTCAACCAAACCGCTGTTTTCTCTATTTTTTTGTCCATACGGTTTTCGGGAACACCACATTTTGCAAAAGAACCATAACAGAATAAATAAAACATTTCGTGATCGCGTTGATTCGGCCCCCTCGAACGCATTGCCCGATAAATGCGCATCCAAGGCACTCTCACTGGCTGAAAAAGAGCTCCGTTCCCTTCTCCCTCGGGCCATGGGCAGAGACAGACCCGCCTTTCACAGACGTCTCAATACCCTTTTCAAAACCGGCAAGGGTCAAAAGTCCGGGCAGAAATTAATGGCCCAACTTGGACCCATCAAACAAAGGATGACGGGATCCGTGGCGGAAAAACAACGGCGCTTTCAACATCGCCCAAGCGTCTCTTTTCCCGATAATCTCCCCATCACTGCAAAAAAAGATGACATCATAGATGCTGTCCGAAAGCATTCGGTTGTGATTATTGCCGGCGACACGGGCTCCGGAAAAAGCACCCAGATTCCCAAAATGTGTCTCGCCGCCGGCCGGGGCATTGACGGAAAAATTGCCTGTACACAGCCCCGTCGCATCGCCGCGACCACCATAGCCGGTCGAATTGCGGAGGAACTGGGCGAAACCGTTGGGACATCGGTGGGATACAAAATCCGCTTCAAAGATCGCACCCATAAACAGGGATACATCAAGATACTTACCGACGGCATGTTGCTGGCGGAAACGCAACAGAACCCGCGACTCCTGGATTACGACACCATCATTGTCGACGAAGCCCACGAAAGAAGCCTGAACATTGACTTTATCCTGGGATTTCTGAAAAATCTGCTCAAAATACGAAAAGACCTGAAACTGATCATCACATCCGCCACCATCGATACGGAAAAATTTTCCAGGCATTTTGACAATGCACCGGTGATTCGGGTATCCGGACGGCGATATCCGGTTTTGCTCCAATACCGGCCGGTGGATCCGAAACTTCAGGAAAAAGGGGATACGACCTATGTGGATGCCGCCGTCAAAACCACGGAAGACATCTGCCATTCCGGAGCGTTCGGGGACATCCTGATATTCATGCCCACTGAGCGGGATATCCTCGAGACCTGTGAGAGGCTGGAAGGGCGTGGCCTTAAAAATGCCACCATATTGCCCCTGTTCGCCCGGCTGCCCGGCCCCCGGCAGGCAAAAGTTTTCAAACCCTCAAAAGGCCGCAAGGTGATCGTATCCACCAACGTGGCGGAAACCTCCCTGACCATTCCGGGCATCAAATTTGTGGTGGACACGGGGCTTGCCAGGATCTCACGCTATCTCCCCAGGACCCGTTCCACCAGTCTGCCCATCAGCCCCATTTCCAGGAGCAGCGCCGATCAGCGTGAAGGGCGCTGCGGTCGCATGGAAAACGGTGTCTGTATTCGACTTTATTCAGAGGAAGACTACGAGTCCCGGCAGGAATTCACAGACCCGGAGATTCTGCGGGCCAACCTCGCGGAGGTCATCCTCCGCATGATTTCCCTGAAGCTGGGAAACATTTCAGCCTTTCCATTCCTGGACAGGCCCAACCCCAGGAGCATCAAGGACGGGTTCGACCTGCTGGCGGAGCTGGGGGCCGTCATTCGAAAAAAGAGCGGGCCCGCCCTGACACCCCGGGGCCGCATGATGGCCAAAATGCCCATTGACCCGAAAATCTCCCGCATGATCCTTGAAGCGGAAAGCAGGGGCTGCGTGTATGATGTGGCCGTTATCGCATCGGGTCTGAGCATTCAGGATCCCAGGGAAAGGCCCCTTGAAAAAACGGGCCAGGCCGACCAGGTCCATGCGCAATTCAGGGATTCGGGTTCCGACTTTATCACACTGCTGAATATCTGGCACCAATACCACCGCTCCTTTAAGACGCTTCGGACCCAGAACAAAATGCGAAAGTTCTGCAAGGCGCATTTCCTCTCCTTCATCCGCATGCGGGAATGGCACCACACCCATGAACAGATCTCCAATATCTTGAAATCCCAGGGGATCAGAAATGAAAACCAACAGAAGCAGAAAGCCGTGAAAGACCGTTACGCGGCCATCCACCAATCGGTCCTGAGCGGGTATTTATCCAATATCGCCGTCAAGAAGGAAAAAAACATCTATCAGGCGGCCAGGGGGAGGGAGGCCATGCTCTTTCCTGGCTCCACCCTGTTCAACAAGAGTCCGGATTGGATCGTCGCAGTGGAAATGGTCAAAACGTCCAGGCTTTTCGCCAGAACCGCCGCAAAAATTGATCCTGAATGGCTGGAAACACTGGGTGGCAGTCTCTGTAAATCCACCTACTCCCATCCCCACTGGGAAAAGAATGCAGGACAGGTTCGGGCCCTTGAACAGGTCAGCCTTTACGGTCTGATCATCGTCCCCAGCCGCGCTATATCCTATGGGCCCATCGATCCGGTAATGTCCCATGAGGTCTTCATCAAATCCGCTTTGGTGGAGGGGGAAATGAAGAAAAAATTCAGTTTCCTGTCACATAACCAGGCGCTCGTTAGGGAGATTACCCAAATGGAGGAGAAAGTTCGACGGCGCGGCATCCGGGTGAGCGATGAACGCATGGAAGCACTCTATTCATCCCGGCTTCCGGGCGTATATGACATCCGCACGCTGGAGAAACACATCAGAAAACGGGGCGGTGACGACTTTCTTAAAATGACCCTGTCCGATGTCATCGCTGAGGTTCCCGACCGGGAAGAGGTGGCGCAGTATCCCGATGAAATGGCCGTGGGAAACAGCGCATTCCGGTTTTCCTATAAATTCAGGCCCGGCAAACAGGATGACGGGGTCACCCTCAAAGTACCACTGAATCAAGCCTCCCAAGTGTCGCCCCATGAACTGGACTGGGTGGTACCGGGGCTTTTCAAGGAAAAAATCACGGCCCTCATTAAGGGGTTGCCAAAGCGGTACCGCAAACAGCTTGTGCCCGTGTCCGGCACCGTGGACATCATCCTGACGGAAATGGAAAAGTCCCGAGACCCGTTGATTTCAATCCTTGGAAAATTTATCTACAAACGATTCGGGGTGGATATTCCAGCGGGGGACTGGGCCGATTCACATATCCCCGACCACCTGCAAATGCGGGTTTCCATCAGGGACCATCGAAACCGTGAACTGAAGTCCGCCAGGGATGCTTCAATCCTTGACAGATTGCCTGCAATCGACACAAAGGCGCCTGAAAATCAGTCCGGCGTCTGGCGGAAGGCCAGAGCTCGGTGGGAAAAGCAGGGCATGGTATCGTGGAATTTCAAAACGCTGCCGGAAACCGTTTCCCTCACCCCAGGCCTTGTGGCGTTTCCCGCCCTTTCACCGAGTGAAAACAGTGTTGATATCCGCTTGTTCAACAATCGGCTGGAAGCCCTTCATTGCCACAGGAGGGGCGTTCGGAAACTGTTCATGCTCCGTTTCAGAAAAGAGCTGAAACTGCTCAAAAAAGATCTTAAGATACCCCCTCGCCTGTCATCTAAAACCGTTGATTTCGGTGGTCCTAAAACCATTGAAAACACCCTTTTTGACACGCTTATGACCCGGTTTTTTGACCGTGACATACGGACCGAAACAGCATTCGAAGAAAGAGCCGGTGCTGTTGCCCGTGATTTTTTTTCAAGGGGCAAACAGTTAATGGATCTTACAGAACAGGTCCTTTCCAGCTACCATCACGCCACACAGTTCATCCATCAAATTGCCATTAATAACAAAAACAACCCTCCCGCGGCAGGCCTCTCAAAACGCCTCCTGGTGGAGATGGGCGCGCTGGTCCCCCGGGACTTCGTGGAAAGATATCAAACAGAACGTCTGGCCCATCTCCCCCGCTATCTCAGGGCACTTGAAATCCGGGCGGAACGCGGGGCCTACAACCCGGACAAGGATCGCGAAAAGGAAGCACTCATTCTGCCCCTTAAAACGGCTCTCAAAAGAAACCTTGCGGGCATCACTTCGAGCGCCTCCCCTGAAAAAAGGCGGGCCTTCGAACGATTTTTCTGGATGGTGGAGGAATATAAGGTCTCTGTTTTTGCCCAGGAGCTGAAAACCGCCATGCCGGTTTCCGCCAAACGATTGGATGAAAGCATGCGGGAAATGGAACGGATGATATAAGGGCCTCAGCGGGTTAGCTGGCGGTACTTTATCCGGCTGGGAACGGCGGCATCAGCACCCAGCCGTTTTCGGCGATCCGCTTCATATTCCGTCCAGTTGCCTTGAAAAAAATTCACCTGGCTGTCCCCTTCAAAAGCGAGAATATGGGTGGCAATGCGGTCCAGAAACCATCGATCGTGGCTGATCACCACCGCGCAGCCGCCGAAATTAAGAAGGGCTTCTTCAAGGGCCCGCAGGGTGTTCACATCCAGATCGTTGGTGGGTTCATCCAGCAGGAGCACATTGGCCTCCTCCTTGAGCATCTTGGCCAAGTGCACCCGGTTGCGTTGCCCACCTGAAAGTGCCCCCACCTTTCGTTGCTGCTCCGAACCCGAGAAGTTGAATCGCGCCACATATGCCCGGGAATTGATCAGCTGTTTCCCCAGCTGAATCTGATCGGCGCCCCCGGTAATCTCTTCCCAGATGGTTTTATCCGCATCCAGCGTTCGGCTCTGGTCCACATAGGCCAGTTTGACCGTATCCCCCAGGTGAATGGCACCGTCATCAGGGGTCTCTTGCCCGATGATCATTTGAAACAGGGTGGTCTTTCCGGCGCCATTGGCACCGATAATCCCGATGATGCCGCCGGGGGGCAGGCTGAAGTTCATGTTTTCAATGAGTAATTGACCATCGAACCCTTTGGTGAGGTTTTCAGCCTCGATGACCTGATCCCCCAAGCGCGGCCCTGGCGGAATGAAAAGCTCAAGATTCTTTTCCTTCTCCGCCACCTCCTGGCTCAACAGTTTGTCGTAGGCGCTGATGCGCGCCTGGCTCTTGGCGTGCCGCCCTTTCGGGGACATGCGAATCCATTCCAGTTCGCGCTCCAGGGTTTTCTGCCGTGCCGATTCAGACTTTTCATCCCGGCGCAACCGTTCCTGTTTCTGTTCCAGCCAGCTGGAGTAATTCCCTTTCCATGGGATCCCCCGCCCGCGGTCCAGTTCAAGGATCCAGCCAGCCACGTTATCCAGGAAATACCGGTCGTGGGTGACCGCGATGACCGTCCCCGCATACGCTTTCAGGTGATGCTCCAGCCAGGCCACACTCTCCGCATCCAAATGGTTGGTGGGTTCATCCAGCAGCAGGATGTCCGGTTTTTGCAGCAGCAGGCGGCAGAGGGCCACACGCCGTTTCTCGCCACCGGAGAGCACCTTAACGGACCGGTCCCCGGGCGGACAGCGAAGCGCATCCATGGCCATCTCCAGCCGTGCATCGAGATCCCAGGCATCCAGGACATCCAGTTTCTCCTGCACCACTCCCTGGCGTTCTATGAGCTTTTCCATGGCACCGTCATCCATGGGTTCGGCAAATTTGAGGTTGATCTCCTCAAACTCCCTGAGGGCATCAACCGTCTCCCGGACCCCTTCTTCAACCACCTCCCGGACGGTCTTATCCACATCCACCAGCGGTTCCTGCTCCAGGTAGCCCACCGAGTACCCCTCACTGAGAACGGTCTCCCCGCTGAAATCCGTGTCCTCACCAGCCAGGATCCGCAAGAGAGAACTTTTCCCCGCACCGTTGAGCCCCAGGACCCCAATCTTGGCACCGAGAAAATAGGAGAGGGAAATGTCTTTTAACACCGGCCTTCGATCATAGGACTTGCCGACCCGGATCATGGAATAGATAACTTTGTTGACCTCGTTTGCCATGGATTCCCCTTATTGATGATCTTTCAAAACGGTGTAAATATCCCGAATAATTTTTTCAGAGACTTCCTGCATGGCCAGGCTCATGGTTTCCGCAAGCCCCCGGGGATGCTCATCCTTGCATGGCCGGGTCACCCGGTAGGATCTCTGAAATAAAATCCGTTTGCTGATATCCGGTTCATTCAACACCACCAGGGTAACACTCAACCCCAGAACCGCCTTCCACCCATCGGGCGCATCCAATTCAAAAAATTCATCCACGGATCCTCCCACGGCATAAGACGCCGACAGGTGGCTTTTATAGGTGAATGCGGCTTTAAAAAGGCCGGAGTCCCTCAGATCCCTTGCCAGGAAATAGGTGGCGATGTTCCCGGGATTTGCAATCCATTTGGAGTATACATATTCATCCCGTTTGAATGATTTGTCTTGATATATCATACGATTGGAATTATAGGCCGGCGCCACTCCGAAGCGATCCACCCGAAGCACCGCTTGAAGGGGTTTCAGGCCCTCTATTTTCGGAACCGTATATTCGAGGGTAAAATGATGGATTTTCGGTTTCGGTTTTTTGAGGGCCGAACACCCCGCCAGGCAAAAGAGACTGCAAAAAATCACTACCAGAAATCTTTTACGTTTTAACATCTGTTGCCTCCTCTTATGGCTCCCCATGGTCCAGTTCCAGGTCCCTCGGCGCGGCGGGCTCTCCAAATATCAGCTGCGAGGGGCTGTCTGACAGTACTTCCATGAATCGATTCAGGCTGTCTGTTGCCTGCTCCAGATTCTGCGCACTCAGAAGAAGCTGGGCCTTGAGACGATTCAACGCGTCATCCGTGTTCCCGATCATGGCGGCACCCTTCTCCAGCAACTTGTTGGCACTCACCATGGCTTTTTTGAGATTCATGACCGCCTCCGCAACCGGCTCCTCGTTTCTGGCCACAAACCCTTCCATACGAACCAGGGTTCGATCCACCTGGCCCAGGGAGTTTCCAGCTTTTCCCATGAGTTCATCAAGGGATTTGGCCGCATGATTCACCGACCCGAGGATGCTCTCCCATTTCCGGTTTTTCAAAATACGTTCCGCACCGGTGAGTGACGACTGCAATTTGGTTGAAATCCCCTTGACATCCGCATCGGCAATCATGACGTTGGCATTGTCCAGGGTTAATTTTATTTTGTCGGAAATCCCCTTGAGATCAATGGACTTGAAATGGTTCAGGACCTCGTCGAGGCCCCTGAGCAATCGGTTTATTTCAGAGGGTTTGGATGCCACAATGGGGTACTCGGACGGAAAGGAGAGCACCGGAGATTCGTCGGGTTCACCTTTTTTTTTACGGTCCAGTTCAACCAGCATGCTGCCGGTAATTCCCACGTTCTTGAGCTGTGCCACAATGTTGTTGTCCAACTTCTGGCCTGATTCAATCTTGAGAATCACCTGGATCAGTTTTGAATCCGGTGCCACCCCGATGCTTTCAACCCGACCGATGGAAACGCCTCGGTATTTCACCGGGGAATCCTTTTTGAGTCCCTGAACGGATTCATTGAAATAGGTCACGAAAAACTTCCCCTTTTCAAAGTA
This sequence comes from Desulfobacteraceae bacterium, assembly GCA_016844935.1. Classification (GTDB taxonomy): domain Bacteria; phylum Desulfobacterota; class DSM-4660; order Desulfatiglandales; family Desulfatiglandaceae; genus NaphS2. The sequence goes on along the minus strand of JAERTK010000083.1, from coordinate 8,854 downwards.
CCGCGCCATGCCCAGCCAGACGATAGCCAGAACACTGATGGTCAGGCCACCCGCCACAAACAGGCCCACTGTAAATTTTGCTTTTTTGGATGCCATGTAAAACCTCTTGCAATCAGGACTGGCCTTTTTCAATCAGGCCCGGCGGTTAAAAAATTGTTTCACAAACGCGTTCTGGCTGTGATCCCGAAGATACCTGGGATCCCCTTCGGCGATCATGCCTTTTGCTTTTTTGTCCAGCATGATAATCCTGGAAGCCACGGTAAAAATGCTGTCCAGTTCATGGGTAACAATCACCATGGTGGTCCCGAGGGTCCGGTTCAAATGGAGCAGCAGGTTGTCCAGTTCCGCCGAGGTGATGGGGTCGAGACCTGCTGACGGTTCATCGAAAAAAAGGATCTTCGGGTTCAAGGCCATGGCACGGGCCAGCCCGGCTCTTTTTTTCATGCCCCCGCTCAACTCGGACGGCAGGTGGTTTCCATAACCATCCAGGTTAACAAGCCCCAGCTTCATTTTGACCAGCATATCAACGGCATCCTTATTGAGCGAGGTATATTCCTCTATGGGAAGTGCAACATTTTGCGCCACGGTCATGGACCCGAACAGCGCAGCGCTCTGATACAGGACGCCGATCTTCGCCAGAATTTTTTTTAATTCGTCTTCGTCTTCGGAATTGACCTCATCACCATCAATTGAGATGCGACCGGTGCGGGGATGCAAAAGGCCGATCAAACTTTTCAGTAAAGTGCTTTTGCCGCAACCGCTGCCGCCGAGGATAACAAATATTTCCCCCTCATAAACATTGAACGTGACATGCCTGAAAATAACCGCATCCCCATACCCTGCTTCAAGGTCTTTTACCTCTATAATGGCTTTTCTACCCATGGTTCGTGTTTCACCCGGTATAACGAAGAATCACTGAAAAAATAGAATCAAAAAGGATAATCAGGAATATGCTGCTGACCACGGCGGAAGTTGTGGCCTGACCCACGGAAGCAGCACCCCCGGAGACCTGGAATCCCCTGAGACAACCCACCCATGTGATGAGCAGCCCGAAAACACCGCTCTTCAGAACCCCCCAGAACACATCAAAAAGGGTCAGGGTGTTAATGGTCTGAGCCACATAGGCACCCGCCGTCAGATCCAGCATGAAAACACCCACCACAAGACCGCCGGCAATGGCAAAAATGTCGGAGAAAAGGGTCAGTATGGGCACCATGAGAACAGCCGCAATCAATTTTGGAATCACCAGAAACCCGATGGGATCAAACCCCATGGTAAAAAGCGCATCCACCTCCTCGGAAATCTTCATGGTACCAATTTCCGCTGCAAAAGCTGAACCGGATCTTCCGGCCACAATGATCGCCGTCATGATGGGACCCAGTTCACGGGTCATGGAAAGACCCACCAGTGATGCCACATAGATGTTCGCGCCAAACTGTTCCAGTTGAACAGAGGACATGAATGCCATGATCAATCCCATGAGGAAGCTGATAAGGGCCACAATGGGGAGACCGTCCACCCCGGTCTTCTGCATGTAGTCCAGGGTGTCTCCCGTGCGAAGCGCCTTGGGGTGTTTCAGATGGTGACCCAGGGACAAGGTTATGGCACCGATGAAGGAAATGGCGTATTTTATGTCCAGTATAATGTCATAGGTTTTCTCCCCCAGGCGAACGAAAATCCCCTGCCGTCGCTTTTTTTCAAAGGAAACTTTTTTGAACAGGGAATCGAATCTCAAAAACAGCAACATTTCCCTGACTTTTTCGCTGGGATGGAGCAGATTGAAATCCCCGTTGCCTTTCACGGCGATTTTTCGCAGCTCAACCAGTACCAGGGTTCCGAAATCATCCAGATATATGACGTTTTCCATGTCAACGGTCAGATTTCCGGGAGGGTTTTGGGAAAAATAGCGCGACAAATCTTCCATCAAACGACCGGCATTACTCGAATCCATCCGTCCATGGAACGAAATGGTCGTGCCGCCTTGAGCATTTTCGGTAATGTCGTATGGTAGGGAGGGATCGGCGTTATTCAATACTTTTCAGGACCCGTCAAAGGGAAGATGTTTCAGATCATCCTCGTTTACATTGTATTTTTCTTTAAGCTTTTCAAGATCCACCTGGAAAACCAGCCAGCCCAGGAAAACACCGTCCTTTTTCATCTCAAAGGCCATTTCAGTGGCCTTGCTTCCCATGGGATCCTGTTTGGTGACGCGATAAAGCGTCAAAACGCTATAGGGCCTGTCTTCACTTTGATCAAAGGGTATACCGGAATAGCTGCTGTCCACCATCTTTTCCGCATCGAAACCGGGCAATACGGCATAGGCTTCAAATACTTTTTTGTTTTCATCCAGCAACACCAGCCCATTATAGGGAATCGAAACATCTTTCTGAACATCGAGAAACCCTTTGATGATCTGCTTGGTTTTAGCGCGGTCACCCGCCTTCAACGGCTCCACCAGAAACGACTCAAGCATTTTGAAGGTCACTGACAAATCATCTCTGAACTGGCGTTTTCGGGAATCGGTAATTTTGTAGCCCTTGGAAAAATACGGGTAACCCAGGAGCATGCCCACCGCCAAAAACGCCAGGAGCGCTATGGAGGGGATCAGCCAGCGTCGCGTGCGCTTGTACCGTCGCTCCAGGTTTTCAACGGATGTAACATCTCTTCCGATGAAAAGCACACCGCGAAAATTGTGCTGACCATCATAAAGAACTTTGGTACTCGTTGAGACAAAACATATCCCCTTTTCCGGATGCCTGATTTTCAGAACTTTTTCATGAATGACCTCGCCAGCCTTGAGTTCTTCTAAGAGGGTCCTGTAAACCAGGGGGTCATCATAGATCCTTTCGGCCGATTTTCCGCGCATCTGCGCATCGTCTCTGCCGTAAAGTTCTTCAGCCGCCGAATTCCATGTGGAGATGTTTCCGTCCTTATCGAGGATCATGACCGCATCGGGGAGCTGATCACACAATTCCCGAAACCCGAACAGGGTCTGACTGGTGGCGTCAAGGCGCTTCGCCAGGAACCTCGCCACCACGGTCACCACTTCCGGAAATTCCTTCAAAAAGGGTTCGACGTCCTCTTTGGGAATGCGGACAGCCTTTACATCGGTCATGGCCTTTACGGTGGCCGTTCGTTTCTCGTTCAGAAGAAACGACATTTCCCCGAACACCACCCCTTCTTTGACAATATCGGCAATCTTTTTCGTCCCTTTAAGAATATCCAGCTTACCGGACACCAGGACGTAAATATCCTGGGAATCGTCCCCTTCAAAAAACAGGGTTTCCCCGGTTTCATAGGAAACCAGGTACTTCTCCATTTCGGGATTGTGAATGACGCTGTTCAGCATAAGATATTCACCGGATTGGTTGTTTTGATTTCAGTGTATCCCCAAAGGAAATTTTCGTCAAGCGCTGGCGCGTTCCATCTCATGCACATCGAACCGTCCCATCCGGGACGTGGCAATAATGGCCTTATCCCCGTCCTGTCCTTTCTGGATGAAACCGGCCCGTTCAAGATTGCCCAGTGCCTCGGCCACAAGGGCAGCGGGGTGCCCCAAGATTTTCGCAAGGGTGTCGGCATCAACAGAATGCCCGAGGGATTCCTCCCGTTTCAATACCATGAAAACATCAATAACAAGGGCCAGCCCGCCGTCAACGGGCAGCATACCATCCCGGGGCTCGTACTCTCTCCAGACTTGCATGGCAAATACCAGCTCCGCACCGATCAGAAATATGACCCACCCGATGTAGATCCACAGCAGTACCAGCGGCAGGGTCGCAAAGGACCCATAGATGGCGTTGTAACGGGCCACCCCGAGCTGCAGGTTTAGATAAAGGGACAAAACCAGCAACCAGCCGATGCCCGCCAGAAGCCCCCCTGAAATGGAAAACCAGGTAGAGACCTTTGTATTGGGCAGGGATTTGTACAGGGCGGCGAATGTGCCGGCGACCACAAGGGCCGGAAACATTTTCAGAAGGAACGAAACCATCCACGGGCTCGGCAGAAACGCTTCCAGCTTCTTCATGAGGGTCGGGCTCTGGAGGACCGCCATGGCGGCAAAACCGAGGTTCATGGCGACGGGCAGCAAAATGAGCACCGCCAGATAATTCACCCCTCTCTTCCATGGAGACCGTCCTTTTTTGACTTCCCATATGGCATTCATGGAGGCTTCGAGATGCGAAAAAAAAGACGCCACCAGAATCAGGATGGCCACGGTGCCCACAAATCCCAGGGTCGCAAAATCGGTTCTGTTCACATAATCAAAAACTTTGTCGACCACCTGTTGAACGTGGATCACCAGGTTTTGCCGGGCTTTTTCTTTGGGAACTCCCGAATCCGGCACCGGGCCGACTCCGGCGCTACCGCCCTTTACGGCATCTGCCGGGTCTTTCTCCACGGCCGTACTGAGAACCACGATCTTATCGAAGAATTCGTGGGCGAAACGCCGCGTTTCTTCCGTAATACCCACATCTTTCAATATGGCGGTGCCCAGTGCAAGCATGGGCGCCATGGCCAGCACTACGGTGAGGGTCAGCCCCCTCGCCCTGAAAGTAACCGCATCCTTCATGACCTTCAGGATCACAATGGAAAATATCCTGACAAGCGCGTTGGTGAATTGAGGGCCATGTGGCGCATCTGAAGCGTTCAGGGGCAAGAGCTTTTCAGACAGGAAGAGCGATATCCTTCCGGACAGGTTGGATCCGGATTTTTTTGAAGCGCCGTTTCGTATCATGTACTCTTCCGGGATATGCTGAATTTTGCCCCTGTCCCCAATTCTGAACATTGAACCCTGAACCCTTACGGCGAATACAGGGGAAAAGAAACAACAAAGGTGGTCATGCCATTTTGAGACCGAACATCCATTTTTCCTTTGAGCAACCGCAAAATCCGGTAGGTAATGTAGAGCCCACGACCTTCACCGGCCCCCTCGCGGCTCTTCATCTGATCCCTCAGGGACATTTCGCCACTGTTTAAAATTTCCGCGCAGGCCCATTTCCCATTGGCATAGGTTTTGACAGCCAGGGTACCCCCTTTCAGAGGAATCGCTTTGGTGGCGTTGTTCAGAAGGTTGTCAAAAACCCTCTCAATGTGGACTGAATGGCATTTAACCCGTAAGTCCCTATCGTAGGGGCCCAGTTTCAGGGTCACATCCTGTTTCATCAGCTCCTTGATGGCCTCCCTGTTGATCTCAACCCTATTTTCCACCATGCGGGAAAAATCAACAACCTGTTCTTCGCCTACCGCATAGACGCCCATGGCCAGTTCCTGCAGCCGGCTGGTTTCATCCAGAAGGATATCCACATATTTTTGAATCTGCTCCCTGGAGGATTCCAGGTCATCTTTTCCAATGAGGGATTTCAGCCGGCGCGCAAAACCGGCCGTGGCAATAGCCGGGTTCTTAAAATCATGAAGCGCATCGTCCAGTTGTTCCATTTTCTGCACTTTCATCAATTCTCCTCCCAGGAAAAGAAAAACCCCGATCTCTTCCCCCCGGTATCTTTTTCGATAATCCAGCGCGTCAAATGTCATAAAATGGGTGATTTCGCCACCCACCTTCAGGGGAACAAAGAGGATCGAATTGATGCCGTTACGTTGAGCGAACCGTTTATTGTTTTCGGACATCAGGGTGCTTCGCTCCACATCTACAATCAGGATGTAAAAAGGGGTGACCTCTTCGTATCTGGAATCTCCGGAATAGTCCCTGAGGTTTAGAAGCAGTTCATAAACCGGTTCACTGCTAACCGGCACAGCTTTCCCCACGGAATGGTACCCGCCAACCAGGGGGAAACCCGCCTGAAGAACCACCTGGTCCAGCGCGGGACCCACCGAAAACAACGCGCAACTCTGAAGGTCCACCATATCCGCCAGCTCCGGCACCACCTCGTTGAAAACCTCCGCCAGCTTCACCCCGCCGCGGCTTCCGAGCTTGAGGAAGATATGGTTCACAATGGCTTCCCGCTTTTCGGCCATTCGGTTCATGTTCAGGATTTTTTTGTGGGCAATGACAAAGCTGAGTCGTTTTGCCATGGTGTTGGCGGTTCTGATTTCAAGGGGGCTGAACTTTCGCCCGCCATCTTCATAATAGAGCTGAATGACACCCAGCGTATCCCTTTCCCTCGGGAAAAAACGGGGAATCTCGAAGGGGATGGCCAGCAGGGAGTGGACACCTTCTTTCACGACGGTCTTTTTGTTATGATACAGTTCCTCTTTCAGCAGATTGGGGGAATAATAGGTCTGGCGGGTTCGCAGGACCTCCCCGGAAATGCTGTCTTCGAGGGGGATAGCGGTTTCCCGCGTTTCCTCTCTGGACGGGTACGATCCATAGGAAAGCATCTGTTCGGTCTTGGGGTCATATATCCGTATGGAAGCGGACGTCGCCCCCAGGTAAGAGACCATGTGGGAGGTGGCTTTTTCCAGGATTTCCTGCTCGGGAAGGCCCGGGTCAATATCCACAATATCGTCTACCTTGCCGGCAAACCGTTCCAGAAACTTTGGCAGGAGGTTTTCTTCAACCCATTTTGTATAATGAGTCCAGAATTCCTCATCTACAGGTAAGTTATCGGCCCAGGGCTCCTGTTGGATATCCCTGATCAGATTCTCCAATCCCATCAACATAGTAAGCACACTCATCATGGGGCAGGGTTTAAACCAATTTGGTTAAAATAACAAATACCGCACCACAAGTCAAGTAAACCTGGATATTCGACATAAGCTCGGGCGCAAATAGCAAGTCCCATTTTGAAGTGTGTCATAGGTACCCAGAAGCTTTTTGGATCGTTTTTCGCAGTAGGTTGAAGGGGTAATAGGCTTGGACTTAACGATCACCGATCTCAAGCCGGTGGTTTTAGACCATGGGTCGAGCGTCAGAGGCAGGCTAAAGCCACCTGTGGAAAATAGAATTAATGAGGCAAGGATACCCGGGGATTTTGAAATTCGCACGGAACGTCGTTTGAGAATTCTCGCCTCAGCGTACGGAAAACCTGTACAGGCCTGCGCGAGAGCCGGGAAAAGAGTAAGGTGGCAAATGGAAAAGCTTAGGTATTATGGCTCATCGCCGATTAACGTGAAAGACTGTAGGTGCGAATTTATTCGCACAACAACACCCGCGCTTGCACCGCAAGCTTGCTGTGCGGCTGAAGCCGCACCTACAGTCGCCCCCCACAGTCACACCGGAAAAAGCACATACAAATCGTAGCGACAGTATGGAACGTGACCAAATCGGATTTCACGCTAATCCGCGATGAGCCGGTATTATTTGGCGCGGGTCGTCGTTTCAGCCCTCTGGCTCAAACCGCTCATGACCTCGGTAAGTGCGGATCCAGCCGCACTTACAGTCTTTGGCCAAAAGGATGATCAAGGTTGCTTATTCAAGCAAGGCGCCATGCTTACGCAAAATATCTTCCCGAGTAATTTTATCGGGAATTCCATGGGGCTTCAAAACTGTCTTACCGCAGAGGATCAGGAGCTCATAAAGAAAAAATATGGCATAACGAGTATCGTCAAAAACGATACATTTGTTGGCGTTTTCCTGTCGTACCTTCTGTCGGAATTTCCGAATCCCTGTATCTTCGTCTTCAATTTCTTCTTGTCGAATCATCCAGTCGCGGAAGGCTCGGGTTAGCGCCATTGTCAGTATGGTGAGATAGGCATGAACACGAAAACCGGCTTTGCTGTTCTCCGGTGGTCTTTTGATGAACCATCCCTGTTTTGATTCCCGAAACAAGGCGTTTTCGATTTCACTACGTGCGTCGTAACGGTCGTAAACATTCAGTGGCTTGCTGACAGGCCCGTTGGTTAGGATGACCAGTGTCTTGACCTCAGGGTTATTTTCCATATATGGATCATGTAAAACAACTGCCGCATTAATGGGATTTGGCACAAAATCCTTTCTGTTTTCATGACTGCCGCTGCCAAGTTCACTGTAAAACCCGGCGGTAGTCAGCCCTTCAATCCCTACAACATCCCAGGTATCGGTGACTTTTTTGCTGTTCTTGCCATGCCCCGTATTTCTTCGGGTTTCTCTTGTATCACGCAAGCCGGTTTTCACCAGCGAAATGGCGTCATCGTAAACATGCTGGTTTGATTTTGCCGGAATGAAAAAAATGATTCCCACAGTATTGAGCCACCATAGTAGTTTACCATCCATAAAACCCCGATCCATCGCAATAGAAACGATCTTTGCGTGTTCTCCAACATTGTCAACGGCTTGCGCTATGACCTCTTTTGCCAGAGTAATGTCGGCAACTTCGATAGTAGCAAAACGCATGGCGATGGGAAGGCCGCTGTGTGGATCCCAGACCACCCATATCTTGAAACCAAATACCGTGACCTTAATTTTTTTGACTCTCCCCTTGCGTCGTCTAAGTTCAGGTGCTTTCTCTTTGGTTACCTTGCCCCGGCCTTCGCATCGTTGGGTGGATTCAAGATCAGAGGCGTCAAGCAGTGCATGTATTTTTTTGGGAAAAAATGAGTTAGCCGCCAATATTGAAATGACTTTATTGAAAATCCGCTCTAATGTATTGGCAGCAATGGCAACTATAAACGATGCTATGAATTCCGGACAAATCGGTCCTCTTATCCCGATGTCGTTTTTGTCTTCCCAATCCTTAAAGGATTTATCAAGACTTCGCCGATTAACACCCTGCTTGACCTGGTACCCATTAAATCCTACGAGCTGCATAAGAGATTGTGATTGTAATAGAACGGGGCCGATGTGGTAGAAAAACTTCAATCCGGCCACGATGCGCATCAAATAGATGAGCAAAACCGCGGAGAATGGGACCGGACTCTGCCGCTTGCGATGACGTTGTGGTGCAAGCTGCTCAAGAATTTTCATGATACCGAGTTCATG
>JAERTK010000082.1 GCA_016844935.1 Desulfobacteraceae bacterium | reverse complement strand
CTACTGATCGTTCTCACCATTCTTCTGGGTGTGGCCATTTTGCTGGGCGGCACCTTGGTTCTGGTACTTCACTTTTTCAGCCCCGCTGAAACAACCCTTTTTAAAGAGAAAATCGGCGTCGTTTCCATCACCGGGACCATTTCTTCCTCCAAAATAATTTCCTCTCAACTGGTAAAATTTGCTGAAGATGAGAGCATCAAGGCCATCATTCTGCGGATCAACTCCCCCGGGGGTGGGGTGGGGGCCAGCCAGGAAATTTATCGTGAGGTTCAGAAGATCGTTTCTCTCAAGCCGATTGTAGCCTCCATGAGTTCTGTTGCCGCCTCCGGCGGCTATTATGTGGCGGCGTCGGCGACCAAAATCGTGGCCAATCCGGGGACCATTACCGGTAGTATCGGCGTGTTTATTAAATTTGTCCGCCTTGAGGAACTGCTTGATAAAATTGGTGTTGATTTTGAAATCGTTAAAAGTGGCGAGTTCAAGGATATGGGCTCCCCGGATCGCAGGTTGACCGGAAGAGACCGGGAAATACTGGAGGCCCTCATCAAGGATTTGCAAGGACAGTTTGTATCGGCGGTGGCCACCGGTCGAAATCTCTCCGTGGAGAAGGTTCAGGAGATTGCGGATGGTCGTATCTTCTCAGGTGCCCGCGCCAAAGATCTGGGCCTGGTTGATTTCATGGGAAATTTCCAGGATGCTGTCGAAATTACCAAAGGGCTCCTTGGCATCAAGGGGGATGTGGCGCTGGTTTATCCTAAAAAAAGCGCCGGGGAATTGTGGAATCTGTTTCTGGAGTCAAGCGTCAGACACCTTGTCGGGGTAATGACTGAAGAGGGGGGCAGGGCGGAATTCCGATGGAACGGGCTTGTCAATCCCTCTAGCGGAAACTACTGACATCCCCTTTACCTTCCCGAATAATCTCCGGCCGGTCATCAATGAGGCTCACCACACTTGAAGGATTCTGATAAAGCAGGCCGCCATCAATGATGGCATCAAGACTGTTTCCGTAGGCCTCCCCAATGGCATATGGGTCGTCGAAGCCCGCGCTGGTGCTGATGATGGGTCGGCCCAGGGTACGAACAATGGCGCGCGTTATATTGTTATCCGGAACGCGGATCCCCACGGTTTTTCTTTTGGTTAACATGATCTTGGGAACCAGGCGTGTGCCTTCCAGAATAAATGTGTAGGGACCTGGTAAGAGCCGTTTCATGGTTTTATACGCATAGTTGGATACCAGCGCATATTTGCTGATTTCATTTAAACTGTCGCAGACGAAAGAGAAGGGCTGTTTCAGGGGCCGGTTTTTCAGCCTGTAAATGTGTTGTATCCCTTTCTTATTGAAAAGATCGCAGCCGATCCCGTAGAATGTGTCCGTGGGGTAGGAAATAACGCCCCCTTCATCCAGGATTTGGGTCACGCGGTTGATGTGACGCTGCTGCGGGTTATCCGAGTGGATGGAAAGAGACAGCACCTTCTTTTTGGGACCTGATTTCTTGGGAGGGGACATTCTTTTATCGCCTTTAAAGTATTTCCCGTGAATATGGATTTTGTCTTATGCCTTTTTTCATTCCTGTTTGGACTCTGCCTGGGGAGTTTTGCGAATGTGTGTATTTACCGTATCCCCCAGGACAAGTCAATCGTTCGTCCCCCATCTTCATGCCCCCACTGTGGCCATAAAATTCGATTTTATGACAATATCCCCGTGATCAGCTATCTTTTCCTCATGGGCCGCTGCCGGCAATGCAAGGCCTTCATCTCGTGGCGGTATCCTCTGGTTGAGATTTTAATGGCTTTTCTGAGCCTGGCACTCTTTTTCAAATTCGGCTTTGGTTTACAATACCTTCTATGGGTGTTGTTTGCGGGAACCCTGGTGATCCTCAGCTTTATTGATTTTGATCACAAGATCCTGCCGGATGTCCTGACGTTTCCGGGTATTGCGGTGGGATGGTTCATATCCTTCTTGCCGGGCGGGATCTCCTGGAGCGATTCCCTTGTGGGCCTTGTGGCAGGCGGGGGGTCACTTTACCTGGTGGCCACCGTTTACGCCCGCATTACGGGAAGGGAGGGCTTAGGTGGCGGCGATATAAAGCTCCTGGCCATGATCGGGGCATGGATGGGATGGCAGTCTCTGCCGCTCATCGTTTTAATGTCATCGTTGGGCGGCGCCGTTATCGGTTCTGCTTTTATCCTGTTGGGAGGGAAAGGGGCACGCACACAGATCCCTTTTGGCCCTTTTCTTTCACTGGGTGCCCTCGCCTATCTTTTTTTCGGCCGTCACATATCACTGTGGTATTATAATATGTTTGTTTGACAATCGCAAAAACCTGCAATCATGGAGGGTAATAATTTGCGGGTGCGCTCTTACTTCAACCGCCTGAAAACGGTCATCATGACCAGCCTGGCATTCTTGATTCTATCCGCCATGCTGCTCATCCATGTGGTGACGGCCAAACTCAATGAACGGGATCTCATCAATGCGCGTATCCAAAGTGGCCGGTTGCTGCTCCAATCCGTAAACATTATCCTGTCTGATCAGCCGTTAATCCGGAACGCGAACCGGAAGAGAAAACCCTCGGGGGCGGATTTCAAAAAGCGGATGATATCCTTGCTTCATACGGGCAAGTATTCCGGCATTATGATCAAAGACGCCCAGGGTTCAACGGTCTTTTCTCACGGTGAATGGGATGATAAGCACCGCCAAAAAAATACCGGCATCCCTCAACTTGCCAGATCTGTCCGCATAGATTTTTCCGGAAGGACCTGGGGGTTGTTCTGGCACGCGCCTGAAAAGGTCATCCTCGCGGAAACCTTGTGGGTCAAGGGGCGATTTGCGGGGTTTGTCACGGTGTTTTCCAATTTGAAATCCCTCTATGGGGAAATAAGGGCCTCTGAGCCCGTTATAGTGGCTTATATCGGCATAAATGCGCTGATCCTGGTGCTTTTTGGTATTTACCTCCTCTCTCGAACCGTGGTCAAACCCATCAATCGATTGGTTGCGGTGACGGAGAAGTATGACGGCGCCATTCCCACCCTGCAGAAAGGGGAGACGCCCAACAACGAAATTGGTCGACTTTCGCAATCCATGAATCGCATGTTACGGCAGCTGGACGCAAATGAACGAAAACTGAAAGAGAATATTTCATCCCTGGAAGCAGCCAATGAAGAAATCAAGAGAGCCCAGAATGAAATGGTGGCATCGGAAAAGATGGCCTCGGTGGGACGTCTGGCCACCGGCGTAGCCCACGAAATCGGAAACCCACTGGGCATCATCCTGGGCTATATCGAACTGCTTCAACGGGGAGATCTCACCCGGGTTGAACGGGCGGATTTCCTGAACAGGATGGAATCCGAGATGACACGCATTCATCGCATTATCAGGGATCTTCTGGATTTTTCAAGGCCGGCGGCTTCCGAGCAGCAGGAGACGGATGCCCATGAGGTCCTGGAAGAGGTCCTCACCATATTAAATCCACAACCCCTGTTTCAAATGATACACATTAAACCATCCCTTAAAGCGCAATGGAGCATTGTAAAAATGGATCAGGATTCATTGAAGCAGGTTTTTTTGAACATCATCATTAATGCGGCCGATGCCATGGACGGTGAGACCGTTGGTCATGAAAATTCGAAGGAACCGGTTTTGACCCTTGAGAGTTTTAACGAAGAAGGACTCCTGATCATGCGGTTTTCAGATACGGGATGTGGTATAAACCCCGATGAAATTAAGCGCATCTTTGATCCATTTTTTACAACCAAAGAACCTGGGAAAGGCACCGGTTTGGGCCTTTCCATCTGCTACACCATGATGGATCGGGCGGGTGGCAGAATCCGTGCGGAAAGTGAACCCGGAGAAGAGACAACCGTGACCCTTGAGATGCCCCTGGGGAATAATTAAAAAGAGGAGAAAAGGTTGTGCAAGAAAGACGAGTGCTCATAATTGATGACGAAGAAAACATGCGTCATATGTTAGAATTTATGCTGGAAAAGGAAAACTATGGGGTATCATGCGCCGAAGACGGCGTGGCAGCCCTTGAACGCATGGATCAGGATAAATTTGACTATATCCTTTGTGATATCCGGATGCCGCGCATGGACGGCATGACCTTCCTTACGGAAGCCGTCCGGAAATATCCTGAGAAGACTTTCATTATGATGTCTGCATACGGAACCGTTGACATGGCCCTTGAAGCCATCAAATTAGGCGCATACGACTATATTTCCAAACCGTTTAAAACCGATGAAGTCCTTTTGACCCTCAAAAAAGCGGAAGAGCGTGAACGGCTGAAAACCGAAAACCGGGACCTCAAAAAGAAAATGGAACAGGTCCAGAGCAAATATTCCTTTGGCAGCATCGTGGCCAGGAGTGAGGCCATGGCAAAGGTCTTTGATCTGGTGGGGAAAGTTGCGGAACATAAAACCACTGTACTCATTACCGGGGAGAGTGGGACTGGGAAAGAATTGATCGCCAAGGCCATACATTCCAATGGACAGCGGGCGGATGGTTCACTGGTCTCCATCAACTGCGGCGGTATACCTGAAAACCTTTTGGAAAGCGAGTTGTTCGGCTATAAAAAAGGGGCCTTTACCGATGCAACCCGGGACAAACCGGGTCGTTTTGATGAGGCCCACAAAGGAACCCTGTTTTTGGATGAAATCGGGGACCTGTCATACGCTTTGCAGGTTAAACTGCTGCGGGTATTGCAGGAAGAAGAAATAACCCCTCTTGGGGGAAGCGGGGCCAGAAAAGTGGATGTGCGGGTTGTGGCGGCCACCTCAAAGGATCTGGTCAAGGAAGTTGAGCGTGGAAATTTCAGGGAAGAGCTTTATTACCGTATCAACGTGTGGCGGATCCATTTGCCCCCCTTGAGAGACCGGAGGGGCGACCTGTCTCTTTTAACGGGGTATTTCGTGGATCAATTCAATAGTAAACTGGGGAAAACCGTTGAAGGTCTCTCGTCGGAAGCCATGGGCATGATTATGGATTACCATTGGCCGGGGAATGTTAGGGAGTTGGAAAATACCATTGAGAGAGCGGTTCTGCTGTCAACGGGCCGGTTGATAACGCCTGAAGACATTCCCTCCAGCCTGTTGAAAAACCGAAATTCCACTGAAGAGATTGATGGATCGGAAGCGCTCTCCATCAAGCGGGCCACCAGACGTCTGCAGCGGGATTTAATGGCAAAAGCGCTCAAGAGAACAGGGGGCAACAAAACCCAGGCTGCCAAACTGCTTGAGGTCAGCCGCCCCATGCTCATCGCAAAAATAAAGGAATACGGTTTATAGCCCAGCAATTCTAATTTTGGAATTATCGCCTCGTTACCCTTGTTCCCACGCTCTGTGTGAGAACACATAAACGGACGCTCTGCGCCCTGTGAGTCGGATTTTTCACTATATAAATCCAGTCTTTTGCAGATATGGAAAACGACGCAGGCGTCTTGTGAACAAGGGTGAAAATATCCTTTTTTGTTGCTAATTTCTCACCTTTATGCTTTAATGGGTCCATCTTCAGCCGCTTTAGGTGTGGAAAATACTTGGCGATTTGATAATGGATTTTTTTGACCCTAAAAATGCTGGAATTTTAGGAGATTTGGCCAAATGAAATTAGAAGGCAAAATTGGGTTGGTCGTAAAACAGTTTCGACAAAAAATTGAAAACAAATACAATATCCTGGATATGAAATTGTTCGGTTCCTCCGCACGTGGAGATTTCTCGAAAAATTCAGATGTTGATATCATGATCAAGCTGCCATTTGTAAACAGAAGTATTGAAGAGGATCTTTTTGACATGGCGTATGATCTTGAATTGGAGCACGATTGTCTCATTGATGTTATTGTGCTCCCCGAAAATTTGGAAGTATCCATTCCCATATATCAGAAGATTGAAAAGGAAGGTGTTGCCATTTGAACCATGAAGAAAAGCTAGCATTAATCAACTACCGGCTTGATCGCTCCCGTGAGTCATTAAAAGCAGCTCATCTTATGTTTGAAAACGCTTTGTATATCCCGGCTATAAACAGAATCTACTATTCAATGTTTTATGCTGTGCAAGCGTTACTTATTTTGAGAGAGAGTACATTTTCTAAACACGGCCAGGTAAAAGGATTTTTCAATCGAGAATTTATCAAAACGGGGATTTTTCCAAAAGAATTTGGCAGGTTGTTTAACACCGTGTTTGAATATCGCCAAAAATTTGACTACGTTGATTTGATCACACCTGAAAGCGGGTTGATATCTGAATATATAGGCAAAGCAGAAATTTTCATTGATAAACTTTCTGGCTTTATCCATGGCAAGTTAAGTGGTTAATCACGAACCGGCGCATTGATAATGTCCGAGATGATGCAGCGAGTAACCGTAAACAGTACTATATCATAAGAACCTTGAAATCCTTTTTGTCCGGAACCGTTCCCGATACAATTTGATGAGTATGGGCACCCGTAACCCGAACCTCCTGGATTTCACCTTTTTGGGCATCGCTGTATGAGAGGGTGATTTGAACAGCCTGCTCAATGGTTTCGGTCAATGAATCTCCGCTCATGAGAACGGCCGGTCCAGGAACCGAAACGGTATTCAGGATGATGTCCTCTTTAACCGCAAGTTTCTTCAGTTTTTCATTCTCCCGTTTGTTACGGCCCACCACGATTTTCACATGGTCGTTCAACCTGAAATGCCTTCCCAGTTTCAAGGACTCCAACTGGTTGACAATGACGTCTGCTTTTGAGGTGAGCAAGTCCCTTAATCGACGGGAAAATCCCTTTTCCGTCAGGAGACATCCCCCTGCGGGAGAAGGATAGTCATTCATCTTCAGATCGGAAGCCATTTTCATCTGGGGTTTTCTGGAGCGACCCTGGAATCCTTTCAGGTTTTCCCGGATGACCCAACCTTCTTTTTCGGGAATGGTGGGGGGCAGACATTTTGCCGACAAGGGCCGAAGCAGCAGTCCGTTCAGGCCGCTCTCTTTGGCAACCAGCGCAAGGGCCTTTTTATTCTGGCTCATGGGCCTCTGTCCCATGACCTCTCCGCTGAAAATAAACCTGGCACCCTCCGATTCAAGCATTTCCCCCGCAATGCGGAACATCAGGGCGTGGCAGTCGATACAGGGGTTCATGTTTCCCCCGTATCCGTGCTTCGGGTCCTTGACCACCTCAAGATGCCGTGTGGTGATATCCACCACTTTAAAGGGCAGGTCTATGGATCGGGCGGAAGCAAAGGCACGATCAGAGGTGAAAAAGGGCGTTTCAAAAAAAAGGGCCAGGACATCAATGCCCTGCGCCCTTATGAGTTCAGCCGCCAGCATACTGTCGAGGCCGCCTGAAAAAACAGAGATCGCTTTCATAAACAATAATTATCTTTCTACAGTTCAGCCTGTGCCAGAGACGTCACCAACTCTTTTTGCTCGTCGGTCAGCTCTTTGGGAACATCAATATTGATTTCAACATAAGCGTTCCCTTTGCCCGAACCGTTGTAGCGGGGCAATCCAAAGTTTTTGAGCCTGAATTTGGCGTTGTCCTGGGTCCCGGCTGGAATCTTCAGCTTGAGCATTTTCTTTTCCAGGGTGAGGACCTCAATGTCCGCGCCCAGGACAGCCTGTGAAAACCTGATCTTCTGCTTCAGGAACAGGTCGGCATCCTCACGCCTGAACAGGGGGTGGGGGATCTCCTTGATCTGAATGTAGAGGTCCCCGGAAGGCCCGCCATATGGCCCCGGCTGGCCTTTTCCCTGCAGCCTCAGCTTTTGCCCCCCCTTTATGCCGGCGGGCACTTTTACGGCAACCTGTTCCTGGCGCCCGTTGACCTGATAAGTGATGGTCTTGCTGGTGGGTTTGGTGAGTTCTTCCAGGTTCATGGGGAGCTCATAAATCAGATTCTGGCCCTTCATCCGCTGCTGGCGGTTTTGAAACCCATCGAATCCCCCTGAACTGTAACCATTCCCGAACGGACGGCTCCCCTGGCCCCGGCTGCCTCTTCCAAAGCCGAATTCCCTGAAAATACTGCCCAGGTCAAAATCCCTGAAAATATCTTCCTGGGAGAACCGGTTTTGAAAACCCTCAGCACCGAACATATCGTACTGTTGTTTTTTTTCAGGATCACGGAGGACCGCATAGGCTTCATTAAGGTCCTTGAATTTCGCTTCGGCGGATTTGTTCCCCTCGTTATGGTCTGGATGGTATTTGAGCGCCAGCTTGCGGTACGTTTTCTTGATTTCTTCAGGGGAAGCCGATTTGTCAACCCCAAGAATCTTGTAGTAGTCTTTTCCGGACATGGTTTCAGGCCGTTTGAGGCGAAAAAAGTGTTTTTGTTATTTATCGGGAAAAACTAATCACAACCATCAGGAAGTCAAGTCGTTCTGGGGCAAGGTGCCTTTGTCTTTTTCAACGTGATAAAGTGTGGCCCCCACGGGCGCAAATGAAAGGAGTAGAAGATTCAATCCGGGGATCAGGAAAGGAATGCCAAAGCCCAGGTGGAAGGGAAGGGTCCCGAGCAGGAAACGGAAGCGGAGGGAAAAAGGATCCATCCGTCTGGCGGGGATGAGGTCTGTGTTATCCCATGCAAGGAATATGGCAGCGATGCCGGAGGAGAGGATCGCGATGAAAGGCCCCACCGGCGTGAGCCAGCCCAACAGCATCAGGAGAACGGCCAGCAGTACAGGGATTGTGGTCCTGGGAATTTCCTGTTTCACAAGATAGATGAACTGGCGAAGCAGGGAATTGTTTTCCGGTTCATGGACCCGGCCTGAGATCTTCCGTTCAGTGATACGGGACATGTGGTCCATAATCAGGACACTGAAAAAGATCTGGGAAACCAGATAAGAAAATACCGCCGATAACCCGAAGAGCGCAAGGGACAGTATCCAGCTCACCACATGCCACAACCACAAAATCCACTGGCTTGTGGGTTTGCTCCAGATGATTTCAAGGATTTCCAGATGATAGGCAAAAATAAAACCGGCAGCCACAACCGTAAGCAGTATCACCACCATAAATCGCAATAAACCCCAGAGGAGGAGCCGCGGCGTCTTGAGCCCGAGCAAAAGCCCTCGAAAATTATAACCAATGCCTTTAAAAAAACCCAATATTCATATTCCCCATGTGGGTCGTTTTCCGCCACAGATTTACAACCTTCTTGACCGTAAACCGGCAACTGGTAACCGTAAACCGCTACTTCCCCCCATTGACCCACCAGTCCGCATCATCGTCAAACCACCACCCGTCACTTTTAGAAGACATGATTTCACGACCCACTGTTTTCCCGCTTTCGGTACACAACCGTTTCATTGCGTATTCAAGCCATTTTTTCGCATTGGGGTTGCCAGAGTCATGGTGCCCCTTTAACTCAAGGATCAGGTCAAGCTGATCCGCATCCTTTGCTATTCTGGCTTCCAGGGAGGTGGCGGCATTGAACTCATGGGTTAGGTTGACGATATCATCGCCGAAGGGGAGATCTTTGGTCTGCTCTAAAATGGCTTTTTCTTCATCCACCGTCACATACTTTTTATTCACGTAATTATGATCCCCTGTCCTGGCTTCCGGCAGATCATGAAACAGGCACATGCGGACGGTTTTATCAATGTCAGCCCCTTTTTCCATGGTGGCAAGGACATACCCCAGAATGGTCGTTCTGAAAGAGTGTTCCGCAACTGATTCGGAACCCGACCCTAAAAACTGGAAACCGGTTCTGGGTGTTTTTTTCAACATACCGGCTTCAAAAAGAAATTCTACAGTGCGTTTTATCATAATAATTTGGAAGAACTCGTTAATAGTGCTGTTGCGGGCCGAGAGCCGCTTGATTTATGCCGACACAGTGTTTAGTATGGGGCAATTTTATAGATCAGCCGAAAATCAAAATCAATCCGTAAATCAAAAAAATGCCCATAATATGACAACAGAAAACGAAATGTCTCACATGAAAATACATACTTACCCGGACGCGGTCCTTAAAGCCGTTGCCGCACCCATACAGGATATCGATGCGGATCTCCAGAAAATTATGGACCAAATGTTTGAAACCATGTACTTGGCACCGGGTATCGGACTGGCAGCCAACCAGGTGGGTCTGCTCAAAAGGATTATTGTCTTTGACGGTTTACCGAAGGAAGATGAACGGAACCCCCAGGTGTTGATAAACCCTGAGATTGTCGCCAGTGAAGGTTCAGTCAAATGGGATGAAGCCTGCCTGAGCGTTCCCGATTATACCGCGGATGTCATACGAAAGGAGCGGGTGCAGGTCAAGGGCCTCGACCGCCACGGCAATCCCATGAACCTGGAAGCGGAAGACCTGTTGGCCGTATGCCTGCAACATGAAATCGATCACCTGAACGGTGTCCTCTTTATTGACCGGATCAGCAGTTTGAAGCGGGCGCTTTACAAGAAAAAGCTCAAAAAAAAGAAAAAAGGCGATTGAGTGAATGAGCCAAGATAAATTGACCCTCCTGCCGGCGTACCCCAGGATCGTATTCATGGGCACGCCTGATTTTGCCGTGCCTTCCCTGGAAGCATTGGTGGCACATGATCACCACCTTCAGGCGGTTGTGACCCAACCGGACAGACCCAAGGGAAGGAGCGGTAAATCCGCGCCGTCCCCTGTGAAAAAGACGGCAGAGCGCCTCGGGATAGAAGTTCTTCAGCCGGAAAGGGCATCCGATGAATCCTTTTGCAGGCTCATTGGCGCCATTTCACCCGATCTTCTGGTGGTCATCGCCTTTGGGCAGGTTCTGAAGAAACATTTCCTGAATATTCCTTCATGGGGAGGAATAAATATTCATGCATCCCTGCTGCCCAGATACCGGGGTGCCGCTCCCATTCAGCGGGCCATCATGAACAACGAGCGTGAAACCGGTCTCACGGCCATGCGCATGGAACAGGGCCTGGATACCGGCCCCATCCTGCTCCAGGAAAAAACCCATATCGGCATCCATGAAACAGCCGGCGAATTGCACGATCGGCTGGCGGGTATATCAGCGACCTTTCTACTCAAAACCCTTGATCGGCTGGCTCAAAATGCTATTAATGAAACGCCCCAGGACGATACCCTGGCCACCTATGCGTCAAAGATTGACCGGACGACCGGCCTCATTTCATGGAACCGTCCGGCAGATCAAGTGTCAGCATTGATTCGGGGCCTGGATCCCTGGCCGGGAGCCTATACCACCGTCAACGGGAAAACGCTGAAACTGTTTTCGTCCCGGGTGTTGAGCACAGGTGATGCGGGCACAGTTCCGGGGAAAGTCCAAAGGGGTTCTGATGAAGGACTTCTGGTGGAGACAGCGGATGGGGTCATTCTGGCGGGGGCGTTGCAGCTTGCCGGAAAGAAACGATTGAACGCATCGGATTTTCTGCGGGGGTTCCCCCTCAAACCCGGTACCCTTCTTGGGCCCGGAAACGTTCTTAGAAAGACGAAATGAAAGATTCCACAACCGACATCAAGGAACGTGAATCGTCTGAAGAGCCACTTCAACCGGAGCGGATCGATTTAGGGTCATTTACCAGGCCCCGAAAGCGGGTCTTTATTTTTCTTCTGCTGGCAACCAGCCTACTTCTTTTGGGCGTCGCTTTCCTTCTGTGGTGGGTACCCTATGTGGGTCTCGCCAATATTCATACGTCCGTACCGGTGATCCTGGCGTTTCTGTTGGGCTGTGTGGTCCTCGTAAGTCTTGGGGCCGTCCTCACGCTGGTGTTTACCATTATCAGGGGGAAGAATCTTTTCTTCAACCGTCGCATCAGGGGCGTGGTCATCCGTGTGCTGTTCCCTCTGCTGGTGGGTGTGGGCAGATGCTTCGGTATCAGAAAATCAGAAATCAGGAGATCCTTCGTGGCCATCAACAATCAATTGGTCATGGCCGAAGCCAAGAAGGTTCAGCCGGAACAGATGCTGATCCTCCTGCCCCATTGCCTGCAAAACCATGACTGTGCGGTGCGGATCACGGGGGATGTGCACAACTGCAAATCATGCGGTAAATGTAAGATCAAAAATCTGGCGGCGCTTTCTGAAAAGTACCACGTGCATGTGGCGGTGGCCACCGGCGGCACCCTGGCCCGGAAAATTGTGGTGGAAAAACGCCCCAGGATTATCATTGCAGTGGCGTGTGAAAGGGATCTCACCAGCGGCATCCAGGACGCTTATCCCATCCCCGTTTTCGGGGTCTTTAACCAGAGACCCTTCGGGCCCTGTTACGACACGGACGTCAACATCGATCTTGTGGAAAAAGGGTTGAAAACCTTTTTATCCAACTGACCCCTGATGCCCAGAAACCTTGCCTTAAAAGCCCTCAAGAACGTGGATGGCGCCCCCGGCCAGGCGGAGCGACGTCTGGAATCCCTTTTTTCACAGAACCCCCGGTTGAGTGAACGGGATCGGGCCTTTACGGTACATCTGGTTCAGGGGGTTCTGAGATGGCGAATCAGGCTTGACTGGATCCTGAAACAATTTGTCCGGTTTCCCTTCAAAAAGATTGATCCGCAGGTATTGAATATACTGCGTCTGGCCCTCTTTCAGATTTTGTTCCTGGATCGCGTTCCGGAATCCGCCGCGGTTAATGAAGCGGTAAAGCAGAGCCGGAAAACGGGAAAGAAACATGTGGTGAAGTTTGTAAACGGTATCTTGAGGCAGATCTGCCGGGAAAAAGATCGCCTGCCACATCCTCTCTTCGAGAAAGAACCATCCCTCTACGCATCCGTTCATTATAGCTATCCCATGTGGCTGGTTCAGAAGTGGACCCGGGAACTGGGGCAGGATATGGCCCTTAAGGTGATGAAAGCCGGGAACGAAATTCCAAGGCTCACCATCAGGACCAACACGTTGCGAACCACACGCCAGGCCCTTTTGAATCGCCTTGGGGAAGAAGGTGTGGAGGGGATCGAGACCGATTTTGCTCCCGAAGGCATCGAACTGGCCCATTTCAAAGGGGCTGTTTCCCGGTTGGACGCGTATCAAGCGGGCCTCTTTCAGGTACAGGGCGAGGCGGCCCAGATATGCGCCCACCTTCTTTCACCCGTGGGAATAGACGTTGTGGCCGATGTTTGCGCGGGCCTGGGGGGCAAGAGTACCCATCTGGCAGAGCTCATGGGGGATCGCGGCCGGGTCCTTTCTCTGGACACCCGTCTTGCTCGGCTCAGGGGCCTTAAACAGAACACGAAAAGGCTTGGGATTAGGCGTATTTTTCCTGTGGCCGCAGACATGAGGTTGCCTCTTTTTTTCTTGCGGGAACCTGTCCTTAAAATCATGGTGGATGGCCCCTGTTCAGGGTTGGGGGTCATTTCAAAGCATCCCGATACGAAATTGACCAAAAAAGAAGATGACATCAAACGCCTGGCAATGATACAAAAATCAATCCTGTCCCGATCCTGCCAGGCGCTTTGTAGGAACGGTGAGATGCTGTATGTGACCTGTACCATCTCAAAAGAGGAAAATGAGGCGGTGGTGGAAAGTTTTTTGCGGGAGAACCATGGCATGGCACTTCAGGACTTGCGCCGTCGTATTCCCCCGTGGGGCTTTGATCTGGTGGATGAAAACGGCTTTTTAAAAACATTTCCGCACCTTCACCGCATGGAAGGGTTCTTTGCGGCATTGTTCAGGAAAATCTGATTCTTGCGGGAGAACAAGTATGAAAAAAATATCACCCTCGATCCTCTCAGCCGATTTCACCCGCCTGGGTGAAGAAATTGCGGCTGTTGAAAAGGCCGGCGCCGACTACCTGCACATCGATGTCATGGATGGTCATTTTGTTCCCAACATCACCATCGGGCCTCTGATTGTGAAAGCAGCCAGACCCGTAACGAGCATTCCCTTTGATGTGCACTTGATGATTTCCCAGCCGGATCTGTATATTGAAGAATTTGTTCAGGCCGGCGCCGACATCATCTCCGTTCACGCGGAAGCCGCCACCCACCTGCACCGAACCCTGGGCCATATCAGATCCTGCGGTGCCAAAGCGGCCGTGGCCTTGAATCCGGCTACCCCCATCAGCGTGTTGGATCACGTTCTCACCCAGCTTGACATGGTCCTGATCATGAGCGTGAACCCCGGTTTCGAGGCGCAGAAATTTATCCCTGAAGTGACCGCCAAGATCAAAGCACTGCGGGAAAAGATCGACAACCTGGGGCTTAATATGGAGATCGAGGTGGATGGCGGCATCAACCACGAGACCATTCACCAGGTATCCTCCGCCGGCGCTGATGTTTTTGTGGCCGGTTCCGCCATATATCACAGCAGGAATTATGCAGAGACCATTAAGGGATTGAGACGGAACATGTGAAAGGGAAGTTCCCCATGAGCGATTGCGAATCAAACAGAACCCAGAATTCAAAAACCCGGCTTACGCAGGCCATAGACCGTTTTTCCCAAGCAAGAATTGCCGTTTTAGGCGACATTATCATGGATGAATTTATCTGGGGGGACGTGTCCCGGATTTCTCCTGAAGCGCCCGTGCCGGTTCTTGATGTTGAGCGGGAAACGCGACTTTTGGGCGGGGCCGCCAACGTGGTGCGCAATATGGGGGCGCTCGGTGCCGATGCGATCCTGTGCGGGATTGTGGGGGATGATGCCATGGGGGCACAAATTGTCTCGGAGCTTAAACGCATGGGTCTCAGGTCCCATGGCGTGGCCGTTGAAGAAGGTCGACCCACCAGTATCAAAACCCGGGTTGTGGCTCGAAACCAGCAAATTATTCGGTATGATCGGGAAACCAGGGCGGAAATCGAGCCACAAAGCGTTCAAAAAATGCTGGATTTTGCAGAGACCGCATTTCCCGAAATTGATGCCGTCGTGATTTCCGATTATGGGAAAGGGCTGATTTCCGAGCCTCTCATGAAGGGTCTGAGATCGTTAATGGGAACCACGTCAATCAACCCGGACATGGTTGTGACGGTTGATCCCAAAACCGGCAATTTTGAACATTATGTCGGAGTGGATGTCATCACCCCTAATCATCACGAAGCGGGGCAATTTTGCGGCTTCAGGATCGTTGATGAAGCTACGCTTAAGAAAGCAGGCCTTAAAATGCTGACGGCACTGAACTGCCGGTCCGTTTTGATCACCCAGGGGAAAGACGGCATGACCCTTTTTGAACGTGAAGGGGAAGTCACCCACATTCCCACCGTGGCCAAGAAGGTATTCGATGTAACCGGCGCCGGCGATACCGTTATCAGCGCTATTTCCCTGGGTCTCGCCGTGGGAATGGATTTAAAGGCGGCGGCCCATGTGGCCAATGTTGCAGCCGGCATTGTGGTCGGTGAAGTGGGAACCTCCGCGGCAGAAGCGGACGTTTTGAAAAACGCCATTATGAAGGCCTGAGAGGAAAAAATATGAGCCTTCCGGAAACATCAGATGATGTTAAACTCATCATGAGCCTGTTTTCCCCTGAAAAAGAACTGGTTTTAAGGGTTATGGAGTCGCTTTTTAGCATCTACGGTGAAACCGACTGGATCAGCCCCGAGATTTTTTTCGACCGGACCCGCTATTACGAAAGGGAGATGGGGTGGCCTCTTCACCGCCGTTTTATCTCTTTTAAAAACCTCATCCCCCCTGAAATGCTGGTAGAGATAAAGCTCAAGACCAACGGCATTGAAAAAGAATATTTGAAAGGAAACCAAAGGCGTATCAACATCGATCCCGGGTATATTTCCCTGGAGAGGCTGGTGTTGGCCACCGGCAAAAATTACATCCACCGGATCTACCTGGGGGAAGGAATTTACGCGGATCTGACGCTTGTTTTCAAGCGGGGTGGTTTTGTGCCGCTGGATTGGACTTATCCCGATTATGCGGATCTGGAAATGGTAGGTCGTTTCAACACCCTCAGGAGTCAGTACCGGGAACAATTAAGGAAAGGAAAAAACCATTGATTAACAGCATGACCGCCTATGGAAAAGGAGATTATCCGCAAAATGAGAAACGGTTTCTGGTGGAAATTAAATCCCTCAACAACCGCTACCGGGACGTTGTTATCAGAATGCCAAAGAATCTCCAGGGGTTTGAAAAAAAATTGCGAACGCTTATCGATAAAAAAATCAGAAGGGGGCGTATTGAAGTTTTTTTTCAAATCGAAAGCGCCAAGGACGCGCCTCCCTATACCCTTGAACTGAATGCGCCGCTGGCGGATGCCTATTTGAAGATATTTGATCAGCTGAGCAACCGTTCAGGGCTCAATCAGGATATGCGGCTGGAAACCCTCCTTCAGATGAATGATGTGGTGAATGTCAAAACGGATCCGGACGACGAGGAAGAAATGGGAAAGGGCTTGTACGAAACGCTCTCCCGTGGCCTCGATTCCCTGGTGGAAATGAGACAAAAAGAAGGGGCCGCCATTGAGTTGGATTTACGGAAAAGGCTCAAAAGGGTGGGCGGGTTCGTGAACGATGTTCGTGGCCGTACTCCCGAGATCGTTCAGGCCCATGGCATCCGGCTCAGAGAAAATGTTCAGAGATTGTGTCAGGGGGTCGAGGTGGATGCGGATCGAATTGCCCAGGAAGTGGCCATTTTTGCGGAACGGTCCGACATTACTGAGGAACTGGTTCGTATGGGAAGCCACATTGACCAGTTCACCGCATACCTGGAAATGGATGATGCGGTGGGCAGAAGACTCGATTTTCTCATTCAGGAAATGAACCGGGAGGTCAATACCCTGGGCTCAAAGGCTTCCGACGGTTTTGTTTCGAGGATCGTTGTGGAAATGAAAGCGGAATTGGAAAAACTCCGCGAACAGGTTCAGAATGTGGAGTAAATGAAAAGGAGATCCCTCCATGAGTGTTAAACTGGTAAATATCGGTTTTGGGAATTCGGTGGTTTCAAGGCGCGTCATTGCCGTTATTTCGGCCGGGGCTGCTCCCATAAAAAGACTTCGGGATGAAGCCCGGGAAGAAAAGAGGCTCATCGACGCCACCCAGGGGAGGCGGACCCGTTCCGTATTGATCACGGACAGCAACCATGTCATCCTCTCAGCGGTGCAGTCCGAAACCATTGCACAGCGCTTCAGCCCCGAGGGAAACATCCCTTCCCGGGAATTGGAAGAATCGTCATGACCGGACAGATATTTGTTTTCTCGGCGCCCTCGGGTACCGGGAAATCGACCATCGCAGAGGCTTTGATGGAAAACTTTGGCAATCTGGCCTATTCCATCTCCCACACCAGCCGCCCGCCCCGCGGTACCGAGCAGGACGGCATAGACTATCATTTTGTCTCTGAGGGCACCTTCAGGGAAATGATTGGACAAAACGCTTTTCTGGAGTGGGCCCAAGTCCATGGCCACCTGTATGGCACTGCTTTTGACGCTGTCAAAGCGCAGATGTCAGCGGGGTCTGATATCCTCATGGATGTGGATGTTCAGGGGGGACGAAATGTTAAGAAACAATTTCCCGAGAGCACCCTCATTTTTCTGTTGCCGCCATCTCTAAAAGTCCTGCGGAAGCGGTTGACCGACAGGGGCACAGATGACCCCGGGGTGATCGAAAAGCGGATGGCACAGGCATCCGAAGAAATTAAGCACTGTTCGTGGTACGATTACATCGTCATCAACGATGATCTGGAAAAAGCTGTTTTTGAAGCCCAATCCATCATTGTGTCGGCTCGGTGCCGAAGGGCGCGCCGAATGGATTGGGTGAACGCCCATTTCTAGGTGACTTCCCCTAATTCCCGTTGATGATTTTCCGGTAGGCCGGTTCGAATTCCTGCCAGAGTTGCAGTCCGATCCGATTCTGGGTTTCAACGATCTCTTCCAGTACTTTCCTGTTGATCAGGGGATTCATGAGCACCGCCCTCAACACCACAATATTCTGGGGTCTGTAGCGGGTGGATTCCAACGTGGTCCGAGAAACAAAGGTGGTGTCATCCCGTCTGAGGGCTTTGTGAAGCTTGATATTCAGACCATTCACCATGAAATTGACTTTTTTGACTTTTTGCTCAAATTCTTTTTTTTCGTCTCTCCTTTTCAGGGAGGCGGTTTCTTCAAGGGAAGCGATCCTGTTTTTGAGGGTTTCCGGTAGAAAACGGTAGGTGAGGATAAACAGGTCCGGCTCGTTCATGGCTTCAAAATTGCCGCAATGGGTAATGATCTCAAGAAGGTTATCGGTCGCCTTTCGCGCCTGTTTCATTAAAATACCATACCCCTCCCGTCCGATTATTTTTAGCGATGCCCAGGGCTTCAAGGCTGCAAAAGGCCTTGAGCCTTCAACCGTAAATCGGCCCATATCCACGGAATTTCGCCTGATAATATATTTTGAAGAATGCCGGATGGTATTAAGGTCCTTTTCGTTTCTAAAGAGGATAAGCCCCATGCTCATGGGACAGTAAAGCAGTTTATGGGCATCAATGGATACCGAATCCGCCTTTGAAATACCGTTGAACAGGCCTCGGTATTCATCGGCCAGCAAGGCGGAACCGCCCCAGCAGGCATCCACGTGGAAGTAAGCCCCCGTTTCACGGGCAATTTCCCCCAATGCGTCAAGGTCGTCCACGTTGCCGGTCTCGGTTGTGCCGGCGATTCCCACAATGGCGATGATCTTGGTTTTGTATTTATTTCCAGCTTCTTCAAAAGAATCAATTTTCCGTCGAAGTTTGTGGATGTTGATCCTGTTCTTTTCATCAACGGGAATGTTAATGACATTTTCTTCACCCAATCCCAGTAGATTCACCGCCTTCTTGATGGAATAATGTCCCCGCGTGGAGACCATGACCACACCCCTGTCATATCCATGATGCTCGAGGGCGCGATGCATACCCGCCATGCGGAAACCGGGGAAATCGGCATCAGGGGGGAACGCCTTTTCCCGAGCCACCAGAAGGGCCGTCACATTCGCCAGACTGCCGTCGGAAGTGACGTTCCCCAGTGCAATGCGGTGATTCTGAATGTTTTTTTCATAAAATCTATCGGTGCGATTAAAAACCAGGCGGTGAAGCCAGGCCACCAGCTCCCTTTCAACGAAGCTGGACGCTTTTGCTGTTTCAATCTTGACCTGGTTTTGGTTCAGGGCGGCGATGATCATTTCCAGCAGAATCATAAAATAGGGAACTGCGCTGATCATGTGGCCGATATAATAGGGGTTCCCCACTTTGACCGAGTGAGCAATGATTTTGGTTTTAATCTCGGTCAAAACATCCTTGATGAGATGGGGTTCATGGGGCAGGGTCTTCTGATTAAAAATTTTACTGAGCTCAGGTAAACTGATACTGCTGTGAATGCCCCCTTTCGCTTGAAAAAAATCATGAATCATCTCTAGAAGTTCATCTCCAAACTCGATGAATTTATCAGGAGAATCGGGCATGATAAAAAGTTTTCGAAGGTATTCCAGGTTGGATTTTATTCTGGGCTGTTCGTTCATGGGGCGTTTCTTTCCTATGGGAAACTAGAGGTTATTTTGCCGGAATCGCCAGCATTCTCTCCACTGCCGCTTTGGCCCTGACCCTGATTTCTTCGGTAACCCTTACTTCGGGATGCAGTTTTTCAAGGGCCAGTTGAATGTGGGGTAGCCCGATTTTTTTCATGTCAGGGCAGCTCATTGCGGGATCGGCGGGAAAAAATTTCTTTTCGGGATTGGCTTTTTTAAGGGGATGAAGGATGCCCACCTCCGTACCGATGATGAACTCTTTTTCATCAGAATGGGCTGCGTAAGCGAGAATTCCCGATGTGCTCTTGATTTCATCGGCAAGGTCAAGAATCTCCGGTGGACATTCGGGATGGGCGAGAAAAGGGGCGCCCGGATGGGCGCTTTTCACTTTCAGTACCTGTTCAACCTGCAGGTTGTTATGGATGGGGCAATATCCATTCCAATATCGGATGTCCCGCCCGCTTCGGCTTAAGGCATACTGTGCCAGATTTCTGTCGGGGGTCATGAAGATGGGCTTTTCAGGGGGCACGGAATGGGCCACCTGAATCACATTGGCGGAAGTACAGCACACATCGCTTTCCGCTTTGACGCCAGCACTGGTATTTACATAACTGATCACCACCGCATTCGGCATCTCTTTTCTTTTCTTAATCAGTGCCTCTGCGGTAATCATGTCCGCCATGGGGCAACCGGCGTTCGCAACCGGGAGGAGAATCGTCTTCTGAGGACAGAGGATGGAGGCGGTCTCCGCCATGAAATGAACACCACAAAAAACAATCACCTCTGCATCTGTTTGAGATGCCTTAATGGACAGCTCTAAAGAATCACCACAAATATCTGCAATTTCTTGAATCTCGGGTGGCTGATAGTTGTGGGCTAAAAGGATTGCATTTCTCTCTTTGAGCAATTTCCTGATGGATTCCCTGACTTTTTTGGGGTCTTCTATTTCTGATATGTCAGCGTTCATGGTACCTGTTCTCCTAAAAAATATGTAAGCCCTTAATTCACCAATTCACAATAGGGAAGCAGCACCTTTGTTTCAATCAAGCCTTCTCTCAGAACCCTGTGGGGCCAGGGGGTCACATCCAGAACCGTCGAAGGCTTTTGCCCAGGGGTTTCACCGCCATCCAGTATCCGGTCCACACTGTTTCCAAGGGCTTGCTCAACCCCACGGGATGTATTACAGGGTGATTCTCCCGAAATATTGGCGCTGGTCCCCGTAATGGCCGAACCCACGGCTTGCGCCAGCGCCATGGCAACGGGGTGGCTTGAAAGCCGGATACCGATCTTGCCGGTTCCGGCCGTGAGCAGTGTGGAAACATCTTTCCGGGCTTTAAAAACCAGCGTCAATCCCCCCGGCCAGAAAGCATCCATAAGCCGTTTGGCTGTTTCCGGAACATTTTCCGCGTAGCGCATCAGTGACTCAACCGAAGGAATCAGAAGCAGGACCGGTTCGCCCGCCTCCCTTTTTTTCACCCGAAAAAGATGCGTGATGGCCGTTTCGTTTTCCACATCCGCTGCCAGTCCGTAAAAGGACTCCGTGGGATAGGCCACCAGCCCCCCTGATTTGAGGATTTGCGCTGCTTCCTGCGCCTGCATCTTCAGATGGTTTCCTGAAAGTCCCATTCCTAAAACCATCAACGGTCGCCATTTCCCCAGGAATCAATTTTTTCCGACGCCGCAAGGGTGAGACCCTTTCGATGGCGCGCCACTGCTTCCGCAACGGGAGGATACTTCAACCCCAGGATCTGGGCTCCCAGGACCGCCGCGTTTTTAGCCCCCCCTTTCCCTAAAGCCACGGTGGCCACGGGAATACCCGACGGCATCTGGACCGTGGATAAAAGGGCGTCCATGCCGTTTAAGGGAGATGAATCGATGGGGATGCCGATGACCGGCAGGGTGGTCTGGGCCGCGATGGCGCCGGCCAGGTGCGCCGCCCATCCGGCGCCGGCAATAATGACCTGGATCCCGCGTTCCGCGGCTGTCGCCGCGTACTGCCGGGTCGGTTCAGGTGTTCTGTGGGCGGAGAGGATCTTCACCTCATGGGGGATCCCCATTTCCGATAATACCTCCACGCAACCCTTCATGACGTCCACATCGGACGCGCTTCCCATAATCACACCGATCAACGGTTTATCAGAATTCATATGTCACCTCAAAAATATTTATTTTCCGGCAGCCATTCCCAAAAGCGGGTAAATAATCATTCCCGCCAGCCAGGCGATGTCTTCCGCTGAGAGAACCTGGGATACGGTTCGGTCAAACAGTATTGTTCCTTCCGGGGCGAATTCGTCATCCCCTTTCCATAGGATCAAAGCCACCGGAACCAGGGGCAGGGCTTGAATCGCTACCCCCACGTCTCCCTGGTCCAGCAATGCGGCACCATAAACTTCTTTTGCCAATTTTACCAACAGTTCCGGGTTGTTCCCAAAACCCTGCACCATGGGGTTTTTGGCCCTTCTTACGAAAGCATCCAGATAAAATTTGCCGTCCGGCACTTCCTGATAGGCAATCCATTCTCCGGATATTTTCACAGGGTTGGCCATGGTAAGATAGTGCAGGAGCAGAACCTGCTGCTGTAAGGGCAGTTCACCCCCCTCCACACTATGGGAAAAAACCAGATCGGGCCAGGAAATATCAATTGTTTTGTTCAAAAAATCAATTTTTAAAACGGTATTTCCATGGTCTCCCTGTACACAGACTGCGCCGCTCTGGGCAGCGATCTGCTCGGGGTCATTTCCCAGGAGTTCACTTTTTCCGATCTCCACCGCTTTTATGTAATCATCAACTCTTGCCACAGTTATACGCTCCATGCAATTATTTATAGCACCCAATGGATCCGTTTTGTGTTATAAAAAATTATGGTAGAGAATTACAAGTCAAATCCTGCGCTTTGCTGAAGCGGGGGGTCTGATACAAGGTTTTGAAGCATGCCTCGCCGGAAAAAAAAGGGTAAAAAAAATGCGCTCAAAGGACAAAAGCGTCCTCCTGAAGAGGGGCTTTTCAACCCGGCCTTTCACAACCTGAAACAGTTGAAGAAAAGGTCGGATCAGGACCCTCAAACGTCGCTCGAAAGCCCTCGCCCGGTTAAGAAAACCGGAAAGGGTGTCGTAACCGAAGACGAGCGTCTGTTCTCTGAGGCCATGAGCGGTGTTTCCCCCATATCCAAAGGGAACCGAAGGGTCATGAAAACCCCTGACAAGGATTCCCTGAGGCCGCCCCATGCACCGAAAAATGAGGAACTGGAAGTCATGGCCCATCTTTCAGACCTTATCTCCGGCGTTGCTGAGATGGACATCACCTTCAGTGACGAATACGTTGAAGGCTCGGTGAAAGGGCTCGACCCCAGGCTCATGCAACAGTTGAAGGATGGTCTTTTACACATTGAGGATTATGTGGATTTACACCGGTTGACCCAGGATGCCGCCGAGGCGCGTGTGCGGGATTTCCTATTGAAGTGCCAGGGTCGTGGATTAAGATGCGTGCTCATTGTGCATGGCAAAGGGTTGAATTCGGAAAACCATATCCCCGTATTGAAGAAGCGGATGCCCCTGTGGTTAAGCCGGGGGCCTGTGAGGAAGATTATTCTGGCTTTCTGCACCGCCAGACCATACGATGGCGGCACCGGGGCCATTTACGTACTACTGAAACGCTCAAAAGGAGGATTATAACAACCATGAAACTGGGAATTGCAGGACGTCCCCAGGCGGGAAAATCGACCTTATTCGCTGCATTGACCGGCGCCAGGGGAGATGCCGTCCCCGGAAGTTCGCACAAAGATACTAGAATCGCTACCATTACGGTCCTGGATGAGCGCATCGATTTTCTGGTGGAGATGTACCAACCCAAAAAAATCGCATACGCGAAAATTGAATATCTGCTCCCTTCACGGATTCCGGGTGTTTCCGATGCAAAATCCGAAGGGGAATTCTGGAATCAGATTCGGGTCTGTGATGGCATTTTGCACGTGGTCCGCAATTTTGAGGACATGGGGTCTGGGGCTGCCCACAGTGAGGCGGATTTCAACCAGGTCGAAGACGAAATGATCTTGAGTGATTTAGGGGTCGTGGAAAAACGGTTGGAGCGGATTGCGCTGGACTTGAAAAGGGGTAAAAAACAGGGGGAACCGGAAATACCCCACTTGAATATGTGTCGGGAGATGCTGGAAGAAGGTGAACCTCTCAGAAATAAACCGGAGGTCTCAACCCACCCGCTCCTCAAAGGGTTTACATTTCTTTCCGCCAAACCCATGCTGGCGCTCATCAACAACGGCGATGAGGACGAAAATCTCCCCGCATGGACCCAAAGACGTGAGAATTTGTCGTTTGTGGTTGTGAGGGGCAAGCTTGAGATGGACCTTGCGTCAATGACAAAGGAAGAAGCGGAGGAGTTCCTGGAAGCCTACAACATTCAGGAATCCGCCCTTGACAGGGTTATCCGACATTCATACGGGATGCTCAATCGAATCTCTTTTTTCACGGTGGGTTCCGATGAAGTAAAGGCCTGGCCCATTCCGGACGGTATACCGGCCCTGGAAGCGGCAGGAGAGGTGCATTCCGATATCCGACAGGGGTTTATCAGGGCGGAAGTGGTGGCCTTTGATGACCTGAAGGCACAAGGATCCTTTCAGGCAGCCAAGAAGGCGGGGCTGGTGCGCCTGGAGGGAAAAGAATATATTGTCAAAGATGGCGATATTATAAACTATCGGTTTAATGTATAGAGGGAGTCTATGGATAAAATTAAGGTAGGGATTATCGGGGCAGGGGGGTACGGCGGTTGTGGCGCCGTGGAGCTGTTAAGCGGTCACCCCCACGTGGAAATTCGGGCGCTCATGGACAAACAGGATGTGGGAAGCCCCATGAGCGATCTTTATCCCCATCTAACGGGTTTCTGCGACATGGCCATCATGGATCCGGATGACCCCAACTGTCCGGACGATTTTGATGTGGTTTTCTTTTCCACACCGGACGGGGTGGGTCAGCAGGGTGCTTCCCACTGGTTGAAGAAAGGGGTTAAAGTGATCGATTACAGTGGAGATTTTCGCTTTAATGACCCTGGTGTTTATAAAGGATATGCCGAGAGGATCGGGCGGAACAAGGCGCACGCCTCCCCGGAACTCCTGGCAAAATCGGTTTATGGTCTTGCGGAACTCCACCGCAAGGAGATTGCCGAATCGAGCCTGGTGGGCAATCCCGGTTGTTTCGCGGTGAGTTGCATCCTGGGGCTTTCACCGGCCATGAAATTCAGCCTCATTGATCCGGGGACCATTATCTGTGACGCGAAGACCGGCGTTTCCGGTGCGGGCAAGACGCCAAACGCCACCTTTCACTATCCGGCCCGATATGATGCCATGAACGCCTACCGCATATCCGGGCACCAGCATGTCTACGAGATTGAACGGGAGCTCGGCCTGGTGGCGGAGCGCGATATCCGAATCACTTTTACACCCCATGTGGTTCCCCTGTGCCGGGGCATTCTAACGACCATATATGCCCAACTGGGTGAAGGGGAGACCATGAAAACGGTGGAAGCGGCTTACCGTTCTTTTTACGGGAATGAAACTTTCGTGAGGGTTTTCGGCCCCGAAAAAGCGCAGCTCAGCACCCATGTTCGCGGTAGCAACTTCTGTAATCTGTCCCTGAATGTGGATGAACGGACCGGAAAACTGATCGTGGTGAGCTTGATTGATAACCTGGTAAAAGGGCAGGCGGGAAGCGCCGTGCAAAACATGAACATCATGTTCGGCATGGACGAGACCGAAGGGCTTTTTCACCCCGGCATCTATCCCTAGTGCCCATCCAAAAATGGCCAATTTGCCCAATTTCGGCGTCAGCCTCAAATTGTAATCCTCGAAATACGAAACTGTATTCCTGCGGTTCCAATTATCGCCTTCCTTGAACTCGAACAAATTATCTCATTTTTGGACGAACACTCTTTAAAGAAAAAAACGCCCCCTTTCGGGGGCGTCATCGTTTTATTTTCGGAGCATTGTTGAAAACTCAGGGAAGTTTCCGGATCCAGTCCCCACCCTCGAACCATTTCTCCTGTAAATCTTTCAAATCACCGCTTCCCGCCAGGGTACCCAGGAAATTCTCGAGCCAGTTGGCCAGCAAGACGTCATCTTTATGAATGGCAACGCCGATGGGCTCATAGGTAATTGGCGGCACAACCGAGATCAAATTGTTGTCAGGGTACCGGATGACCGACAACAGACAGATGGGATAATCAGCGATCATGGCATCTGCTTTACCCTGAAGCACCATGGCGACGGATTCACTGTAATCTTTTCCCAGAAGCAGCGTGGCTTTCGGAAAGATAGCCTTTACGAATTCCTGACTGGTGGAACCCCGGAGGGCCGTCAGTTTGGTCTCCGGGCTGTTCACTTCCTCCGGCTGTTTGGCGGATGAAGCCCACTTTTCCGTGGTCAGAAAGGTTTTGCCGGATATAAAGTAAGGCCCCACAAAAGCGACTTTCATATTTCGCTTGCCGGTGATGGTCATGTTGGACATGACCATGTCCACTTTTCCCGCCTCAAGTGCCTGAAGAAGGTCCGCAAAAGGCATGGTTTTAAATACTGCCTTTACGCCCATGGCTGCGGCCATCAGTTTGGCCATATCGGGCTCAAGGCCGATTATTTCGCCGTCCCGGGTGGTCATATTCATGGGTGGCATGCTGCCGGCGGTTCCCACCACCAATTTCCCGCTCTGGGAAATGCGGTCAAGGGTGGTTTGTGCGGTCGATCCCTGTCCTTTTTTTGTGTGCTCGCATCCCCATACCAGTGTCAGCGCCAGCAATACTGCGATCAAGATTCCTGCTTTTTTCATAGTCTTTTCTCCTTTTTGACAAACCAATTTGAAATTATGCCGCTTTGGGTAAACCAAGAGGGGTAATCCATACTTCATTTATTGTGGGATTGCAAAAAGAATCGCTCAGGGCTTTGGAATCGCTGTTTCCGGGGACCTTTCTTGAAAAAATGGATCACACCTGTTAAAAGAGGCCTGAAGCCGGTTGCAGGGTGGCATTTAATGGAATGAACTTAAGAATATGGCAAATGAATGTTTAATGGATTGAAATTGTCGGATCTGCCTTTAGTAAACTGCGGCGTCCTGAGAAAAGCTTCCAACACGCGGCCCACCATCTGGATCGTTGAAAAAAACGGGGTCCGTGCGGTGGTCAAGGATTTCAGCGGTAACCGGTTTCTTTTCAGAAACATTGTGGGTCGGTTCCTGATCTGGCGGGAGGCAAAGGCTTACCGGAAACTCCGGGGCGTCAGAGGGGTGGCTGAATTTTTCGGCGTGGTGGATGGCCTCGCCCTGGTCGTTGAGGAAATCCCTGGCAGGAGTCTTGAGAATCTGGAAAAGGAGATGCAGCTTCCCCATACGTTTTTTGAATCCATGGAGACTCTGGTTGCGGCCTTCCACCGGAGGGGGTTGGCCCACTGCGACCTGAAAAGGGCCCCTAACACCCTGCTGGGTTCCGATGGCATGCCCTATGTGGTGGATTGGGCCGCTTCCATTTCCAGGGGAGAACTATGGCTTCCCCCCTTCAACCTGGTTTTTCGAAGATTTATGCTGGATGATGAGATGGCCATTGTAAAGCTTGCCCTGCGGCACTGCCCGGAAAGGGTGAGCGCGGAAAGAAAGGCCCGGTACCATTATCGGAGCTGGGGGGAAAAAAAGGTCCGGGCCATCCGGGACAGGCTCAGGGAACTGCTTCAAAAAGCGGTGTAGTATAGACAACGGATTATTATCCGGGGATATCCTGCACCGGTGAGACCATGATTCTTTTGGCCATGCCTCTTCCGACGGCCAGGCGCGTGTTTTGAAGACCTAAAATAACCCTGCCCCCGCCGGTATTGTTGATGATTTCAACGCGATCACCGGCTCTCAGACCCATTGAAGCCAGCCTGCCCTGCTTGTGCCTGCACCCGACCACCTCCCGTACGAATACAGTTTCGCCGGGTTTGGCCATGGCCAGGGGGATCAATGGGTTGCGTTTTGAACAACAATCCGAACAGAGGCCGTATATTTCCATTCGGTGCTGGAGCATGTGAAATCCGTACCCGGCGGCCACTTCCGTCTGCAGCCTTTCGATCTGCTCGTTGGCGAATTCAACAATTTTTCCGCACTTGGTGCACACCATGTGATCGTGATGCCTGCCCAGGTGGCGATGTTCATAACGGATGGGCTGCCCCTCAAACTGCTTCCGTTGTGCAAACCCCAACTCCACCATTCGATGGAGGCAGTGTTTGACAAAACCCGAATCAAAATCATACCCTTCTTGTCGAAGAAGACGAAGCATCTCTTCCAGGGTGATGTGTTCTTCCGTACTCAAAAACACATCAATCACATTCAGTTTCTCTTGGATGCGATCATTTCCATCCGCTTCTATGAGAGACTGAAAATTGGCTTTTTCAAAAAAATCACTGTTTTTCATGGTTTAGTTATCGCGCTCTTTGGCGCCTTTTAATTTCTCTTCAAAAAACCCCACAAATCCATTGACGGCGTTTGCCATGAACGTTCTTTCTCTTTTTTGGGTGTTCACATCCATATTTTCAAATGCCGCAAGGTTGGGATCATTTTTTAGCAGTCGATCTACAGAATTCTGAAT
>JAERTK010000081.1 GCA_016844935.1 Desulfobacteraceae bacterium | reverse complement strand
CTTGACATTGGACAAAGATGCTGGAGCATGATGCGATTTGACCCTAAACGACGTTTGTCCAATGTCAAGTCAAGGGCTGACCCCATTTACATGAGCCGTCAGCAAGGGGATTTCCGTACCCTTCATGGACATTTTGACAGGCCGGGTCAAAATGCCATTTCAGGTTTCCAGACTTTCCAAACCTCGCCTACCAGGTCAGCACTCGGTTTCAGGGTCTTTTTTCCCGGTTGCCATCCGGAAGGCGTTGCTTCACCGGTAGCTCTTACATGTTGAAAAGCCTTCACCTGTCGAATCAGTTCTGCCACATTGCGGCCCACTGCCGGCGTCATTACTTCCATGGCCTGTACCACTCCGTCAGGGTCAATGATGAAGCGGCCCCGGATATTGACGCCCGCCATCTCTTCGTAAACGCCGTAAACTTTGCCGATTCGACCGCCGGCATCCGACAACATGGGGTAGGGAACCCCGCCCTCGATCATCTTCTTCAGCTCATGCTGCTGCCACATCTTGTGGGTAAAGCGGCTGTCCGTGCTGATAGCCAGAACTTCCACATCCATCTTCTTGAGTGCATCATATTTGGCGGCAACTGCCGTCAATTCGGTGGGTCAGACAAAGGTGAAATCACCGGGGTAAAAACAGAGCACCACCCATTGTCCTTTGTAATCAGAG
Source organism: Desulfobacteraceae bacterium (assembly GCA_016844935.1). Taxonomy (GTDB): domain Bacteria; phylum Desulfobacterota; class DSM-4660; order Desulfatiglandales; family Desulfatiglandaceae; genus NaphS2. The sequence continues at coordinate 3,328 of JAERTK010000081.1, read as the reverse complement.
AGCCGAATATTTTTAAACCGTCCGTCCACATAGGCGCTGGCTTCAAAATCAGGCGCGGGCTTTCCCACCCGGGCTATGGGAATCTTGGCCGGCCGGGCACTTCTTGAAACGACCGAGTTCCCCTCAGAAACCTCCCCCAGGGGACCTTTCGCCGGTTTCACGCAGGACTCCGGTTCTTCTTTTTTGTCCTCTGCCGCAACAGTCGAAAAACCGGCAAAAAACATTGCCAATACCCACAGAAAAACCATACACAATCTTCTTTTTCCCTGCATAATGTCACCTCCTTGATTTTTAACAACCAGCGTCTACTTCCGGCGGTCTTCTCGATTTTTTCCTGGCCGGTTTTGTTTTGCCTTTCGGAATCGCTTCAGTTACCCTGCCCCCGGGGTTAATCCCTTCAGAAACAGGAAACCCGGCTTCAATCCATGCCTGACTGCCGCCCTTGAGATTCCGAACGGTCTTAAATCCCTTTCGTTCCAGAACCCCCACAGCCAAACTGGAACGGTAAGCGGAATTACAGACGACCACCACAGGGGCTTCCGGGTCCAGTTTTCCCGACAATTCCGCCAGGTGGTTGAGGGGCAGGTTCAAAACCGTTCCGATTTTGAGGGCCATCCACTCCGTCGGAAGCCGTACATCCACAATCAGCGGTGCATCGCCTTTCTGCATCATTTCATGAAGGGCGGAGGGCATTATGGGTTGACTGACCGTAACCGGCCTTCCGGCCTTTTTCCACTGTTCCAAGGTGATAATTTCCGGGGCATAACCGATACGATGGAGCCGCAAAAGCCCCTCTTTCAATTGTTCTTTGCTGCCCGCCAGCACCATCCTTGATCCCCACGGCACCATTGTCCCAACCCAGGTTTCCAGACGCCCCCTGAGGGCAATGTTCACCGAATTGGGAATATGGCCGGCCGCATAGGCATCTGCATTTCTCAGGTCGACCACATAGACCTTTTCAGGATCCGTCAAATTCCGATTCGGGGCTGCCTCCGGCGGCAGGCCCTCATCCCAATTGACCAGTGGCGGTCCCTGTTTGTTTAAGGCCGCATTGTGTTTGAAATACTGGGGTGCCTCGGGAAGGTCCTGAATTAGTGCAGCAACAAATTCCCCCCGGTTCTTGTACTTCAGATAGGGGTTCGTCGCCTTCTCTTCACCAATGGTACTGAAGGGTTCATCTGATAAGTGCGCACCACAGAGGGAACCGGAACCATGGGCCTGGAAAACCTTCACGCCATCGCCGACAGTGGAAATCTTGTTTTGCCACGAGTCAAAAAAAGCCGATGCCAGCCAAGCCGCCGAAACAGCTCCCCCCAGAAGATCCGGTCGCCCCACGCTCCCCACGAACAGCACATCCCCTGTAAACATCAATTCCGGCACATTGGCATTGTTTGGTCCATACACCAGGGCACACATACCGTCGGGCGTATGGCCCGGTGTTTCCAGAAATTTCACCAGGGCTTTTCCCACCCGAATTTCGGTCCCTTCCTTAACCGGCTTGAAGGGGTATAGGGCGCCACTCTTATGGCTCTGGTAGATGGGACAGCTCACCGCTTTGACCAGTTCCATGTGACCTGCCACAAAATCCGCATGGGAATGGCTCAGATAGACTCCGATGATTTTAGCCCCTTCCTTTCTGACCATATCCAGAATAAAGGAAATATCGCGACAGGGATCCACCACCAGGGCTTTCCCATCGCTGATTAACAAATAAGAGTATATACTGAGCACGGGCAGTTCCATCTGGATCAGCTTGAATCCAGGGAACTGATAGGTATCGACAACATAATAACGGGATGCGTCCACATCGTGTGCTGCCGATTCGGAATCCTGGATAGCAGCCCCCCATGCTCCAACACTGTGCATAAAAACCAGTGAAAACATTATGAACAACGTCAATAACGCCAGTCGTCCGCTTTTCCTCATTGATTATCCCCTCCTTAATCTCCGGAAATTATTTATGTTTCAGAAAAAAACAGCAAAAAGTTAAGCTATTCGGTAATCGCTGTCAAGCGAAAGTCAGTACTCCCGGGTTTCGATCACCCGCATGGATTTCCATTTGCCCCCCTGAAAGCGTAAAAGAAACACAATGCTCAACACTGCGACTGCGATTGGGGTCAGCCCTTGACAAAGGACATATGAAAGTGATTCCGAAAATCATGTTCCCTGAATAAAAAAACCTTTACTTTTAATGATGCTATCTTTAATATTACACCATGTATATTAAGCGAATATTGACTGAAAAACTTTATAGACTGGTCAAGTCCTTTCCGGTTGTTGTCATCAGCGGCGCCCGACAAGTTGGAAAAAGTACGTTACTCCAGAACACGCTGGGCCTGGAGACGGAAATTGTTGTGTTTGATCCGGTTATTGATGTGGAAAACGCTCGGCAAGATCCTGAACTTTTCCTGAATAATCACCCTACCCCCCTGATTCTTGATGAAATCCAATATGCCCCCGAATTGGTTGCGTCCATAAAACGGCGTATCGATCTCAACCGTACCCCAGGCCAATACATCCTTACCGGTTCCCAACAATGGGGTGTAATGAAATCCATGTCGGAAAGCCTTGCCGGCCGTGCTGTTTTTCTGGATCTGTATGGTTTTTGCCTGCTTGAAATCGCCCAAAGCAGCATTCCCAAGCCATGGATTTCAAGATGGCTCGACTCCCCGGATGAATTTCTAGGCATGTCACAGTCACGACTTCCCATCAAAACAACCCTTTACGAACAACTCTGGCGCGGTTTTCTACCGGAGCCGCAATTCCTGGCAGCCGATGTTATTCCCGATTTTCTCAGTGCTTACCAGCGCACTTACATTGAACGAGATGTGAGGTTATTGGCGGAGGTGTCGGATTTACAGTTGTTCGGCAGATTTCTTCAGCTCATATCCGCCTTGACAGCCCAGGAAATCAATTACAGTCAGCTCGGCAGAGAATTGGGGTTAACACCCCAGACCGCTCAAAGATGGCTTGATATTTTAAAATCGACCTTCCAGTGGTTCGAAATTCCCGCCTATTCAGGAAATTTAATCAAGAGGGTCAGCGGCAAATCAAAAGGGTATATTGCGGACACCGGGCTTGCCTGCCTTACCCAAGCCATCTCCATCCCCAAAGCCATCGGTGGCCATCCCCTATGGGGCGCCCTGTTTGAAACCGCCGTTGCCGCTGAATTAAGAAAACAAACTTCTTTTTTATCCCCAATACCCAATTTTTATCACTGGCGGGCCTACAGCGGTTCTGAAGTTGATATCATACTGGAATATAATGGGATTCTTTATCCAATTGAGATAAAGGCCAAAACCAATCCTTCCCGTCGTGACACAACGGG
>JAERTK010000080.1 GCA_016844935.1 Desulfobacteraceae bacterium | reverse complement strand
GAGCGGTGGGCGTCACGCCAATTCTGACACGCTTTCCTGTGGCGGCGGCGGCGGCGGCAGTTATGCCGTTAAATCTACCCTTGCGGGCGGACCGCAGACCCGGCCCGGCAATCCCTTTGGTGGAAATGGCTGTGTGGCGCTTCAGTTCCTGATCGACAGCGCCGAACCGCCAACGGTGACGCAGGGGTTGAATGCCAAGTCCTTTCAACCCGGTGATACATTGTCGGTCCACGTATCCATGAAGAAAATCGCCAGCCAAACGGAGTTTTACATGGGTGGCCTGCTCCCGGGCTCACATACCATGTTCTTCGTCACCGTTCTGGATCCGCTGACCCTCGTAGAGGGGGATCTGAACGACCCGAAAACCTTTCGGCCCGTATCGGATCGAACATTCATACCCAATGGTGTGACAGCCGCTTTCCCGAACCTGTTTTCCTATACCTTTACTTCGGTGGAGCCGGATGGAGAATATCTCTTTTTTTCCGCCCTGGCCCATCCCGGGGCATTTGCGGATGGCAGCATCGATGCGGGAGATTTCATTTCGATTGATACGGATGCATTTTATGTCGGTACAAAGGAAGCGCTGTACCGGCGGCAGGAGCTTGAAAAACCGGCTTCAATCCTTCTGACCCCGAGGAACCGATGATTAATAGTCTCCACAGGGTGCGGAAAATTGATTTTTGGCAATCGGGCCGGCCACGGGGAATTTCGGTCCTTGATCTTGAAACACAGCTGCTGTCAAAATTATGGAGGTTTAATCATGCATTTGAACAAACGTACATTAACGAAGAGGTCGCGGATTTTCCAAAGATTGAAAATTCATTCCGCCATCGGTTTCATCATTATGCTGTTCGGGGTGTTGTGGATGACGCCGGTTCAGGCCGATACCAACAATAACCCCGCGCCGCTCGTGACGATCAACACCATCGCTCTTGACAGCTCCAGCAAACAGGGCATCGCGGTGGGCCTGAACCGCTTCTGCGGCAACGGGACGGACGCTCCCAAATGCTTCTATGAAAACCCGGGCCAGTCCTCGGACGTCCAGATGCTGGTCCTCGACAGAACCACTGTTCAACCCGTCCCTTTCACCGGGGCTCCGGACGGCAACCTGAACTTCAGCACCGATGCATCCGGCCTGACCAGCCTCAACAGTGCCCTGGTCTCCCTGAAAACGACCAGCCCGGACACCGTTCTGGTTATTTTGGCATACGACTCGACTGACTGCGTTGACTTTTCCCTCATCATCGACGGGCTTCAGGCCATCGGTCAGCAGAGAATTCCACCCGAATGCAGGCCGTGGTCCATCATCGGGGTTCCCGGCATGGTCCCGGGCAATGCCGCCATCAACATTGACACGGTCATTAACAACAGCGCCACAGGGGGGCTAAAGGGCTATCTTCGCGAGGCGGCCCTCGTCCGTGACGGCAATGAATACCTGGGGCGCATCTTCGATTTCGGCTACGCGGAAGGCTACACCCTGACCCCTGTCTCAAGTTCGGCCAACTACCAGCAGGCAAGTATCCGGTTAGGCAGTGCGACCTTGCAGCCCCCCTCCTATACATCGACCGAATCGGCGGGAGGCTTTTTTGTTGTCCTTTTCGACACGAGGACCCTTGATACCAACGGTTACGGCGTTTTCGTATCAAACGATACCCACTGCGTGGATTTTGCCACCCTCAACGAATACCTCAGTCAGGCCGTGCCCCCCAGCACCATGGGGGTCGCCTTTACCTCCCTGGGCCAGGCCTGGGAGGCAAGCTCCGGCAACGGCGGATGCTCCTCAAGTGACTTTACAGACGTGCTCGAAACCCTGGGGCAGCTTGGCGTCAATCCCGACATCTTCGCCCGGGCGGTAAAGACCAACCTTGTCTCCCCCTACTCCATGATATCGGCGAACGGCTATTTTGGAGAGCGTCTGGCCTATGAAGCGAGCGGCGTCATCACCGACTGGGTCGCCACCCAGACCGGGGAGACAACGGATGCGCAACAAATGCCCCAGGCCAAGGGCATTTTATCGGGCGCGCTCAACCGCAGCAATCAGCGGGGAACCATCTACCCGCAAACCGGCGATCCGGCCGGTTTGTCGCAACCGGAGCTCGAAGTCATCTTTTATCAGGACGAGGTTCCCTGGCCCCTCACGCCCGCGGTCGGCGCCACCGCTTCGGCCGCCGAAACCGCCTTTGCCTGGGTTGCCTATGACACCCAGCAAATCGGATCGGCCTCGGACTGGACCAACGGGAAGCCCAGTTCAAACAGTGTCGTGCGAAACACCGCCCTCCAACTGCGCGAAGAGTATCCCAAGACCGACTCGGGTTTAGATCTGATCACCACCCCTCCCACGGCCCCCACGGGTGCTCCCTTCACCCAGGCCGATGTGAACAGTGCTGTTACCCAGCTCAACCTTGAGATTAACTACCGTAAGAATGTGATGAAGATGTTCACCACCGTTGTAAAGCCGGTGGTGAATAACCAATCCGCACTCACCACGCAACTCAAAACCGTTGCCGACACCATCACCGGCCAGGTCCTCAGCGCCGACGAGGAGAAGCTGACATACAACAGCACCTACTGGGGGTCATCCATGTTTCTCCATGCTGTTTCAGGCCTCAAGAGCGTTATCAATGCCTTTCAGGAATTCGCCGACGACAGTGTGGCGTTGAAAGCGGCCTACGGGCTCGTCTCGGTGGCAGGCGGCGGGTTTCAGTTTATTATGGGCGCCACCGCGGGACCGCCCGCGGCAACCTTGATAGAGAATTACCTTGTCCTGGAATCACAGCTTAGCGAGGACACGGACGAGGTGGAGCAGCAGGTCGAGGATGCCATTACCCAGTGGCGGCTCAGCATGGGCACGTCGCAGTCGGTGGTGCTCTCGGACTGGGGCAAGATGGGGGCCGTAGAGGCCAAACTGGTCAACAACGGCCCATGGGAGTTTACACAGGACCAGATCGTCTTCATGTCCAACGCCTGGAACGTATCCGTCCGGCAGCAGACCTACTACGCCTACTGGCCCAAGCTCTACAATCTGGGGGCTGCGCGACTCTCGTCGGATGGCGATGCCCCTACGGTATCGGGCTCGGGGTCCTGGAATTGCTTTGGGCAGTACTGTGCAAACAGCGTCGATGGGGACCATGGAAACGCCTATATTTATCCGTTCGTAAAGAACGGGGGGCTTACCTTTCAGGGTATTAAGGATCAAAACAGCAGCACCGATGTGCCGGGTACCGGCACGGACGGCATCGGTGACGGCCCCACCTATCTGCCGCTGTACGATATCTTCAATAATGACCCCGCGACGCTGGTCGTTTACATGTTTGATAAGGAATGGGGATTTCACATGCTTGATTCAAGTTATTGTGCCGATGAAGACCCTGGGACAAAGGGTGATGGATATGAGCATATTATAGGCGCCGACCTGATGACGTTGATTGCGGAACAAATCGATTTTTCAACAAGCAGTGCGTCCGCGGGCAACTTTTATCCGCCCACGTTCTGGTTTAATGCACGAACCTCACAGCAACTTGTGTGCGATACGGATACGAGTGTGAAGCTCCAGGCCAATGGATTCTACGCTGACCCCGGCGGCGCCAGTGGAGCATCCGTTACCCAGGTGATGAACGCCGACGAATTTCAGACCGGGGATCATCTCTCCGTCGGTGTTTCCGTGAAGAATGTTGTGGGGCAATCGGATTTTTTCATGGGCGCCCTGCTCCCGGACGGGAACACCTTGTTTTTTCTGACCGATCTTGATCCCATGACCATAAGACAGGGCGCCATGGACGATCCCAGGAGTTTCCAGCCCCTATCCGATGGTTCCGTCATACCCACGGGTGTGAGCGCATTTCTTCCGGACCTGTTTTTTTACACCTTTATCGGTCTCGAATATGGTGGAACCTACCGTATGTATTCCGCCTTGAGCCGGCCCGGTGCATTCAAAGACGGGAGCGTTGATCCGGGAGATTTTATTTCGGTTGATATGGACACTTTCACTTTCAGTCCGTCAAAAACATCGGAAAAGCGTCGTTCTGGGGAAGTGGGGGGGAATCTTTTGCTTCCGAGCAGCCGGTGAAGAAAACATTGAAAAAGCGCGGGGAATTGAGAGTTTTTGGTGTTTCAGCCAGCGCTTAAAGCATAACGAAAGCGCGTCGGATATGCCTGAATGCGACCGGTGGAGATCGGGGCATCAATGAGAGCGGGCTGGCCCCAAATCCGCTTCAGGTGTAGAGGCCATCCGGGATATGATTTACAAGGAGGAACATATCCTGTTTCCCACCAACCAGGACCTGACCGAAATCCGAAAACTGGAGGGAGAGAACCGCTTGCTGGACTGGGAATAGAGAGGACCACAGTTCCCACCAGGGGAGGAAACAATGGTAGAATTTGACGGATTTGGACACATTAACATCATTATCGACGATCTGGAAAAGGCCGCTGAATACTATGTTGGATTGCTGGGTGCGGAAAAGGTCCAGGAATTCCCGCATTTCAAGAACGTCGGCTTCTCAAGATCAGCAGGGTTTCTGGAAAAACCCGAGGATGTCGACGTATCGATCTGTTTTCTTGAAATTCCAAACGCCGGATTGTTTATTGAACTGTTCGAGTACCACAGTCCTCCCGGCGATCAAGCGATTCATTTTCATAAAACCAACGACATGGGCGGCCCTCGTCACATTTGCCTCAGGGTAAAGGAGATTGATAAGGCATTTGATCATGTCAAAAGCTATGAAGGTGTGCGACTCATAAACCCGTCAGCGGAATATCAGCCTTTCAAGATTGATCATATTACCCCCGATCAATTCAAATTTGCCGACCCGGAACTGGAAAGCAACCTCGGCGAGAAGCAAAAAGTCTGTGAAACGGTCGGAAGAACGCGTTACTTCTATTTTATTGATGGATACGGTGTTCAATGGGAATTTGAACAGGGTCATGAAGATATCGGTGGTTAATCTTTTTTGTGACGTTCCTGTTATAGCGCAATAGTGCCAGGATTTAGCTGAAAAGATCAGCAAGATAGGAGGGAATCACCCCATCGGTGTTACTGCATACGATTTAGGCACTTTTTGACCTTGCGGGTTCTTTAGTCGAGGGGAAGACCGCATGTGTCTCAGGCCTGAAGGGCCGTGACATACCAGCCCGGGGCAACGCCCTGGGAACATGGTGCAAAGATAGTTGAGCCCTGTAAGGGCGTGACATACATGGGAGATCGCATGGCCCAATCACTGGCGAAGATAGTATTACACCTCGTGTACAGTACGAAAAATCGGGAACCCTGGATCGAAGATTCGTTTCGGTCTGGTTTGCACGCCTATCTTGCGGGGGCGTGCCGAGCGGTGGGCAGCGAAGCATACCGCGTGGGGGGCACCGATGATCACGTTCATATCGCCTGCACATTGCCGCGAACGTTAACCGTAAGCAAATTGCTGGAGGAGATCAAGAAATCGTCATCGGTGTGGGTGAAGAATCAGGATGACAAACTCCGATCGTTTGCCTGGCAGGCCGGATACGGTGCTTTTTCTGTTGGAGCGTCGCAGGTACCCGTGCTGCTGAGCTACATTGACAATCAATGGGAACACCACCATTCAAGCACCTTTAAAGAGGAATTCCTGAACTTCCTCAACCGCTACGGAATTGAATACGATGAACGATATCTCTGGGACTGAAGGGGGTGCCACGCCCTTTCAGGGCTCCGGTTTCGGTGTTAAACCCAGGGCGCTGCCCTGGGCTGGTATGTATAGCCCTTTCAGGGCAAAAAAATGAGCTGTTTAAAGATTGATTAATAAACCAATATGTAGCGGGTAATTTGTGAAACTTTGTATCAAGTCATCTGAGGATGACCATAGTTTATCTGTTGGAGAATAGCCTTTGACAATAGTCATCTTTTTGGCAACAATCCTGTTCTTTGTCATCTGTTGCTTTTGGCTGGCGCTAAGAATTTCCGGAAAACGGATCGTTATAGAGGTCAGTCCTCGGCTCATTCCGAGGGCTGAGTTTGAACATATCAAACTCATCAGATAGGGGTTGCGCAAACAGCGCTGTCCCTGTCGGGAGCCAGGAGGTGCCCCATGATCTACCCCCGTCGATTTCCCCAATCCGTGTATGTACCGTACCGTCGGACGTCAGAAGTTGCCATGATTTGGCGATTGCTTCAATGTATGCTTGCCGCCGCAATGGTCCTACTGGCCGGTTTCATCCTGCCCCCGCCCCCGCAGGCGGCCGCGCAGGATTCCGACCCCGGCGCCACCGACCCCATGGTGCCGGTGGAACGCCGGTACCTGTTTCCCGACCAGCACGCACTCATTGCCATGCCGTGGAACCCCACCCTGTTGAACCCCCCGGTCACCTATACGGACTGGGCCCGGAGCCAGGACCTCAAGAGCATGGTATTTCAGGATGCCATGGTGCCGGGCCTTCAGGGTATCCAGGAAGCCCGTGCCGCGGCCGGGCACATCCTGAGCCAGGAAGACGAGCAGGTGGCGGTGGGGCGTTTCACCGGTTCCGGCACCAGCAATATCATTTCGGTGGACGTTCTGACGCCGTCTGGAACCATCGCGGCCGGGGCAGGGGCAACCGTTTCCGCGTTTTCCACCAGCGCCCTTTATGAGGCGCCCGTTCCCAACAGCTTCGATGTTGCCACGGGAAGTCTGAGCAGCCTCATCGACGAGGACGGCATCGAACACGACGAGGTTGTGGTGTGCCGGTTTTTGAAGCGTGAGATGCCGGTGATCGGTTCGGTACTGGCGCCCACGGTCACGGTGCTCGACTACACCGCTTTGACGGAATCGGGCGTTACGGAAACAACTCTGGAATACCCGCATGACCTTGTGCTCTTTAATGCTCTGGACTGGCTGGTCCTGGAAACCGGATCCGACAGCCTCATATCCTGTGGCACAGGGGACCTGAACGGCGACGGTGTGGACGAAATCGTGGTGGCTTACCTCCGTACGAACACCGAGGCCCGGGTGTCGGTCCTTCGGTACACCAACGACGGCGAAAATCCCCCGCAAATCGAGCGGGTGGGAAATGATCTAGTTTTGAAGCCTATCAGGAACCAGACCATTTCCGGAAATCCGCTTTTCTGGGGCGATATCGATCTTGCCACGGGCGACTTCAATGCCGACGGCGGTCTGGACGTGGGTGTTTCCGTCGTAAACTGGCAGGATTCCTACCCCACCTGGGCGACCTATCCGGGGATCCAAATCCTGTCCAGCGACGCGAACTTCAACCTTACCCGTGAAAGCCGGTTTGCCGAATTCGAACCGGCATGGACATCCCGTACGGAATTCAATGACGGCACGGGCAGCTATGCCTGCAGGCCCACGCCCTCTGACAAGGCCTGCGAGACCACCCGTGCAGAACTGGTATCCGGACTCTTCAAGTTCCACCCGCCTTCGGGTTACAATTTCGACCGCAGGCAGCTGGCGGTGGTCTACAACATGCCCTATGCCCAGGGCGGGGGACTGCGCGCCGTGGCCCTGGATATCTCCGACGATCTCAAGACCGTTACGCCCCTGGGGGATCCCGTCACCCTGCCCCAGCAAAGCTGCGACACCGGCCTGTGCCCCTCCGCCCAGCGGTTTTCCGTGAGTCCCGGCGGGTTCGCGGGCGCCGGGGACATTTCCAACCCCCTGTGGTCGCTGGTGGTGACCAACTGGGAAGCCACCCGGGACGGGACGGCCAATGGAACCTCGGCGGGACAGTTTCACGGTTTCTGGCTCCAGGGCGTGCCGGTGGATGCCGATGGCAGCGGCGGCGGCCTCGCCCTGGTCTGGGACGAGGTCCTGCTTAAGGGGCATGATATCAGCGGCCCCACCAATGCCCGCCTCCCGGCAGTGGCCTGGGACCGTACGGGCGCCTCGTTATACCTGGGTTCGCCCGTGCATATCGTCGTCTACGACCTGATACGGACCGAATTCATTATTGAGGAACCGCCCAAGCACACCTACTGGTGGCCGCCTGATGCCACCGACCCTGCGGACGGCGAGATCATGAACGTCAGCCGGGACGACGACTTTTTCATCAAGCTTTCGGACACGCAAAATCGGAATTACGCGGAGTCCAGCCGGAACATAACGGACTGGAGCATCGGCGGCAGCGTGACGGCATCGGCCAAGGGGTCCGTGACGGCCAGCAAGGACGCGGGAATTTTCAAAACCAAGGCCACGGCCTCCGTTGAAGTGGTGGGAAAAATCAGCTACGATTACAATGAGAACAAGGATGCGTACGAGAAAAACTACCGCGAACAAGAGGAAACCTTCACCGGCACAACGGAGCGTGACGATCTTCTCATCGCCAAGCTCCAGACATACGATGTCTGGCGCTACCCCATATCGGGTATCGCGCTGGATGATGATCTCTATCCGTTCTGGGAGATCTCCTTTCCCGGCAAGGTGTTGACGGAACAGGGCGGCGGGCTCAGCATGATGGACTGGTTCACCCCGCCATACGAGAACGGCAACATCCTCTCTTATCCGCTTCTCACCGGCGCCAGCTTCACACCCTCGGATTGCTGTGCGGAATTTACGTTTATCGAGGAAGGGCAGGAGGCCACCGAGAGCATTCCTTTTCTGGACGGCCGGCTGCTGGTGCTCGGCGGAACCGGTGCCACCTACGATCTCACTTTTTCAGAGGAGTCGGGTGAAGGCGAGACCAAGACCTACAACAAAGAGCTCAGCGAGAGCCTCGACGTTACCGTCGGCTTCAAGGCCTCATCCAAAATCGCAGGAATCAAATCTAAGGTGGAGGGCAGTGTGGGCGTGAACATCAACAACTCCAACAGCTGGTCGGACATCCAGACCACCGATTCCAGCACCAACAACTCCACCGGCTTCAAGCTCAATGTCCCGGCGAGAAACGCCAACCAGTCCTACAAGTTCGCGCCGGTTTTCTATCTGGCAAAGGACGGCACCACCAAGGTCTCACACGCCGTTGACATCCTGGGTACCGGCGCCACCTTCTGGACGGAGACCTACGGGTCGCTGCCCGATCCCGCCGTGAAGCTTCCGAAGCGCTTCAGCGCCGTCGCCTTCTTTATGGGAAGGACCATCTGGGAACCCAACGGGAGTGCCGATGCCAAGCAGATCCGAGGGTTCACCACCCGGTACGCGGAGCCCGGGCAGGACGGCACCTACGCGCTTGTCGCCGGTGCCCTGACCGAGGGCGACAAGGTGCGCCTGGAGGTGGACGTCCACAATTACAGTGTGGGGCGGGGGGTTCAGGCCCTGCCCGTCCGGTTCGAGGCCGCACAGCTCAACGACACCATGAACCAGGAGGTCTCCAGGGTGCCCGTCACATGCGGGGCGGGAAGCACGCTTTTACTGACCCTCGACCCCCTGGAGAGCGCGAGCGCCGTCTGTGTGTGGGACACCGCGGGGTTCGGCCCGGGTATCCCTGGAAGTGAGCTCTATTACCGGATCTACGTTACCCTGGATCCCGAGGACGAGATCGAGGAGATTTACGAGGGGACGGTCGGCCCGGGGCAGAACAATGAGGGCTGGTCGCTTTTGAGCGTGGCCGACCCCGAACTGACCTTCGCCGTGCCCACACCCACAGAGAAAAACCCCCTGGGGGCCGATGTGAGCATGGCCGAAGCGGCCCTGGCCATTCAGGTGAGCGGGAAGATGGAAACCGAATTCGCCCGGGTGGTGGCCTCACAACTGACGCCGCTTAGGGTGTGCGTCGATACGGATCAGACACAAACGGGGAACCATCATGTCCAGATTTACGACGGAGACCCGTCGGAAGGGGGCGTGCTCATTGCCGACAAGCTCATTCCCGGCATCAATGAGGATGGCGGTACCTGCGTCTGGGTACCGGATTTTCGCTTCCAGGAGCCCGGCGACCACACCCTGTTCGCCCGGGTCCTGGAAACCCGTGAGGACGCGCAGGTGGGCAATGCCGGCGACACGCTTCTGGTCAGTGTCGACCCCATCCCGGTCCTGAACCCCTATTTTGCGGAAGGAAAGGCCGCGGATGTCGGTTCCGGCGCGTCCAACGGTACCCTCACCATGTCGGGGTCGTTTCGTTACGATGGGAGCCTGAACCTGCCCCAGTCAATCCTGGTGATGGGGAGTGTGCTCAATGAAGCCGGTGGGGCGGGTGAACTGATCCCGGGCGTTCAGGCCTTGACGGGTCAGAACCTGGTGCTTTTTGCCCGGCCGGAAGGGAGCGGTTCGGTGCGTTTCCAAACACCGGACACCCGGAAGCCGGGGGTGCAGGTGGACCTCAGCCGGCGAGAGGGGTGGCTGGATGTCCAGGTAATCGTCAGCGGGGCGGAAATCCTCGAACCGTCCCAGTGCGGCGGAACAGGGGAGTATGCGTCCACCCGGCTCACGACGGAACTGGCCCTGTTCGACGATACCTACCCGCCGGTCTACCTGAACTTCGCCGACGAGCGGTGGAAGTGCGAGACCGACGGCCATGGATGGGTGACGAACCTTCAGCTTTTTCAACTGCCACCGCACCGGTAATTTTTTGTGTGGGTTATGGTTAATAAAGGAGATTACGATGAAACAAATAATGAGACTTTTCAGGCTTTCACTGCAGTTGGTACCCGCGGTTGTCATCGTGATTGCCCTATTGGCGGCAGGGTGTGACTCTTCGTCCACATCCGCAAGAAAGGATGACCCGGGCACAAACAACGGTTGTCCCCCTCCCAGCAATCTCGGCACCTCGCTCACCGACCTGCTGGAGACAGCGCTCGGCGGCGTTGCAAAGGGCGCCGGAGGGGCGCTTGGAACAGATCTGTACGGCTGGGTTTTGGGGGCTGTTGGTGTAAGCGGGGGAAGCAGCGAGGCCCTCAACGAGATCGCGGACGAACTGAACGAGATCGAGGAAACCCTTGCCGACATCTGCAACGAACTGTATGAAATCAATACTGACCTTTTGAAGCTGACGTGCGCCACCGATGCGGATTGGCTGAACATTACGGGCGCCCAAATCGACGACTGGTACAACCAATACCTGGACTTCATCACCGATACCCAGCAGGGTTCCCCACCCCCGCAGTCCGTGATCGAGACCTGGGTCGCAGATGTGCTCGATGCCGACACCGGCGCTTTCCTCGCCATCAACCAGCTGCAGGACTACGGCGTCACGTCGACGTCTGCGGGAACCATTGACGATTGCATCTCGGCTCAAACCAGCGCCAAGGGAAAGCCGGACCCGGGGACCCTTGATGACCGGCCATACTACGAGTCAATTGTGGCTCCGATCCAGAACTGGTTCTACGGCTACAACACCAAGGCATACACCGTGCTCGTTGAGGCCTACCACTACAAAGCCTGGCTGGCTGCCGGATCGCCAACCGGCGACATTGACTCGACACTGCCTGACATATGCGACTCGTCGGAGGGCAGCGCGTCGTACTATTGCACACAGGCGCAGACCACCTACACGAACCAGGTGCTACCCTTCCTGACCGATCAGATCGCAGTGGGCGGCGCGCCGTACAGCACCGACGAGTATGTCATCGTGAACGGTAACGATTGGCTGATAGCGACCAACCTTGAGGCTTACACGGCAGCGGCCGGCGGCGACTGTTCCAGCCCGCTGTTGTCAACAGACCTCTGCGGACCACTCGTCGTCGAGCCCACGGAACCCATACCCTCGGTCCAATACGGCGCCTACGGGTCCGACGGACAAGGCACATGGAAAAAGACCACCGCTGAACGCTTCAACGTGCTGCTCACCGGCTTTCACGAACTCAGCGACAAGGATGACGCGACAACCGCAGCGGGCTGGCTCTGCAGGGGGACCTCCGGAAGCACGCAGACAACCGACTGCAACGTGACGACCAATTACGGGATCGATGCGGCGGGCCTTGAGAACGCCAACAAGATCGTGGTGTTCAACAAGCAGACGGACAGCTACTTCGGTTCGGACGATAGATATTACAACCCGCTGACAGTGTGGTGCTTTTTTGACGGTTCAGCGACCAGGCACCGAAGCAAACAACCGTGGTGCGACAACGACGACGGTCAAAATAATTACACGGGTCTCATGGAGCGCCACAGCTACAACACCGTCCCGTCATCCTGTCCGAACAGCTCTGACGCGGAATTCTGGCTGGACATGAATGAGTGGACCCGCACCACGGGAAACGGGCTGGTCAGCGATTCCCACTTCTACCATGGCGTCATCTGCGGCTACGCCAACCAGATTTGGAATCCAACGGACTACCCGGGCTACGCCGTCACAGATACGTCAACTCCAAAGAGTTATGCCTGGCCATCGCTGGAGTGGACCAACCTCACCTGCACCGACGCCCTCAGCACGAGCCTCGAGGGCAAAAAGGCGAGTGTCGCGCTCAATCCCGGGGGTGTTCCCACCATGTGTGGCAACGACTACAGAGATTGGCTCTTGAACATTCTTCCGATAGTGGGCGAATCCATGTAGCAGGCGGGTTCTTGCGCCGCGCCGTCACCCCGCAAACCGAGCCTTCGGCACGGTGAAAGCGGGGCGGGCATTTTTGAGCTTCTCAACGAACCAGCGGGAATGGCGAGGTTATAATTGTCTTCAATGCCGATCCCTTTCCGGACACCGGCTTGACAATATTATCAAATTGAGTTGACAATATTGTCAAGTCAGCAACTGACTGAATTTCCAGCAATATTCCTGGACACCCCCATCTTCTGTGATCGCCGTTTGACAATAGTCTCAAGTCGGCGTTCGGCAGCCGATGGTCATCATACCCCGAAAAAGCTCCCAGGTCGATTATAACCTGTTGTAATTAAAGCCAATTCTATGATGACATGACTGTTTTGTCCCCCTTGGCATACTTGTTGCTGAGCAATATTTGCGGCCTCGCGGGCCGTCAATTCTGTTCGGGGTCACAGGGGGCGCCAGGTGCGTCACAGCGGCAACTTGTAACCAGAAGCAAGAGGGGAAACATGAACCTGTTACTCTTTATAATTATTCTTATCATTTCTGTTGTTGTGGTGAAAATCGGCTGCATCGCCTTTGAGTTGACTGGGGTCAACGGTACACAAGCGGTTTTTCAGGCCATTTCGTGTTTTACGGGGACCGGGTTTACGACCCGAGAAGCAGAACTGATAGCATCCGATCCCCAGAGGCGACGAATCGCATCGGTGTTGATGGTACTGGGTAAAGCCGGCTTTGTCACCCTGCTCGCCACCTTCGCCAATTCATTGACCACAAATGATCTTTATATTCCCTATTTGCACGGGAGTGTCCCTGGAAGTGTGGAGACCTTGGTCAAAATTGCAATTATTGCGCTGGTTGTGATTGTGATCTACAAGGTCGTTACCCATACAAAATTCTCGACAAGTCTCAGCGAGATGTTAAAGAAAAGGATTGTCAACAGGGAGTTCATCAGACCTGTTTCGTGTAATGAACTTCTCGTTGCAACGGGCGGCTATGGTGTTTCCAGCGTCAAAGTGTTCAAGGATAGTTCACTTGAGAACATGGCTTTACATGATACAGAGCTGAAAGCCCACGACATAATTGTCCTTGCCCTGGAAAGAGGCGGCAAGATTACCACCAATCCTCCCGGCCGGACGAAAATCGTTGTCGGCGATAAACTCATATGTTTCGGGAAATTGGATACCATCAGGGATGAAATCGCAGGGAACCAGTCTTAGGGGAACTCCCGGCAGAGGATTCTTGCTGAAAAAAATGTCTTCCAACAAACGGATGCCGTGTTTAGATGAAAAAAAAGGAATTGGTAAATAATCTCTTCATTCGCCGTCCCGTTCTGACCATCGTTCTCTCCCTGACCCTGGTTCTCGGCGGGATCATCTCGATTCTTGTTCTGCCCATTGCCAAACTCCCCCCGGTACTTCCGCCAACCGTCGAGGTCAGCGCGGTTTATCCGGGCGCCAGCGCCGAAGTCGTGGAAGAGACCGTCATCGTCTGGCTTGAAGACGCCATCAACGGTGCACCCGGCATGATTTACATGGATTCAAAAAGCAGCGATGACGGCCAGGCAACCATCACCGTCACCTTCGAACTGGGCTATGATGTGAATACGGCGGAGCTGGATGTGCTCAACCGCATTACCGAGGCCACCCCGCGCCTGCCGGCGGAAGTCCGGCGCATGGGGATCTCGGTGCGCAAAGTCTCTCCCAACCTGGTATTGTCCATGATGCTGTACGATAAAAAGGGGCGATACGACTCCAATTTTCTCAGCAATTATGCCCAGATCTATATGCTGGACGACATGGCGCGAGTGCCGGGCGTCGGCGGCATCCGTTACCGCGGGCAGCGCATATATGCCATGCGTATCTGGCTTGATCCCGACAAACTTGCAACCCGCAACCTGACAGCCGGCGATGTGGTGGCTGCGCTAAAAGATCAAAATCTGACGATTCCGGGCGGATCGACCGGACTGCCCCCCGCACCGGCCTCTGTAAAACTGCAGCGCAGCGTCAATATGCTGGGCCGTTTGAGTACGCCTGACGAATTCGGGGACATCGTGGTGAAGCCCGGGCCCGCCAACTCGGTTGTAAAACTGAAAGACGTCGCCCGTGTGGAACTGGGGGCAAGCCAGTACAGCACGGAATCACGTTTTGAAGGGCACAAGTCGGTAGCCTTTATTTTCGAACCATTGCCGGGCGCAAATCTGGTGCAGATGGCCGATGACCTGCGCGCCAAGGTCAAGCAGCTGTCCCGTCACTTCCCGCCGGGCCTCGAGGTTGTTTACCCGTTCGATGAAACGATTTTTGTAAATGCGGCCATCGATGAAGTTGTTGTAACACTGATCGAAGCGATCATTCTGGTGGGGCTGGTGATCTTCTTCTTTCTGCGTGACTGGCGCAGTACCGCCATACCCATGGTCACCATTCCGGTCTCCCTTCTGGGCACGTTCGCGTTGATGAAAGTGTTCGGGTTTTCAATCAACCTGTTGACGCTGTTCGGTCTCACACTGGCCACCGGCCTGGTGGTGGACGATGCCATAGTGGTCATTGAAAACGTGTCGCGCGTCATTCAGGAAAAGTCCTTAAGTATTGCCGAGGCCGCCGCCTCGGCCATGCACGAAATCATGGGCGCGGTGATCGCCAGCACCCTCTCATTGGTGGCCGTATTTGTCCCCGTTGCCTTCTTCCCCGGCATCACCGGCCAGTTGTACAAGCAGTTTTCTTTGACCATCGCCTGTTCCATTGTACTCTCCCTGTTCACCGCGGTCACGCTTGCGCCGGCCCTTTCGTCTCTGCTCCTAAAAAAGGGGAGATCATCGCCTAATCGGCTGAGCGCCGCAATCGAGAAAGGGTTTGAAGCGACCACCGAGGGTTACCGCAGATTACTGCGATGGACGATCCGATGGCGTGGAACGCTGCTCATTTTGTTCATCGCGCTGCTGGCGCTGACGGTAATAATGTTTGATAAAGCACCCACAGCCTTTCTCCCGGAAGAGGATCAGGGGTACTTTGTGGTGAGTATAACCGGGCCCTCGGGTACGGCTTTGCACGTAACGGAAGAAATGGTGGAAAAGGTATCGGGCCACGTGGAAAAAGTGCCCGGCGTACTCGACATCATGTCTCTGGCAGGGTTCAGCATGATCGCGGGGGATGGATCCAACTATGCCACCATCTTCGTCAATTTGAAACTCTGGAAAGAACGCTCGGCGCCGCACGAATCGGCCATGGCGATGATCGAAAAACTGAACCGCGAATTCATGATGAAGAAACGCCCGGGCTGGAAAATCATGGCGATGAATCCACCCAGCATACAGGGCCTCAGCCCGTTCGGGGGCTTTCAGCTCGAACTCGAGATCAAGGCCGGCGGGCCCCTGGAAGAGTTGGCGAACGTCAAGCAACAAGTCGTGGCCGCGGCCAAAGCGGATCCTCGACTGAAACGAATTTTCAGCGTGTTCAGCCACGATAATCCCGAACTGTATGCGGAAATCGACCGCCAGCAGGTGTTGGCGCGCGGAATCCCCATGGCGCAGGTGTTTGAGACGCTGCAGATTTACCTTAGTTCGCTTTACATCAACGATTTCAACCTTTTCGGCCGTGTCTATCAGGTCTATGTGCAGGCGGAACACCATGCCCGGGCCGAGCCTTCCGACATTCCCCTATTCTATGTGCGAACCGGCAGCGGTGAGATGGTTGCCCTGCGCAATCTGATCAAGATTACTCCCACCAAGGGTGCCGCATACATCCCGCACCACAATCTCAATCGCTCCGCCCTGATCGAAGGGACAACGGCGCCGGGGGTCAGTTCAAATGAAGCCATTAAAATTATGGAGGAACTGGTACAGAAAATCCTGCCCCCCAATATGACCTATGAGTGGACCGGCATGTCCCTGCAGGAAATCAAGGCCGGCAACCTGGCCCCACTGGTGTTTGCACTCGGATTGCTTTTTGTTTATCTGGTGCTGGCGGCGCAATATGACAGTTTCATTCAGCCCGTCATTATCATGCTGTCGGTCCCGCTTACCATCCTCGGTGCGCTTCTGGCACTGAGGATTCGCGGGTTGCCGAGCGATATCTATGCGCAGGTCGGATTTGTGATGCTGATCGGGCTGGCGACCAAGAACGGCATTCTGATTGTCGAAGTGGCCAATCAGCTGCGCGAAAAGGGGAGTTCCATTGTCGATGCGGCGGTCGGCGCTGCAACCCTTCGCCTTCGCCCAATTCTCATGACCGCCTTCGCATTTATTATCGGCATCTTTCCCATGGTCATCGCCGGTGGAGCGGGCGCTGCGAGTCGCCGGTCCATCGGTACGACGGTATTTGGCGGGATGCTGGTTTCAACAGCACTGGGCCTGCTTCTGATCCCGATGCTGTATACCCTGATCGAAAGCCTGAGAGAACGTTTCGTATCGAAGGATAAAAAGCAGCCGCCCGAATCACCCCCGACTCGCCATGAAGGCGAAAAATCAGACAGGTGACACCATGAACAAGTTCCTCTTTTCTCTGCTCCTCTTATTTTTTCTGACGGCTGTAAACGCACCCGTAACAGCGGACCAGAGAACCTCCTCAAGCGGCAAGAAACCGCGTGTCGTTGTGGCCCCGGTGGTCCAGCGATCGGTCCCCCTTCGTCTGGAGTACATCGGCAACATCAAAGCATGGGAAAGCGCCGAGATCAAGGCGAGGGTGACCGGTTATGTTCTTTCCTATCATTTTCGTGAGGGCGAAAACGTCAAGGAGGGGCAGCAGCTTTTCAGCATCGATCCGCGTCCGTTCAAGGCTATCCTGGATAAAGCAAAAGCACAATTGCTCAAGCATCAGGCGGAATTGACCTATGCGCGTGAACAGGTGGTTCGCTACCGGAAACTCGCCAAGGATGAGTTCATTTCCCTGGATGCTTACGACGGTTACCGTACTTCCGCAGCAGCTCTGAAAGCACAAGTTGCGGCTGATCGCGCATCCATTGCGCTGGCCCGGATAAATCTGAACTACTGCTCCATCGACGCGCCCTTCAGCGGCCGTGCAGGTCAAAGGCTAATTGATCCGGGGAATCTGGTCACGGCAAGCGGTGGCCCATCGGACCCCACTCTGGTGGTGATTAACCGCATAGACCCCATCAAAATACTCTTTGCCGTTCCGGAAAAAGATCTGCAGCGGATTCGCGCAGCCAATAGGCCCAAGACCCTGAGCATTGAAGTCACTGTCCCCAATGACGGTAATCGGCTATTTAAAGGTGAGCTGTGGCTCATCGACAATCGGATAGACCCTGCCACGGGTATGATCGAAATGGAGGGAAAGCTGCCGAATCAAGAGGGTCTGCTGTGGCCGGGGCAGTTTGTCAATGTGGCAATTCAGATCGGAACCCAATCGGACACCCTGACGGTACCGACAGCCGCAATCGCTTTAGGCCAACGCGGCCCTTTCCTTTTTACCGTCTCCGCCGATGGTATAACCGAAATGCGATTGATCGAAACAGGTGAATCGGTTGACGGCGATACCATCGTTACCCACGGTCTCAAGGCGGGCGAACGTGTTGTGGTCGAAGGCCAGGTGGGACTGCAGTCAGGAATGCACGTCAAGGTTGGTGCACCATGATATACGCCCGAACTGTCGCCATCCTTGCCTCATTGCTTCTGCTCACCGGTTGCCTGTCCAACCTCCCGGGACAAAACCCCTTGACCAAAGCCCCCGCGTCCGCATCGACCCCATGGCGCCCTTCCCCGGAACAGGCGAGCCATCCGCGTGGGACCACCGGCGCATGGGATTTTGCACGGGCTCCCCGCATTCCCGACCGAGTTCCCATCCACGATGGTGACTTACGGCTTCCCGAGCTTATAGATATCGCCCTGCGTAATAGCCCTGAAACCCGTGAAACCTGGGCTGTCACCCGCGCCTCCGCCGCGATCTACGGAGAGGCGCAGGCGCCTTACTATCCCAGCATCGACATCGGCGCGTCCGTCTTTGTGGAACGTTCCGAACTGTTCGGAGGCCGGGATTTCTTCGAGCAGTTCAATTACAGCCCCATGGCCGAATTGTCTTATCTGCTGCTGGATTTCGGCGGGCGCAGTGCCCGTGCGGAGGCGGCGTGGCAATCGCTGATTGCTTCCAACTGGCGACATAATCAACGGATGCAGGATGTGGTCCTTCGAGTGGCCAGCTCTTATCATATGCTGGTGGGCCAATTGGCTTCTTTAAGGGCTGCCGAAGCCAATCTTGAGGCGGCACAGATCACCGAGAAGTCGGCCGACAGGAGGAGAGAAGTGGGAGTCGGTACCGTAACAGACGTCCTTCTGGCACGGGCCCGCCGGGCTCAACGCGTCCTGGAAGTTGTGGACCGCCGCGGCGCCGTTGAGATTGCCCGCGGGGGACTCGGAACCGCAATGGGGCTTGGTGCCAACAGCAAGTTCGAAATTGCTCCCTATGAGCAGAAACCACAGCTGGAATGGGCTGATATCAATGTTGATAAAGTGATCAAAGAGGCTTTGGAGAAACGTCCCGATATGGCGGCGGCATGGGCCAGGCTCCGCTCGAGCGAATCTGCGGTCAGGGAATCGGAGTCCAATCTTTGGCCCACTTTGAACCTCGAAGCCGGAGCGGCATGGAAGGAACTCTATGGTAGTAGCACTCCCCTCCCTAATACCGGGGCAAGTAGGGATTATTCTAATAGTGGTTTTGAAGGACGGGCTGGACTGGTGTTGAAGTTTTCCCTGTTCGAAGGATTCTCCATTGATAACGCCATACGCCGTAAACAAGCGCTGGCCGACAAGGCCAGGGCGAATGCTGAACGTCAGGAGCAACTTGTCATCGAGCAGGTATGGAACAGTTATCAAAACCTCGCCACCTCAGGACAGCGGGTGGAGGCAAGCAGGGAACTGTTGAGCAGTGCTGAGCTTTCGTATGAATCGTTGCTGATCTCATATCGGGAAGGTGTGGCCCAAATCGTTGAACTTCTCCAGGCTCAAAGCACACTCGCTGATGCCCGCTCCGAAAACGCCAATGCCCGAACTTTCTGGTATGTCTCATTGGTTCAACTGGCCCATGATATGGGCGTGATCCCACTGGATGGTGAGCCAAGCATACTTACCGGATTAAAAGGGAACCCATGATGCGGATACACTGAAACCATTTTCAAGGAGATTTACCATGACAATACTCATTGCTCTTTTGTTCTCTTCAGTGTTGAGGTGGGGGCTCGGTTGTCGCCGGCAGAAGGTAACGAACGTAACGAATCCTTACTGGATTGTAATGTTCAGGAAAGGTATTGGAAAGAATAGTGTAGTAGTTCGAGGCCTATAAAGGACTTTGCTGTGAAAGCAATGTCATACAGGAATGAGGAGATTGGGTTAGGCTGAAAGGGAATTATTACATTTAGCAAGACTGGGGGTGTGAAACATGAAACATTCAACCTTAAGATTGAGTATTTTTCTGGCAAGCATTTTCATTATGGTTCCCGTAATAGCCGTGGGGCAGGATGTGTTTTATGTTGATCCGAGCGGCAGCGACTCGAACGCCGGCACACAATCTCAGCCGTTGAAAACGTTTCAAGGAGCAGTAAACAAAGTCAGAACTGCCATTGACGGCAATGGAGATATTACCGTCAATTTTAACAGTGGTACTTATACCTTTAAAAGTACCGTGGTACTTGGCCCATCGGATTCCGGAAGCTCCGATCAAACCATCACCTATCAGGCGACACCCGGTCACAGACCGGTATTTTCCTCACTGGTGCGGGTTACCGGCTGGACGACCTACAGTGCTGAGATAATGCAGGCCGACCTGCCGGGCAGTATCACACATGTTCGCTATTTGCACGATGAAAGTGAAGACTGGATGGAAAGATCATCAACCCCTTTTTTTCGTCCTGCTGTAACAGCATCATGTGGTGGCGCTGAATGTGAACACTGGGAACCGGATGCTCAAGTCAGAA